>JAGWNX010000001.1 GCA_028872955.1 Acidobacteriota bacterium
GTCGTCCCAAAGGAGTGCAGATTCCGCACGGTGCCGTTGTCAATCTCCTGCTTGCGATGCAACGACTCCTGCAAACGGGCCACGGGGACGTCTTCCCCGCACTGGCCTCGTACGCCTTTGACATGTGCATTCCGGAGCTTTACCTGGCACTGGTCAGTGGCGGCACTACGTTGATCGCTCCACAGAACATGGCTGCCAATGGTGAAGAACTTGCCGAACTGCTCCTCCGCAAACGCGCTACGGTGGTGCATGCAACGCCTACCACGTGGCAGCTGCTGCTGCAGGCTGGCTTCAGCGGAGCAGGTCTCAAGCGAGCGATTGGTGCAGAGCCCCTGCCTCTGGATCTCTGCACGCGACTCCTGCAGGCAGACCCCTCGCTCTATAACTTCTATGGACCAACCGAGACCACGGTGTGGTCTGCAGTGCATCACTTCACCCATCCTGGTGAGCCCGTTGTGCTGGGCAAGCCCCTGGCCAACACGCAGATCTACATTCTGGATGCGCACCTGCAGCCGCTGCCCATTGGGGTGCGCGGCGAGATCTACATCGGTGGCGATGGCGTCGCGCACGGCTATCTCAACCGACCCGAGCTAAGCGCCGAACGCTTTCTTCCTGATCCGTTCAACCAACTGTCCGACCGGAGGATCTACCGCACCGGAGATCTAGGACGCTTCCTGGCTGACGGCAGCATCGAGTTTCTGGGTCGCTCAGACTTCCAGATCAAGTTGCGTGGTTATCGCATCGAGCTCACCGAGATTGAAAATGTGATGAGCACCGAGCCGAACGTCCTGGAGTGCGCCGTCGCACTCGCATCGCTTAGCGAGCATGACAAGCGACTGGTTGGCTACGTCGTCTATCGTCAACCCGCAGGCGATGCCCTGGAACAGGTCAAGCAGTGGGCGCGTGAGCGTGTGCCGGAGTACATGGTGCCAACGGTTTGGGTAGAGTTGGAGCGGTTACCCCGCTCGCCCAACGGAAAGGTCAACCGAAACGCCCTTCCACAGCCAGTAGTCGTGGCGACCGAACCGGGCTCAGCAGCCGCCATGCAGACGGAGATGGAGCAGCTCGTCGCCGACGTCTGGATCGAGGTGCTGCGTCTGCCATCCGTCCAACGCGACGACGACTTCTTTGCCCTGGGCGGACACTCGCTGCTGGCAACGCAAGTAGTCTCGCGACTGCGGGAGCGGCTCGACGTCAGCTTCCCGCTGCGATTGCTCTTTGAGTCGCCCGTGCTGCACGAGCTTGCGCAGCAGTTGCAGGGCCTGGCCGGACAGCCCGCACAGACCGGCATTGAACGTGCCGATCGCACTCGCCCCATCCCGCTCTCGTTTGCCCAACAAAGGCTGTGGTTCATGGACCAACTTGAACCCGAGAATCCGCTCTACAACGTTGCCTACGCCGCACGTTTGTATGGGCCGCTGCGGCTCGATCTGGTGGAGCGCAGTCTGCAGGAGATCGTGAAGCGGCACGAGTCACTGCGAACCACCTTCAGCGCGCATAACGATGAACCCGTGCAGCAGATTCATCCCAGCATCGAGCTTCCGTTTCAGGTGACGGATCTCACGATGCTCCCGGAGGAAGATCGTTTAGAGCAGGCTCGTGCACTGGCACGTGCTGCGGTCCGCACACCGTTTCAACTCAGCCGAGGGCCGCTCATCCGCGTTCACCTGTTCCATCTGGCTGAGGAGGAGAATGCTCTCGTCATCAATACCCATCACATCATCAGTGATCGCTGGTCACTGGGTGTCCTCAGCAGAGAGCTCGTGGCGCTCTACACGGCAATGGAAGAGGGGTTGCCCTCGCCACTTCCAGAGCTGACCATCCAGTACGCCGACTTCAGCGTCTGGCAGCGGGAACGACTGAGTGGGGCCATGCTGGAGTCTGAGCTTGCCTACTGGCGGCATGCGCTCGCTGGAGCTCCCTTCCAGCTTCGCCTACCCTATGACTTCGCCCGTCAACAGAACGACGCAAGCTGGGGTGTCTTCTATCGCGATGAACTGGCGCACGACCTGGCACCGCAGCTTCGCACACTGAGCCGCGACAACGGCGCAACCTTCTACATGACGTTGCTGGCGGCATTCTATGTGTTGCTTGGCGCGGCTTCCAATCAGGACGAGATGTTGGTTGGCACGGACCTGGCTAATCGGACTGAGGTTGCGCTGGAGTCCTTGATCGGATTCTTCGTCAACCTGCTCCCGATGCGAGCACGCCTGCAACCAGAGCAGACATTCACACAATTCCTTGCGCAGGTGCGAGCGACTGCGATCGATGCCTTTGCCCACCAGGAGATGCCCTTTGACCGCCTGGTTGAGGAGTTGCAACCGGAGCGGAGTAGCGGGCAACATCCCCTGGTGCAGGTCCTGTTCGTGATGCAGAACACACCCGACATTCACATCGACTTTGGTTCAATCCGCATGGGCCCCCTCGGAGTAACCAGTTCCTCGCGGTTCGATCTGGTGCTCTTCCTCAACAATCCGGATGGCGAGCCGAATGCGACCTGGCTCTACAATCCCAGCCTCTTCAAGCAATCCACGATTGAGAAGCTGGCCCGCACGTATCAGCAGATCCTTCGCGCCATCTGTGAGCAGCCCGAGGCCACAATTCGCAACTTGCTCTCGCACGCAGGCCGTGTCGCCGCGGAAGGTCGTGCCGACGAACTGAAGGACTATCAAAGCGCAGGTATCCGCAAGCTGAAAGAGATGCGCCGCAAAGCTACGCCCGCCTCGTAAGGCTGGCAAACGAATGGGAGCAAACGAGAATGACTGAATCTACCGCAGTGTTTCATCTGGCAGCAGCGCAAGAGGCCATCTGGCTGCAGCAACGCGAGCCCTGGCTGCTGACTCAGATTGCGATTCGCATCGATGGCGCACTGAACAAGCCGAGACTGGTGAGCGCCTTGAATCACTGCGTCGCAACGCATGAGATTCTCCGCACCGCCTACGTTCGCCAGCCGGGCATTGCGGTGCCCTTTCAGAGCATCCTTCCAGCGTGTGCGCCGCTGGTGGTGGAGCGAGAGACGACCATGCCGCTGCAGGACCTGCTCCAGCAGGAACAGGAGCTCGCTGCCAGCACGCTCGACCTGCAGGCAGGCCCACTGCTGCGCGTAGCCATCGTCACCACAGCGGCGGATCCCCACACGCTGGTGATTACGACGCCCTCCCTCACCTCAGATACCACGGGGCTCACGCTGCTGGTCTCTGCCGTCGCGCGGCAGTACAGCAACCACGCAACGGATGCGGAGGAAGAGATTCTGCAGTATGCCGACATCGCGCAGTGGCAAAAGGACATGCTGGCTGAAGAAGAGGCAGCTCCCTGCCGCGACTTCTGGACGCAGTACTATCGGCGCTTAGAGACCGCCTCCGACTTCAAGTTGCCGCTGCAGCGCAGGCAAGCCTCTTCGCAACAACACCGTCTACAACTCCCGGTGTCTCTTCCAGCTGAGGTTCAACATGGCCTGAGCTCGCTTGCCGCGCTTTGCAATACATCGATCGCCACGGTGAGCACAGCACTTTGGGGCCTCACCCTTCTACGCCTCGGCGGCGGCACCGAGATGCTGGTAGGCTGCCTTAGCAACGGGCGTCATCTCGAAGAGCTGCAGGATGCTTTTGGCCGTCTTGATCGCATGCTGCCACTTCAGCTCTCTTACGTCCCTTCAGAGCCCACGACGGAGTTTTTGCGTCACACGGCGGCGCTGCGGCAGGACCTGGAACAGTGGCAGGATGGATTTCTCTGGACAGACTTTGTTGCTTCCAGCAAAACGCAGTCAGACGGGCTACAAACCAGCGTGGCATGGAACACGCTACCCACATCCCCTGCCTTCGGCGACTCGCCTGGAACCTTCCTGGCCGCAGAGTCACACACGGACATGCTGCCGCTGCAGCTTTGTGCGACACAGGCAGGAGCGAACCTCTCGCTGTCCATCAACTTTGACTCAGCGTTCTGGAGCAACGTGGCTGCAGAGCAGATTGCCGCCAGCTTTGGCTCCGTCCTCGCCGCCGCGTGCAGCAACCCCCAGTGCGCCGTGGGCCACCTGCCACTCCTTACCGAGTCACAGACGATGGCAGTCCTCGCCGCCGGGAAAGGTCCTCAGACCCCGCCGCAGGACCACTGCATCCACGCCCTGTTTGAACATCAGGCAGAGACTCATCCAGATCGCACTGCGGTACGCTGTGAAGACGTAAGTTACACCTACGCAGAGTTGAATCGCTATGCCAACCGCATTGCTCATCGCCTGCGTGCGCTCGGTGTTGGCCCTGGCAAAGGAGTTGGCATCGCGATTGATCGCTCTGCCGATCTGATCGCGGCGCTTCTCGGCGTGCTGAAGGCAG
Organism: Acidobacteriota bacterium; assembly: GCA_028872955.1. Classification (GTDB taxonomy): domain Bacteria; phylum Acidobacteriota; class Terriglobia; order Terriglobales; family Acidobacteriaceae; genus Edaphobacter. The sequence goes on from JAGWNX010000001.1 coordinate 4,329, forward strand.
GCGGCATGTACATCCCACTCGGGGTTGACGTGCCCAGGGCGCGCCTGGAGCAGCAACTTCATCAGGTCGAGGTGTTGCTACTGGAGGAGCGCCTGCGAGCTGCCATGCCCGCACTCCCGCACACACTGGCGATTGACAGCGAGGCATGGGATGCCGCGCCAGACCACAATCCAGTTCCGCTCGCGCAGCCAGAGGATCTGGCGTACGTGCTCTACACCTCTGGCTCCACCGGCACACCCAAGGGAGTAGCCGTTCGTCATCGCAATCTCGTCAACTACAGTACGTTCATCGTCGAGAAGCTTGCGCTCGCCAGCCATGCGGATGGGCTGCAATTTGCCACGGTCTCTACCATCACGGCCGACCTTGGGAATACGTGTCTCTTTCCGTCCCTCATCTCGGGCAGCTGCCTGCATGTCCTTACCTACGACCGCACCACCGATGCTGCTCTGTATGCGGAGTACGTTCGACGCTATCCAATCGACGTCTTGAAGATTGTGCCTTCTCACCTGCGGGCCCTGCTGCAGGCAGACGAAGCTCAAGCCGTTCTGCCACGTCGGTTTCTTATCCTGGGCGGCGAAGCGCTGCATTGGGAGCTGCTCCACGAGATTCAGGCCCTGCACGGCAGCTGTACTGTTCTGAATCACTACGGTCCTACAGAGACAACCGTCGGCTCGCTGGCCTGCATTGTCGATGACGTCCGTCACCATGAGCAGGACACAGCGACAGTGCCCATCGGCTTTGCCATCGCCAACACTCAGCTGTATGTGCTGGACGCACAGCGTCAGCTGGTGCCAAATGGTGTCAGCGGCGAACTATACGTCGGCGGCGCCGGTGTTACGGCAGGCTATTGGAACGATGCGTCACGCACGGCCGAGCGTTTCGTGCCGGATCCCTTCTGCCCCGGAGCAACCCTGTACCGCACGGGCGATCTGGTTCGTCGTCTGTCCGACGGCGCGATCGAGTTTCTCGGGAGGTCTGATGACCAGCTGAAGATTCGCGGCTTCCGCGTAGAGCCGGGCGAAGTAGAAGCCTCGCTCAACGCCCACGAAGGGGTGCAACAGGCTATTGTTGTGGCGCGCGAAGACCGAAGCGGCGAGAAGCAACTGGTTGCCTACGTCGTACTGCAGCGCGACAGCAAAGCGAATGCAGACACGCTGCGCAGCTACCTGCAGGAGCGGCTGCCAGCGCACATGGTGCCTTCCGCGATTGTGCTGTTGCCCCGCATGCCGCTCAATGCAAACGGCAAGGTAGATCGCAAAGCTCTGCCTGCACCGGAGCACACACCTGCACGCGCCCTGGTGCCACCATCCAGCGCCACAGAGGTGGCCATTCATGCGATCTGGGCAGAGGTGCTGCGTCGCGAGCGAGTAAGCGTACTGGATAACTTCTTCGACCTTGGCGGTCACTCGCTCATGGCAACGCAGGTCATCTCGCGCATGCGCCGCGCGCTGCAGGTCGACCTGCCACTGCGTCTGATATTTGAAGAGCCAACCATTCGTGCCATTGCCTTGGTTGCCGATCGGCATAAGTCACCAACGACGGAGTTGCCGCCCCTTGTAGCCGTGGAGCGCACCGGCCCGCTGCCACTCTCGTTCGCACAGCAGCGCCTTTGGCTGATGGATCAGATGGAGCCGAACAATCCGCTCTACAACATCCCGCGCCGTGTGCGGATGCGCGGTGCACTGGACATTGCGGCGCTCCAGTATGCGCTCGACACTATCGCGGCGCGGCACGAGGCATTACGCACCCGCTTTGTCGCCGTGCAAGGCGAAGCTGTACAGGTGATTGACGCACCGACTTCCCTGACGATCAGCATCGATGACCTGAGCGCCGCTGCCGACGCCTTGCAGGAAGCGCGATCCATTGCAACAGCAGAGGCGGTCGTTCCCTTCTCGCTTGCGGAAGGCCCCTTGTTACGCGCCAGACTGCTGCGCCTGGCGAGTGACGACCACATCTTCCTGCTGACCATGCACCACATCGTGAGCGACGCCTGGTCGGCCGGTGTCTTTCTGCAGGAGCTTAGTGAGCTGTACGACGCGAAACGCAGCGGCCGCAACACGGAGCTGCCGGAGTTGTCGATCCAATATGCGGATTACGCAGCCTGGCAACGCAAGGTGCTGGATGGGGAACGCCTCACGCAGCAGCTTCGTTACTGGCAGGATCAACTCCGCGGCGCACCGGCGCTGTTGAACCTGCCCGGGGATCGACCTCGCCCAGCCCAGCAGACGTATCGTGGTGGACACGAAACAATCGTCTTCCCGGGCGAAGTCGCCTCGGCACTTCGCACACTCGCGCTCGAGACTGGCACCACTCTCTTCATGACCATGCTGGCCGGCTTCCAGCTCATGCTCTCGCGCTACTCCAATCAGGAGCAGGTCGTTGTCGGCACTGACCTGGCCAACCGCACCACCACTGAGACCGAGCGGCTGATTGGCTTCTTCATCAACCTGCTGGCACTTCGTCTTGATCTGAGCGGGAACCCGACGTATCGCGAACTGCTGGATCGCACGCGCGAGGCCGCGCTGGGTGCCTACGCACATCAGGAGATGCCCTTCGAAAAGCTGGTTGAAGTGCTGCAACCAGAGCGCAGCCTGAGCCACCATCCATTGGTGCAGGTGCTCTTCGTCATGCAAAACCTGCCGCGCGTGCGTCGCGAGCTGAGCGGACTTACCCTGGAGCCGTTCGAACTGCCGATCACGCGTTCGAAGTTTGATCTGGCCGTCTTCGTAACCGATGGCGAGCAGGACCTGACCTGCCACTGGCTCTACAGCACAGACCTCTTCGACGCTGCAACTATTCATCAGTTTGCGCGCAGCTTTCAGGCGCTGCTGCGCAATGCCGTGGCCCAGCCGGAGGCACGCATTCACACCATCGAAATGATGACGACTGAGGAGAAGCAGCAGGCAGAGGAAGAGAAGAAGCGGAAGAAGCAGTCGCAGCTATCCAGACTGAAGAACGTTGCGCCAGTACCAGTCGCCGCTCCGCCGCAGGAGTAAGCAGCTAGTCGGTACTAAGTGTCCAGTGGTGGGGCAGCACCAACGCCCCATTCCACGGCACCTTTCCTGTGCCGTAGTAGTCTGACTCGATCACGCTCACGCGCATGGCCTCTTCAATGGAGTCGGCCTTCGCATTGCTGATGTCGAGCCACAAAAACGTGGTGTACTCCCCGGGCACCAGCGTAAAACTGGGAATGGTGCAGGTAAACACCAGCGCCCCGGAGTGCTGGTCGCTGTCGCGCTCCGGCTCAAAGCAGCTGTGCGCGGTAAAGATGCGCTGGCCAAAGAGATTATTGAAGCCAATGCCGATGTTGAAGCTGTCCGTCGGCCGGGGCAACTCAAAGTGGATGCGAATCTTGAGTGCCGCGCCGATGGTCAGTCCCTCCGTCAGCGGACGATCCCCATCCGTGTACAGCTCAGCGCGCTTCAGCAGCTTGCCCAGGGGCGATTTGCGATGCTGTGTTTCCTCAAACTCAACGACATTCTCATTCGTCCCACTGCCCGCCGACGCCGAAGAGAGATAGTACTGCACGGCCTCCTTGGCGCTGCCGTCGAAGACCTTGGTCCCCTTCTTCAACACCAGACCCCGGCTGCACAGGTTCTCTACCGCTGCCATGTTGTGCGATACGAAAAGTACGGTGCGGCCACTATGGCTCACCTCGCTCATCTTGCCCAGACACTTCTTCTGGAAGGCCATATCGCCCACGGCCAACACCTCATCCACAATGAGGATCTCGGGGTTCAGATGTGCTGCCACCGCGAAGGCAAGCCGAACATACATGCCGCTGGAGTAGCGCTTCACCGGCGTATCCAGAAACTGCTCCACCTCGGCGAAGGCGACGATCTCGTCAAACCGCGCAGCAATCTCCGCCTTGCGCATGCCCAGCGTTGCACCGTTCAGAAAGATGTTCTCGCGTCCGGTCAGCTCAGGATGAAACCCTGTACCAACCTCCAACAGGCTGGCGATGCGTCCGCGTACATGGATGGTGCCGCGTGTGGGATTGGTGATGCGGGCCAGCACTTTCAGCAAGGTACTCTTACCTGCGCCATTGCCACCCACCACGCCCACCACTTCGCCTTCAGCGATGTCGAAGCTCACGTCATTCAACGCCCAGAACTCATGAACTTGGGCACGAGCCGCCGAGGCTGAGCCGTCCAGCATGCGCATGGGGGCGCGTAGCTTGCGCGAGATCAGCTCACGCAGCGTCTCGGAGTGATACTGCTGACGACCGATCAGATACTGCTTGGAGAGATTTCTGACTTCAATTATCGATGCCATATCAGATCACATCCGCAAACACGCTCTCCATCCGTCGGAAGAGCAGCAGGCCAACAAAGAACAGAACACAGCTGACACCAAGCGAGAGGCCCATCAAAGACCACGACGCAGGGCTGCCCAGCAACGCGTGACGAAAACCAACCACGACACCAGCCATCGGATTCAGCCCGATCAGCACCTGCCAGCGCGCCGGAATATAGTGAATTGGGTAGATGACCGGCGTGGCGAAGATCCCCATCTGAAGCAGAAACGGGACCGCATACTTCACATCGCGAAAGCTGACGTTGACCGCCGACAAGATCAGGCCGGCGCCGGCTGAGGCCATCAGCGCGCCCAGGATGAAGATCGGCAGTTCGAGCACGTTCCAGGTCAACGGCCAGTGATAGTAGAGCATCAGCACGCCCAGCAGCAGCAGGCTCAACAGCATGTCCATCAGGAAGGCGCCGATGGCACCCAGCGGGATGAAGAACCTCGGGAAGTAGACCTTCGACACCAGCTGCTGGTTGCTGATCAGGCTGTTGCTCGATTGCGAGACTGAGGTGGAGAAGAAGTTCCAGGCCGCGACCCCGGCGAAGGCAAACAGCGGGTAGGGCGCGCCATCACTGTTCATGCCCGCAAGGCGGTGGAAGATGAAGGTAAACACGAGCATGGCGATGAGCGGCTGTAGCAGTGCCCACAGGCCGCCCAGCAGCGTCTGACGGTACCGGATCTTAATATCGCGCCAAACCAGGAAGACAAGCAGTTCGCGGTACAGCAGCACTTCGTTGAAGTCGATGGGCTGCCAACCCTTGCGGGGCTGAATCGTCAGTTCAAAGTGAGACTTCATGGGCTCTCTGGATCCTGCGGCAATCGACGCCTTGCCTCAGCAGGGCTCCCACTTATTATGCTTGGATTGGAGCGGAAATAGCGAAGCACTTCAGGGGAACGACCGTACCCCCTTGGTGGTAGTGCTGTTAGGGGTAGAGCAGCACCGCGATGGTATATGCCGTGAACGAACCGGTATCGGTTGCGGGGCACGCGCCAATCGCGGCCTCGCGATACTTGCCCGTATCCAGGCGGTGCTTCAGCTCGGCTGGAATCACATCGAGACTCGACGAGGTGTAGCGCATAATGAACCACGGCTTGCGACTGCCTGCATGTCCTGTGGGCATGGCACAGGTCTTGCGCGCATCTTCCACAACTGGGCCACCATCGTTGTCGACTCGAATGCCACTCTGTTGCACCAGGGAGGCTACGGCAGTCTCCTGCGCGTCGATACTCAGTGTCTCCACCGTCGTCGCAAAGTCCTCGACCGCGTAGACGTCACCATCCCGCACCACCACCGCGATACCAATCGCCGTTACGGTCGGGTTCAGCAGATTCTCGCGATGACCATCGGAGTTCATCCACAGGTCGTGGATCAGCACCGGATCATCCGCCAGAGCCACGTTCTCGGCGATCTGGGAGAAGTGCAGACCAGCATCCGCCCCGCGTGTCTCCAGGTCTGGCTCGCCCTCAAACTGATGCGAGATGTTGCCATGGTCTGCCATCTGGCCCGCGTGGAAGGCAGCGGCGCGAGCCAGCACAGGATCCCAGCGCAACTCACTCAGTCCGCGCTGCTGGCGCTCCAGGTTTGCAGCCATCATCAAATATTGTTCGCCAATGGATGGGGTCGCAAAGGCATCGATCGCTGCGGTCTCTCGCTGCGGCGTCAGTGGCTGCTCAGCAGCCAGCAGACGTGTACACCCTGCACCCAGCAGCAGAGCAAGCACCAGGGCCGATTGTAAGACTGTGCGAGACAGTGGGTTGACTTGCCGCATAGAGAATCTGACCCCGGTAACAGCAGACAGCGGGTTCCGGTCGCTGCCGTGTATGCCGAGTCTAGTGACGGGGTCGGTGCGGGAGAATACAACTTTCAGGGAGCATGGTGCGCATTGACGAACGGCTGCGGCACTACAGGCGGTCGCGCACTGCCTGCCACGTACGCTGGATTCCCTGCTCCAGCGATGTGGTGTGGTGCCAGCCCAGCCCATGCAGACGCGAGACATCCATCAGCTTGCGCGGCGTTCCATCCGGCTTCGTGGTGTCGAAGTGATGTTCGCCACGGTAGCCCAGCACGCGCGCCACAATCTCCGCCAGTTCGCGTATCGTCACATCCTCACCGGTTCCAATGTTGATCAGCGGCGGCTCGGATGCGGTCAGAAGACTGCCGTAAGCGTCTTCCTGTAGATTCATCAGAAACACGCAGGCCTCAGCCAGATCGTCCGAGTACAGAAACTCGCGGCGCGGCGTGCCTGTTCCCCAAACCGTCAGCGAGTCTGCCCCGGAACGTATCGCCTCGGCCGTCTTGCGCATCAGCGCCGGCAACACGTGCGAGGTGTTCAGATCAAAGTTGTCGTTGGGCCCATACAGATTGGTGGGCATGGCTGCCAGGTAGCGCGTGCCGTACTGCCGGTTATAAGCCCAGCACATCTCAATGCCGGCGATCTTGGCTAGCGCATAGGGCCGGTTGGTCGGCTCCAGCGGCCCGGTAAGCAGGCACGACTCCGGCATGGGCTGCGGGGCAAGCTTGGGATAGATGCAGGACGAGCCGAGGAACAGCAGTCTGCGCACACCATGGCGATGTGCGGCCTCAATCACATTGGTCTGCAGCACCAGGTTGTCCCGGATAAACTCCGCCGGGTACGTGTTGTTGGCCAGAATGCCGCCCACCTTGGCCGCCGCCAGAAAGACAAACTCCGGCCTCTCCGCAGCGAACCAGGCATCCAAGGCAGCAGCGTCCAACAGGTCGAGCTGCTGGCGCGATTGCGTGAGCACCTGGGTATAGCCCAGCGACTCCAGATGTCGATGAATGGCAGAGCCCACCAGGCCGCGATGTCCGGCCACAAAGATGCGAGCACTGTGCGGCATGAATGCTGAAGCAGGTGCCATCGCTAACTCTCGCGCACGTTGTAGGCGTCAAAGCCGTGGTTGCGTACCAGGGCGTCCCGCTCTGCAGCCTTCAGGTCCGCCTCCACCATCTCCCGCACCAGTTCGTCAAACGAAGTGCGTGGCGTCCAGCCCAGTTCGCGCTGCGCCTTGCCGGGGTCGCCCAGCAGCGTCTCCACCTCGGTGGGGCGAAAGTACCGCGGGTCGACGGCAACAATCACATTTCCCTTCTCGTCCAGTGCCTTCTCGTCCACGCCGCTGCCCTGCCAGGTCAGTCTCATCCCCAGCAGATCTGCCGAGCGCTGAATGAACTCGCGCACGGTGTACTGCTGTCCCGTGGCAATCACGTAGTCCTGCGGCTGCTGCTGCTGCAGCATCAACCACTGCATCTCCACATAGTCGCGCGCGTGGCCCCAGTCGCGCTTTGCACTCAGGTTGCCCATGTACAGGCGATCCTGCAGGCCGGTCTTGATGCGAGCCAGCCCACGGGTAATCTTGCGCGTCACGAAGGTCTCACCGCGGAGCGGAGATTCATGATTGAACAGAATGCCGTTGCACGCGTAGATCCCATACGCCTCACGATAGTTCACACAGATCCAGTAGGCGTAGAGCTTGGCGACAGCATAGGGCGAACGCGGATAAAAGGGCGTCGTCTCGCGCTGCGGCACCTCCTGCACCAGGCCATACAGTTCGCTGGTCGATGCCTGGTAGAACCGTGTCTTCTTCTCCAGCCCGAGGATGCGAATCGCCTCCAGCAGACGCAGCGGACCAATCGCGTCAGCCTCAGCCGTATACTCCGGCTGCTCAAACGAGACCTGCACGTGCGACTGTGCACCCAGGTTATAAATCTCGTCTGGCTGCACCTGCTGCACAATGCGAATCAGCGACGAGCTGTCGGTCAGGTCGCCATAGTGCAGAAAGAAGTGAGGCGAGGGGTTGTGCGGGTCCTCGTAGATATGGTCGATGCGTGCCGTGTTGAAGAGCGAGGAGCGGCGCTTGATGCCGTGCACCTCATAGCCTCGGTTGAGCAGAAACTCGGCCAGGTACGCTCCATCCTGACCCGTCACGCCGGTGATAAGGGCTTTCTTCAAAACCATGCACTCCTTGCATCCTGAGGATGCGGTTAGTCCGATATTACTCGACCGCACCAGCCCCTGGGCAGCGCAGCTCATACAACTCTCGTTCCAGCGCCTCCAACACCTGTTGCCGGCCCAGGTGCTGCACCGCGTACGTTCGCGCCGCTGCTCCAAGCTGGTGACGCAGCTCCGCGTCTGCCGCCAGGCGCGCCGCTGCCGCAGCCAGGGCCTCTGGCTCCTCGGCAGGCACCACCAGCCCGCAGGCCGCGTGCGGCATCAGCCCCTGGCCAGAGATCACCTGCGCCACCTGCGTGCCCGCATCCGCCGTCGCAAGTACCGGACGCCCGCTCGACAACATGCCGGTCAGCTTCGAGGGCATCACCAGGTCCGCTGCGCCTGCACGTTGCGGCAGCAGATGCACATCCGCAGCATTCAACAGATCGTTCAACCGCTCCAGTGGCTGCAGGGGCAGCAGCGTCACGTTGGGCCGATCCGCCAGCAGCGCCTCCAGTTGCGGTCGGAACGCGCCATCGCCGCAGAAGAGAAAGTGAACGCGCGCGTCGGCAAACGCTCCTCCCGGGGCAAAGGCTGCCGTCAGCGGATCAAACAGCTCCAGCCCCTGCTTGGCACCCATATTGCCGGAGTAGAGAAACAGCAGCTTCTGCTGCAGTCCCAGCTCTTCGCGAACGCTGTTGGGCACCGAGTGCGCTTGCGGCACAATCGCGTCAACATCTACCCAATTCGGAAAGAAGACGGTCTTCTCTGCGGGGATGTCCTTGCTTTGCAGCCGCTCCAGCATCCGCGTGGAGATGGTGGAGACACGATCAAAGGCCTGCGTAAAGGCTGACTCCAACCGCAACGCCAGCCGGTGCGTGTTGCCACCCGGCGGCAGCAGCCCCAGGTCAAAGGCCGCATCCACCTCGAAGTCCTGTACATGCAGCCAGGCAGCCGCGCCGGTGGCGCGCGCCACCAGCAGCGTTGCCGGTGCGCTGAAGAACGTTGGCTCCACGGTAAACACCACATCGGCCTGCCAGAACAGATGACGCACCGCCACAGGCAGGCTGCCCAGCAGGAATGAGGCCAGGTGCAGCACACGCTTCAGGCCATTGGGCTGGGCCGGAACATACAACGGGCAGCGATACACAATCGGCTGGCGCGGCGTACGGCCGCCACGGTTCTCGGTCCGATAGTACGAGCCGCGATAGTCCTCGCGGATGGACCATGCCGGGTAATACGGCGGTGCCGTGATCACGCGCACCTCATGCCCGCGCTCCGCCAGCCAGGCGGCCATCTCGCCGGTGTACTTGCCGATGCCGGTCAGCTCCGGAGCGTAGTTGATGCCGTAGATGAGTACCCGCAGCGGCGAGCCCAGTTCACGTGCCATGCTGCCTGGATTGTACCGTTCGCGTGAGCCTCTGCCACGGCGGCTGCAGCGGCTGGAACTTGCCTCGATACCATGCCTTACCCGTATGCTGAAGACATGCATGCGACCACACCCATGCGATGGCTGCGCCAGCCGCTGGCCCTGCTGGGCACCGGACTGCTGCTCCTGTTTGTTTTGTGCGCGGCGTTTGCTCCCTGGCTCGCGCCGCACAGCCCGGTGCAGCTCGACCTGACGGCAAGGCTTGCCAGCCCCAACGCCGCACACTGGTTTGGCACGGATGAGCTTGGCCGCGACATCCTTTCGCGCGCGCTCTACGGAGCACGCATCTCGCTCTCGGTCGCTGTCGGTGCCGTCGCACTTTCGCTGGCCCTCGGCGTGGTGGCCGGGTGCCTGGCCGGTTACTACGGTGGATGGCTGGATACGGTCTTGAACGTCTACGTCTCCAACGCCTTTCTGGCGCTGCCTGGCATCCTGCTGGCCATCGCCTTTGTTGCCTTTCTCGGCCCGGGCCTGGGCAACCTGATTCTGGCGCTGGCAATCTCCGGCTGGGTCGGCTACGCGCGCCTGGTGCGGGCGCAGGTCATGTCCGTCCGCGAGCGGGAGTTTGTCGAGGCCGCTCGGGCGCTGGGTGCAAGTGATCTGCGCGTGCTGCTGCGGCATATTCTGCCGAATATCCTGCAGCCGCTCATCGTTCAGGCAGCCGTGGGCATGGCAGGTGCCGTTATGGCTGAGGCCACACTCAGCTTTCTGGGGCTCGGCGTGCCACCTCCTGCGGCAAGCTGGGGATCCATGCTCAATGAAGCCCGCGCCCACATTCTGGACGCTCCCCACATGGTCGTCTTCCCTGCCATCGCCGTCATGCTCTGCGTGCTCTCGTTCAACTTTCTGGGTGACGCACTGCGCGACGGACTCGACCCCCACAGCCAGATGCGCAGCGAGGCCACCCGCTAATGCGCCTCGGGGTCATAAGCGATACGCACGGACTGCTGCGGCCTGAGGCACTCGCCGCGCTGCGTGGCGTCGATCACCTTCTGCACGCGGGCGATGTCGGCGACCCCGAGATCCTCTACACGCTCGCCACCCTGGCGCCCGTCACCGCCGTCCGCGGCAACATCGACGTCGCAGGCCCCTGCGCCAACCTGCCCGCGACCGAGATGATCGAGCTCGATGGTCACACCGTGTACATGCTGCACATACGAGAGGAGCTGGATCTGCTGCCAGAAGCGGCCGGCGTGCAGCTGCTGGTGTACGGTCACTCGCATCGCCCTGCCCTTGAGAGCCGCAATGGCGTGCTCTACCTGAACCCCGGCAGTGCCGGGCCACGGCGGTTTCAACTCCCCGTCACGGTGGCTCTGGTCGACCTTACGGCAGACGGTATCCGCGCACGCATCGTTCCCCTGCTCACACCCTAGTGCTCAGGCTCAGCGAGGATCAAGCTGCACCGTGTCAAGTATCTCTTCCAGCCGCTGCCGCACCTTCTCCAGCTGGCTGGCACTCATCTCCGGCGTGCCACTCACATCGCCACCGCAGAAGTTGTTGATCACCAGGTCAAACCGGTAGCAGGCGTTCCCGTGCATGGCTGTGTACACGTCATCGCGCGACTCAATACAGATGCCGCCATGCTCGTCGTAGCCACGCGTAAACACCACGCCGGCGACGCTGCGCGTCGTCGTCGGGTGCGATCCCATTGCAGAGGCCTGCCTGGCGCACCCATCGGCATCCAAACGCGGCACCACGCTGGCGTAGAAGAAGGCACCGCCAAAGTTCGTCTGCGGAAACGGGTTGTAGTTGATGCTGGCTACCGCGCGCAGCTGCGCGGTGCGGGGTGCGGAGCGGGCGTCAAGCGCGAAGGTACTCACCTCGCCGTCACGCCGGGCAAGGGTCCACCCCTGCGGCAAGTGGAAGCGTATGCCCGTCCGACCATCACGAACGTCGCGCGCAGGCGGGCCAGTCACAGCTCCAGAACCGGTCTGGGCCTGTAGCCCACACGCGGAGAGCACCAAGAACGCAAGCGGAAGAGCACCCGGGAATCGCATCGTTACTGCACTAGTGTATGACCTTCGCCGCACCAGCGTCGGCGCACACCGTTGACCACTCAGGCGCTCCCCGCGCAACCAGCACACCAGCCGCCAGAGCACTTAGAGCCGCATCCGAGGATTGGCAAAGGTATACGCCACATCCGTCAGCAGATTCACCGCAACGTACGTCAGCCCGACCGTCAGAATGCAGCCCTGCACCAGCGCATAGTCGCGATTCGCAATCGCGGCCAGAGTCAGCCGCCCGATCCCCGGCCAACTGAAGATCGTCTCCGTCACAATGGCCCCGGCCAGCAGGCTGCCAAACTGCAGCCCAACCACCGTCAGCACGGGAATCAAGGCGTTGCGCAGCGCGTGCCGCAGCAGCACGCGCAGTGGCGAGAGTCCCTTGGCCTGCGCCGTGCGGATGTAGTCCTGCCCGAGCTCCTCGAGCATAGCCGTTCGCACCATGCGCGTAAGAATCGCTGCCAGGCCCAGGCCCAGAGTCACGGCCGGCAGCACCAGGTGACTCAGGAACTCCGCCGCTCTGCCACTGCCCGCACCCGCGACTGGCAGCCAACCCAGACCAATGGAGAACGCCAGAATCAGCATGGGCCCAAGCGCAAAGTTCGGAAGCGAGAGCCCCACCAGCGAGAGCACACTCAGCACCCGGTCTGGCCAGCGATCCCGATACAGCGCCGAGCACACCCCTGCCGGCAACGACACCCCCACCCCCACCAGCAGCGCCACCAGCGTAAGCGCCACCGTAAACGGATACCGTTGCGCGATCAGGTGCGCGACCGAGTCATGCAGGCGCAGCGACTGTCCCAGGTCCGCATGCAGCAGCCCCATGCAGTAGTGGGCGTACTGCTGGCCCAGCGGTGCGTCCAGCCCCATCTGGTGGCGCAACTGGGCCACATCACTCGCCGTGGCGCCCTCGCCCAGCATCTGCACCACGGGGTCGCCCGGCACCAGGTGGATGAGCAGAAACACGACCGTCACCACCACCCACAGCACGGGCAGCGTAACGGCGACGCAACGCAACGGCCGAGCCAGGCTCACGAGCGCACATCCTTCGGCCTGGCCGCATCCGCCTCACCGGTGGAGTCATCCTCCACGGCCTCCGCAGCAATACCCGCGATCGCCAGCGGCTCTATCCGCACGCGACTGATGCGGTGCCCCGTCATCTCGGCCACCGTGTAGCGGCGCCCTTCGTAGTCGACATACTCGTTCACGCGGGGAATGTGCCCCAGATGCAGCAGCAGAAAGCCAGCCAGTGTCTCCACACCGGTATCGCGCGGAAACACCCACTGCATCTGGTTGGTCAGGTCGCGCAGGCTGGCGCTGCCATCCAGCTGCAGCACGCCCGCCGTGTTGTACGGGGTCGATCGGCTGGCGATGTCGAACTCGTCCTCCAGCTCTCCCACAATCTGTTCCAGCGCATCCTCTGCCGTCACAATTCCCACCGTCGAGCCAAACTCATCCACCACCACCGCGATCTGGCGGCGTCGCTCCTGGAACTCCTGCAGCAGCTCCACGGCCAGCTTCGTCTCCGGCACCACAATCACCTCGCGCATCACCTGCCGCAGCAACAGGCCCGAGGCGCGCCCGCCGCCCAGCGTAAGCGCCACGCTGCGAAAGTGCATCAGCCGCGAGATATCCTTGGAGTACACCACGCCAATGATGTTCTCTGCACCGCCTGCAGGGTCATATACCGGGACGCGCGAATGCTGCTCCTCCACAATGCGAGCGCTTGCCTGCTCGATGGGCATATCCGCCGGAAGCGAGAAGATACGGCCGCGTGGCGTCATAATCTCGCGCACCAGCACGTGATTCAGCTCGATCGCGCGGTGAATCATCTCCTCCTGAAACGGCGGCAACAGCCCCATCCTGCGCGTCGCCGTCGCAATCAGCTTCAGCTCTTCCGGGGAGTGAACGGCGCCTTCCCCGCGGAGCGGCGCGCGGAACAGCCGCAGCACAAACGTCGCGGAGAGATTCATCACCCGGACGGCCGGTCGCGTGATGCGGATGAAGACATCCATCGGACCTGCGACCGCCAGCGCGATGCGCTCTGCCCGCTGCAGTGCCAGAGACTTGGGTACCAGTTCGCCCAGCAGCACTTCAAAGTAGGTAATCAGCGCGAAGGCCACCACGATCGCCGCAGAGTGCGCGTACAGCAGCGCGTGCTCCGAAGGCTGCGCGAACACCACCTGCTGCAGACGCAACAACATATCGGCAATGGCGGGCTCACCAATCCAGCCCAGCGCCAGGCTGGCCAGCGTCACGCCAAACTGGACCGCGGGTAGAAACTCATCAATATTGCGCTTGAGCTTCAACACCGTGCTGGCCCCGGGCCTGCCCAGCGCAATCAACTGCTGGATGCGCGTCTCGCGCACACTCACCAGAGCAAACTCCGCAGCGACGAAGAAGCTGTTGGCCAGGATGAAGAAGGCCACCACGATCGCATGAAAGAGCATCCACTCCAGCATCTACGCAGTGTAGAGCACGCCAGCAGCAGTGGGAATGACAGCAGTGCTTCCACCACAAAACAAACGGCCCGGGCACAATGCCGGGCCGTCTGAACCTGCTCGCAACTCGTGTGCTTAAGCGATTACCTTCTGCACCGTGCGATCAATCGTCTCCTTTGGCACGTAGCCGACGATCTGGTCGGCAACCTTGCCATCCTTGAACAGCAGCAAAGCCGGAATACCGCGAATCCCGTAGCGCATCGGGGTAGAGGTGTTGGAGTCTACGTCCATCTTCATCACCTTCAACTTGCCCTGGTAGGACGTTGCGACCTCGTCCACCACCGGTGCCAGGGCGCGGCACGGACCGCACCAGGCGGCCCAGAAGTCAACGAGCACGGGTTGGTTCGACTGCAGTACTTCCTTCTCGAACGACGCATCGTTCACATCGGTAACAAACTGTCCTGCCATGAAAAGAGTCCTCCAGACGCTCTGCTCTCACCCGAATCATGGATGCAGGGCCGTCTTTCCAACATAATAGATGCATCGGTTGTGGAGTAGATTCAACGCGCCACAATCAGCTTAAAAGGCAAACGCCCGGACCCCTAGAGATAGGGGTCAACGGGCGGCGAAGCAGCCCTCCCCAGAACTGCTCACACTCGATACAGTACGCAGCAGAAAGATATCCGTAAAGATATCTTAGGTAATACGCTGGATTGTTACCTGGTTGTCAAGTTGGATAGCTAAACTCTTTAGCTTCTTAGCTTAGGCTCGTTCAGCCCGCAAACTGTGCTGCCGCACCGTTCGTCAGTCGGGTAGCCAACACCTCAATCCCGTCTTCGCCAGCCGCCGCATGCACCCGAGCCGTCACATCCTGCAGCTCAGCTGTGGAAGAGCACACCAGCAGAACCGAGGGCCCTGCACCACTTAGCGCCACACCGAGAACCGGGCCCTGCCCCGCCAACGGCAGCAGCCTGGGTAGCAGTGGACAGGCCTGCGCCCGGAACGGCTGGTGCATCCGGTCGCCCATGGCGGTCGCCAGCAGGTCGGCGCGGCCCAGGGCAAAGGCCGCCACCAGTAGCGCGGTGTTCTGCACATTGGTTACGGCATCCGCGCGGGAGTAGACATCCGGCAGCAGAGCACGGGCCTTCTCCGTGGCCAGGCTGGCCGAGGGCAGCGCAAGCATCAGGCTCCACGGCAGGTGTTGCCCGCATGTTGCTGTTTTCACAACACCTTCCTGCATGGCAGAGGCCGTCATCCCGCCCAGCCAGCAGGCAGCGACGTTATCCGGATGGCCTTCGCGCCGGCAGGCCTCCTCCAGAATCTGCTGAGCGCTCCAGCCCAACGCGCCGAAGTGGTTGGCCAGGGTAACCCCAGCCAGCAGAGCGGCGGCGCTCGACCCGCAGCCCATACCCAGCGGAATCTGGTTGTCGAGGGTCAGGTGCAACGCGGGTGCAGGGCGGCCCGCAGCGGCCAGCACACCACGGTACGTCTCCAGAATCAGGTTGTTCTCCAGCCGGGCGCACAGCTCGGCGTTACGACCCGTCGCATCAATCCGATAGGCGGCAGACTCAACTGCGTCGACCGTCAGGTAGAGCGCCATCGCCAGCCCCAGGGCATCAAACCCCGGCCCCAGATTGGCAGAGGTCGCCGGCAGGCGGATATGGAACGGCTGACTCATACCGGCAGAACCGAACCCTGCATGTGCATCTGAGTCTCCAGCGTGCGCAGTACCACGTCGGAGTCTGGCTCCAGCACGATGGGCGGCTTGCACAGTACGGCATGCTGGGCGCGTTCCTGCGCCGTTGCCTGCGCGCTCTCCGCCTCGGTCAGCAGCTCACCACGGTGATAGTCGATGGTGTACTGGGAGTCCTTGAGCGTGTGGCCAGTCAGCAACAGCACCACGCGCTCTTCCCGCTGTACCTTGCCCTGCGCTACCAGCTTCTTGAGCCCGGCAAAGGTCACCGCCGAGGCCGGCTCGCAGCCAATTCCCTCGGCACCGATCTCCGCCTTCGCCAGAGCAATCTCCTGCTCGGTCACCTGCTCGCACCATCCGCCGGTCTGGCGCAGCGCCCGCAGCGCCTTCTGCCAGGAGGCCGGGTTGCCGATGCGGATTGCCGTGGCGCGGGTGTTGGCCTTTACCGGAATCAGCTCCGTGCCGCCGTTTTCCTCCAGCGAGCGATACAGCGGGTTTGCACCCTCCGCCTGGATGATGCTGATCTTCGGCACCCGGGGGATGAAGCCCAGGTAATACATCTCCATAAAGCCCTTGCCTAGTGCAGAGCCGTTGGCCAGGTTGCCGCCTGGAACCAGAATGTGCTCCGGCACCTGCCACTCCAGTTGCTCCAGAATCTCCAGCACCGGGGTCTTCTGGCCCTCCAGCCGGTAGGGGTTCACGGAGTTCAGCAGGAAGATCGGGAAGCGGGTGACCAGATCGGTGAGAATGCGGACGCAGCCGTCAAAGTCTGTTTTGAGCTGAATAGTGATGGCGCCATAGTCCATGGACTGCGAGAGCTTGCCCCAGGCGATCTTGCCCTCGGGGATAAAGACGATGCTACGCAGCCCGCCGCGCGCTGCATAGGCAGCCATGGCGGCCGAGGTGTTGCCGGTGGAGGCGCAGGCCACCCACTCGAAGCCCCGGTCGGCCGCGACGGAGAGCGCCGCAGTCATGCCGGTGTCTTTGAATGAGCCGGTCGGGTTCATTCCCTGGTGCTTGGCCAGCAGCCAGTCGATGCCCACCAGCTTGGCGCACTTCGGCATCTCATACAGCGGCGTGTTGCCCTCGCGCAGAGTCACCACAGAGGAGTCTGGCACGATGGGCAGCAGTTCGCGGAACCGCCATACACCGCTCTGATCAATCGGGAGCGTCGAGGTCTTTCGCTCCTGCCAGAGGTAGCGCAGCGCGGCAGGATTCGGCACGTTGCCCGTTGGTGACGCGGCATCAGCCACGTCGGCCGCCGACCACGGATAGATCACGTCGTACAGGCCGTTGCAATGCGGGCAGCGGAAGATACTATTAACCGCACGGCCAGCGATCACGTCGCCGCATACCGTACACCGGAGTTGATGTGTCTCAAAGCTCATGCTTCTCTCTAGCCTACCGTAAAGCGCTTGGCTTCCCCAAGTTCGCCCGGGGATTCCTGATGGTGTTCACCGGCCTGATGCTGGCACTGCCCGTCCGTGCGCAACAGGCCACGGCTCCGCCCCTGCGCGTCGCCGCAGCCGCTGACCTGCAGACCGTGCTGCCGACCCTGCTGCAGGAGTACCGCAGGCGGACCGGGGTGCAGGTGCTGGTGAGCTACGGTTCCTCCGGCACCCTGGCTGCCCAGTTGTTGAATGGCGCGCCGCAGGACCTCTTTCTGGGGGCGGATGCGCAATATCCCGCCAAGGTCGTGGCCGCAGGGCTGACCACGGAGTCTGAGCCCGTGCCCTACGCGCGCGGCACGCTGGTCTTGTGGGCGCGGCAGGACTCCCCACTGCAACCGATCTCTTTGCAGACGCTAAGCTCTGGCCGGGTGCAGTCGCTGGCTATGGCAGACCCCGGCCACGCTCCGTATGGACGCGCAGCCCAGGCGGCGCTCGAGCACCTTGGTCTGCTGACGACGCTGCAGCCGCACCTGGTAGTGGCAGAGAACATCGCCCAGGCCGGGCAGTTTGCCGAGTCTGGCAACGCTCAGGCGGGCCTGCTCTCCCTCACGCTGGCGCAGTCGCCGCGGTTTCGCCAGCTGGGCAGTTACGTGGTGATGCCGCGAGTCTACCCAGAGATCCTTCAGTGCGGCGTAGTGTTACGCGCCGGTCAAACCGCAGCGGCCCAGGCCTTTCTGGACTGGTTGCGCCTGCCCGCAACCCAGGCGGAGCTTCCGGCGCTGGGCCTGGCACCTGCCCGTTAACCCGGCTCAAACCCCAGCAAGATGCCTCTGCCTGCCCTAAGCCGGCGCAGGTGCAGCTAGACTGAATCGGAGACTGGCCAGGCCGGCCACAGGATGGAGACTCCAATGGACAGCGAAGCCCTTTGGCTGACAGTTCGGCTGGCACTGGCGACGACCGCCGTGCTGCTGGCCGTGGCCGTCCCGCTGGCCTGGTGGATCGCCGGCCGCCGCAGCGCGGGCCGCGCCGTAGTGCAGGCCGTGGTAGGCCTGCCGCTGGTGCTGCCGCCTACGGTGCTGGGCTACTACCTGCTGGTGCTGCTGGGGCCAGCCACGGCTCCCGGACGCGCCCTCATCCGGCTCACGGGACATCCGCTCGCCTTTCACTTCTCCGGGCTGCTGGTCGGCTCCATCCTGTATAGCCTGCCCTTTGCGGTGCAACCGCTGGTGGCGGGCATCAGCGCGGTGGAGGCAGGCTATCTGGAAGCCGCAGCCATGCTGGGCGCACGCCCCACTCAGATCTTTCGCAGCGTGGTGCTGCCCATGGTGCGCGGCTCGCTGCTTACCTCTGCCGTGCTGGCGTTTACCCACACCGTCGGCGAGTTCGGTGTAGTGCTCATGCTGGGCGGCAATATTCCTGGAGCAACCCGCACACTCTCCATCGCACTGTACGACCAGGTGCAGGAGCTGAACTACGCAGCAGCCAACCGGACCGCAGGTGTGCTGCTGGCCATCTCCTTTGCCGCGCTGCTGGGTGTCTACCTTACGCCGAGGCTGTTGCGCACCGGCGAAGGAGGGCTGCTTGACTGAGGCCGGCACACCGTTGCTTGAAGTCGCCCTGCGGCAGCATCTCGGTGCCCGGCGCATCGACGTGCGCTTTGCGCTCCGGCAGCCCTGGACGATCTTGTTCGGGCCGTCGGGCTCCGGCAAGACGACCGTCCTGCGCGCGATCGCCGGAGTGCTGCGCCCGGAGTCAGGACGCATTGTGAGCCGCACCGGGCAGCCCGCCATCGAGCGCACCTTGCTGGACACCGCCGGCGGTGTCTGCCTGCCACCCCATCTGCGTCCCCTGCGCGGCGCGGCCCAGACGCCATGGCTCTTCCCGGGACGCACCGTGGCCGAAAATGTTCGGTATGGCATGGGCTGGCGCTCGCACCCGGCGGACGAGGCCGAGCTGTGCCAGGACGTGCTGCGCCTCTTCCGGCTCTCCACCCTGGCCACACGTCGGCCGCAGGAGTTGAGTGGTGGCGAGCGCCAGCGAACCTCCGTGGCCCGTGCCGTAGCCGCAGCCGTAAGCTACGACGGTCCGGAGCGCGCGCTGCTGCTGCTGGACGAGCCCTTCAACGGTCTGGATGGCGTGCTGCGCGATGAACTGGCCCTGGAACTCCGCGCCTGGCTGGCAGGCTGGAAGGTGCCCGTTCTCTCTGTCTCGCACGATGTGGTGGAGTGCTACCGGCTGGAGGCGGAGGTGATTCGAATGGCCGAGGGCGAAGTGCTTGACCAGGGACCGGCCGCCTCCGTGCTGGCCCGTGAGCGCGAACGCATTCTGGCCCGGCTGGAGGCCGCAGAGCTGGATGCCGGGGACGACGACGAGCTGAACTGACGGGAGCGAACAGGCATCCTCCTTCCCGGCCAGCATCGGCCCTTCGAGCGTCAAAAGCCTACGGCGACCGGCTCCTGCTCCAGTTGGATTCCAAAGCGGTGCAGCACTGTGGCACAGATCATCTGGCGCAGGGCAACCACCTCCTGCGCAGTGGCACCGCCACGGTTGATGAGCGCAAGCGTATGGCGCGAAGAGATTCCTGCGTTGTGCAACGAGTAGCCCTTGTGGAAGCCTGCACGCTCCAGCAGCCAGGCGGCCGGCAGCTTGACCGCTCCCGCACCGGCGGGCCAGTGGGGCACATCGTCTTCCGCCAGTCCCAGCCCGGCGGCCACGGCATGCAGCGTCGCCACAGGCACCACAGGATTCTTGAAGAACGACCCCGCGCTGCGGCAGTCCGCTTCGCCCGGCACCAGCAGCATGCCTTTGGCGTGGCGTATCTCGCGCACAGCGTGGTACACCTCCAGCGGAGTGGGCGAGCTGCCCATGGCGACCTGTGCGGCAAAGTGGCGTGCCAGGTCCGCATAGCGCAGCGATGGCCGGGCAGCAGGGTCAAAGCGGAAGGTCACCTGCGTCACCACGTAGCGACCTTGTTGTGTCGTGTTGAAGATGCTGCGACGGTAACTGAAGCCGCACGCCGAGGTCGGCAGCGTCACCGTCTCCAGCGTCGCCGTATCCAGCGCGTGTACCGCCAGAATGGTCTCGGCCACCTCCTGCCCGTATGCCCCCACATTCTGCACAGGCGTACCGCCCACGGTGCCCGGAATTCCAGCCAGACACTCGACCCCGCTCAACCCATGCTGGCAGACTGCGAGCACCAGATCGTCCCACAGGACTCCGGCATCGACCGTGGTCTCGACCGCACCGCCCACAGCGTGCAGACGAATGGGCGAGCACATGGCCATGTGCAGCACCAGCCCGGCAAACCCGCTGTCGCTCACCAGCAGATTGCTGCCGCCACCCAGCACCAGCACCGGCACCCCCTGCGAGCGCGCCCACACCAGCGCCGGTGCCAGCTGCGCCGCATCGGTCACCGAGAGGAAGTACCGCGCCGGCCCGCCTATGCCAAAGGTCGTATACGGTGCCAGTGGAACATCCTGCTGGATGTGGAGTTGCGGGCTGGAGTCAGGCATCACGGCTTGATGCTACAACACGGCAGGGCGCAGCCGCCGGGTCGTCCTGCTGGCGCAGGAGCCCGAAGTATCCGTACAATTACGTGAGGCGTGGCTTTCACCCGCGACCGAGGAGAGACGACAATGTACCCAGAGATTATGGTGATTCCTATGCGCGAGGAGCTGACGCGCGCTGGCCTGAAGGAAGCACGTACCGCAGAGGAAGTCGACGAGGCGCTGGCCCAGCCTGGCACAACCATGGTGGTTGTCAACTCCATCTGTGGCTGTGCGGCTGGCAAGATGCGCCCCGGCGTGCGACTGGCGATGCAGCACTCGGCCAAGCCGGACCACGCGGTTACGGTCTTCGCCGGCCAGGACCGCGAAGCAACCGAGCGCGCACGCAGCTACTTTGCCGGACATCCACCCACCTCGCCCGCGATCGCCATTCTGCGCGACGGGCAGCTGGTGTACCTGATGCAGCGCTCGGCCATCGAGACATCGACCGCACCGGCGATCGCCTCAGAGCTGGCACGTGCTTTTGACACGTACTGCGCTCCGGCAACGGCCTAATCCGCAGCGGCAATCACTCCACTCAGCCAGACATGCCCGGAGTCTCCCCCACCCAAGCCTCTTCCACAAGGCTCGGTGGCGGTGGCTCCGGGCTTTGTTGCGCACAGGCCCGGGAACTCAACTCCGGCGTCGGGTTGCCGATGTAGAGGGTATGGCAGCGCACCTCCAGAGCTTCTCGCCGGCAGATCGCAGGCAATCACATCTCGCCCCCAGCCCGGAAGCTGCCCCCAACGGAGAGGCCTCGTGGCTTGGTGGCAACAGTGCTGCCATCACCGGGCTACAGACGCAGCTTGCGCGGCTGGCCCCGCATGTTCGCTGCCTGCTGGTGCGGGGTGAGAGCGGCAGCGGCAAAGATCGCGTGGTCCGCGAGCTGCAGCGCCTGCGCAACGCCACGGCGCCCGTGGTATGCGTCGCTCCCGGCACGGCGGCCTCCCTGCCCGGCACCTGGCAGCAGGCCCACGCAGGCACCCTGTATCTTGACCACATCGATGCGTACTCTGCCGAGGAGCAGCAGGCTGTGCTGCAGTGGCTGCACCTGCGCGAGCCCGCAAGCGACCGCCCCGTGCAGCAGGAGACGCTCTGGGTCGCCTCCACCCGTGCGGACCTGCGTGCCATGGTGCACTCCGGCCGCTTTCGCGAAGACCTGTTCCAGCGCATTGCCGCCGTCAGCGTGGCCGTGCCGCCGCTGCGCGATCGCCTGGACGACCTGCCGGAGCTGTGCGACGCGCTGCTGGCCGAGCTGCAACCTGCCGGGCAGCGTGCTCCCAGCGTTCCTCTGAGCGCCGCAACCTTGCGCCTGCTGCGCCAGTACCACTGGCCCGGCAATGTTCGCGAGCTGCGCCTGCTGCTCGGCCAATGCGCCATCGAGTCCGGCCAGTTGGACGAAGCTCGCTTACGCGCGGCACTCGCCGGCCGGCCGTCGCAACCCACTGCCGACTTCGCACCAGCCATCGATCGTCTCGATACCGTGATTGCAACCCACGTGCGTCGAGCGGTGGAGCTGTGCGCGGGCAACAAGATGCGCGCGGCGGAGTTGCTGGGCATCAGCCGCTCCACGCTCTACCGCATGCTCGACACCCGCCCGGCCACCAGCAGCTGACCTACGGCAGGCGCGTACACTGGACTCCTGGGCTGGCCACGACCGCCGCCCCACACCAGGAGCAGACCACGCCATGAAGCTGGGCAACCAAACTCTCTCTGCGGCAGGCATGGCCGCAGCACTCGTACTGGCGGCCTGCACCCCCTGCGGCCTGGCTGCGACCCAGACCGTCAGCGACCCGCTGGCCAGCGCCGTACAGAGCGCACCGCAGGCGACACCGCAAACGGTTGAGGAACGCAGCCGGATGCTCGCCGCGCTGCTGCACGAGATATGGGAAGACCAGCTCAAACACAATCCCGAGTACGCCTCCCAGCTGGGTGATACACGCTACAACGACCAGCTCTCGGACTACTCCGTCGCTGCCGTCAATGCGTCGCTGGCGCGGGGTGCCGAGTTCATCCAGCGACTGAGCGAGATCGACCCCACCGGGCTGAGCCGTCAGGAGCAGATCTCGCGCGACCTGATGCTGCGCTCACTCATTGACGATCAGGAGGGCGCACGCTTCAAGGAGTGGCAGATGCCCGTCACCCAGTACGCGGGTCTACAGGTCGACCTGCCCCTGCTGGTCCGCCAGTTGAGCTTCCACTCCGCCAAGGACTTCGACGACTACATCGCGCGTCTGAAGAAGATTCCTACGGCGTTCTCGCAGGTGCGCGAGAACATGGAGCTGGGCATGGACGAAGGTCGCGTGCCCCCTGCGTACCTGATGGACAAGGTTATCGCCCAGGCGCAGAGTGTGGCGGATGCCAAGGCCAGCGAGACGCCCTTCGCCGAGCCGCTGCAGCATCTGCCAGCCAGTCTGACCGCCGACGAGCGCACCCGCATCCACGACGCCGTGCTCGATGCCATCGCCAACAGCGTGCAGCCCGCCTTCCGACACTTTGCCACGTTTGTGAAGGTGCAGTACCAGCCACGCTGCCGCAAAGACCCAGGCATCTGGGCCATTCCAGATGGCGACGCCTACTACGCCTTTCGCATTCGGCAAAGCACCACCACCAACCGCAGCGCAGACGAGATTCATCAGATCGGACTGGACGAAGTGAAGCGCGACGAGGTAGAGATGCTGACTCTGGTGCATCGCCTCGGCTTTGCAGACCTTGCCAGCTTCCGTGCCGCCATGGCCACCAACCCCCGGCTCCATGCCACCAGCAGCCAACAGCTGATCGCTCTGTACCAGGGGTATGAGGACCAGATGCGCCTGAAGCTGCCGCAACTCTTCGGCCATCTGCCGCGTGCTCCCCTGCAGGTGGTGGAGATGCCGGCAGCCCTCGGCTCATCGCAGCCACCGGCCTTCTACGAAGAGGGCACCACCGACGGCAGCCGACCGGGCCGCGTCTCCGTCAACACAGTGGACTTTGAGAAACGGCTGCTGGACAACGCAGAGGCCGTTGCCTATCACGAAGGCCTGCCCGGCCATCACCTGCAGTTTGCCACGGAGCAGGAGCTGCAGGGACTGCCCGAGTTCCGCACCCACGCCTACTACACCGCCTACACTGAGGGTTGGGGGCTCTATAGCGAGCGCCTGGGCAAGGAGGTCGGCTTCTACACCGATCCCTACAGCGACTTTGGCCGGTTGGATGCCGACATGTGGCGGGCCGTGCGGCTGGTCGTGGATACCGGAGTCCACAGCAAGCGCTGGACTCGCCAGCAGATGGTGGACTACTTCCACGCACATACCGCGTTGGATGAATCTACCGTGCAGAGCGAAGTGGATCGGTACATCGCCTGGCCGGCGCAGGCGCTCGGCTACAAGCTCGGCCAACTCAAGCTGCTCGAGCTGCGCCAGCGTGCTGCCACCGCGCTGGGCGCTAAGTTTGACCTGCGCGCCTTCCACGACGTCGTTCTGGACTCCGGAGCTCTGCCGTTGGACGTGCTCGAAGAGCAGGTCAACCAATGGATCGCTCAGCAAAACTCCGCCACCCACTAGCTTTGTCTGCACCACGATTCTGGTAGCCTTTAAGGCATGAGTGAAGAGACGATCGTCATTCCTGTCACGGAGCCCTCGGCCGCTATGCCCGGCCTGAAGGTCGCCATCATTGGCGCCGGTAAGATGGGCGGCATCCTGTTGCAGGCATTCCTGAAGAACAACCTGGTGGGCCCGGAGCAGATCTTTGCCACCGTCCAGCATGCGGACCGCGCCCTGGCGCTCTCCGTGCAGTTCGGCGTCGAGGTCACAACCGACAACCTCGCGGCAGCCGAGCAGGCCGACGTCATCCTGCTGGGCGTCAAGCCCATCCAGGTGCCGGATCTGATGGCGCAGATTCGCCCGGCACTGAATCCCGATAAAGTCATCGTCTCCATCGCGGCCTCGGTCAAGACGCGCAGTATTGAGGACGCCGCAGGCTGCGATCTTGCCGTCATCCGCGCCATGCCCAACACCCCGGCGATGATCGCCGCCGGCGTTACGGCGCTGTGCGGTGGCCGCTTCGTCACCACGCAGCAGATGGCTATCGCGCAACGCATCTTCCAGACCGTCGGCCGCACCGTCGTAGTCGATGAGAAGCACATGGATGCCGTCACTGGCCTCTCAGGCTCCGGCCCGGCGTTTCTATACATCATTATTGAGGCGCTGGCTGAGGCGGGCGTCAACGTCGGCCTGCCGCGCGACATCGCCACCTTGTTGGCAGCGCAGACCACGCTGGGCTCGGCACGCATGGTGCTGGAGACCGGCTATCACCCGGCGCTGCTGAAGGACGCCGTCACCACACCGGCAGGCTGCACCGTCGATGGCATCCTGGAGCTGGAAGAGGGTGGTCTCCGCGTCACCCTCATCAAAGCTGTCAAGCGTGCCACCATCCGCGCGCGCGAACTGGCGGACGGCTAGTCCGCCGCATTCACACCGCAGCGCCACCCCGGTGTGGCGCAAACGAGTTGGGAGCTATCTGTGAGCACCACCGTCGCAACAAAGTCGAGCCCCGTGCGCAGCACCAGTACCGCGCTGGCCTGGTTTGCCTGGGCGACGCTTGGCTTCATGATCCTGGTCGTGCTGTGGGGCGCGGTGGTGCGTGCCACCGGCTCCGGTGCCGGCTGTGGCGACAACTGGCCGCTGTGCAACGGAGATTTTGTCCCCCACCATCCGCGCCTGGCAACCATCATCGAGTTCACCCACCGCTCCATGACCGGCATCTGCACAGCGATGGTGCTGGCCCTTGCTGCCTGGACCTTTGCCACCACCACGCCACGCCATCGCGCCCGCCGCGCCGTGGTCTGGTCCATGGTGCTGCTGGTCACGGAGGCTCTGCTGGGGGCGCTGCTGGTGCTGCGCGGCTATGTGGAGAAGAACGCTTCGCTGGCTCGTGTGGCGGCACAGGTGGTGCACTTCACCAACACCTTCATGCTGCTGGCCGCGCTTAGCCTGACGGCCTGGTTCCTGAGCCGGCGCAACCCGGGCGTCAGGCCCGACAGTGCCAGGCCCTGCAGTGCCGGGGCCCGCCGCGCCGTGCTGCTGGCAGCCGCAGCCACCGTCGTGATGGGGGCGACCGGCTCCCTGGCCGCGCTGGCAGACACCATCTTCCCCTCGGCCTCCCTGGCCGAAGCCCTGGCCCGCGACTTTGCCGCCAGCTCGCCCATGCTCATCCGCATGCGCTGGATCCATCCCGCAGCGGCGCTGCTGGGCGTGGCCAGTGTCCTGTACCTGGTTGCGGAGGTGCGCAGCCGCATGAGCCTGGCTGTGGCCGGCTTTCTGCTGCTGCAACTGCTCATCGGCCTGGGCGACCTGCTGAGCCTGGCTTCCACCACCATGCAGGTGCTGCACCTGCTGGGGGCAGATCTCTTCTGGGTGGCGCTGGTCGGGCTCGCGGGCGAGATCCTGTGGCCTGATACCCTCGCAAGCGCCTGACCTTCCCGCCTCGCGGGCAGCGCCCCGCTTCGCCGCGCCAATGCTGCCCTTCCCCGCTGCAACGGCCCCCCTCAAACCCAACGCACCTACTAAAGCGCTTAATCGTCGATTTTTAAGCAGCGTATGCTGGCTGGTTTGCGATATAGTTGCACCGGCCACAGCAGCACACTTCTGCGGGGCTCGACGAGAGCCCGGGCTGCGGTCAAAACGTTGTGGTATGAATGTAAGAGAAAGGGCGTAAACGTTTTCTGGAGACAGACCGTTTGCGGGTCATCCGAACTATGCAGTTTTCCCCTCTGCTGCTGCTCTTCGCCGGGAAGCAACTCACCACCCTGTCGGGCGTCGACATCCTGATCCTGGTGCTCTACTTCGCCCTGGTGGTCTTTATCGGCTTCTACGCCAAGGGCAAAGCCAACACCAGCGAAGACTTCTTCCTGGCAGGACGCGAGATGACCGCGTGGATCGCCGGCCTCAGCTTCGTCTCCGCCAACCTGGGTTCCCTGGAACTGATGGGCTGGGCAGGATCGGCCTACCAGTACGGCATCCTGGCCGCGCACTGGTACTGGATCGGCGCAATCCCGGCAATGCTCTTCCTGGGCATTGTGATGATGCCCTTCTACTACATCTCCAAGAC
Organism: Acidobacteriota bacterium; assembly: GCA_028872955.1. Taxonomy (GTDB): domain Bacteria; phylum Acidobacteriota; class Terriglobia; order Terriglobales; family Acidobacteriaceae; genus Edaphobacter. The sequence goes on from JAGWNX010000001.1 coordinate 31,170, forward strand.
GCACTCCGTACCCGGCTATCTGCATCTGCGCTTTGGCAACGGCGCACGGGCCGTCTCGGCCATCTCCTTCGGCCTCATGACCATCCTGATGAGTGGCGTCAACATGTACGCCATGGCCGTCGTCATGCAGACCATTCTGGGCTGGAATATCACCTTCAGCATCTGGGTAGGCGCCGGTACCGTGGCTCTCTACGTCATGCTGGGTGGCCTGCGTTCGGCCATCATCAATGAGGTGCTGCAGTTTGTCCTCATCTGGGCGGGCGCCGCGATGATCCCCATCCTCGGCCTGATCGAGGCCGGCAGCTGGAGCAATCTCAAGAAGCAGATCGCCATCAACGTTGGCAATGGCGACTACACCCACATGTGGCGCACGCTCGGCCACTTCAGCTCCAACCCCATGGGCGTCCACTGGACCGGCATCGTCTTCGGCCTCGGCTTCGTCATCAGCTTCGGCTACTGGACCACAGACTTCCTGGTGGTGCAGCGCGTGCTGAGCGCGAACAACCTGCGCGCAGCCAAGCTGGCTCCCATCATTGGTGCGGCCTTCAAGATGGCGGTGCCACTCATCGTCATTGTGCCCGGACTGCTGGCGCTGGCGGTGCTGAAGAATCCTGACGGCAGCGTGATGCACCTGGTGGCCAGCAACATCGCCAAAGGCAACCCCGGCATGCACACGTACGACGAGGTGCTGCCGCTCATGCTCATCCGCTACTGCGGGCCCGGCCTGCTGGGCATGGGCATCACGGCACTGGTCGCCGGCTTTATGAGCGGAATGGCGGGCAACGTCAGCGCCTTCTCCACCGTATGGACCTATGACATCTACGGCGCCTATCTGAACAAGAAGGCCAGCGACTCGCACTACGTCGCCATGGGCCGCTGGTCTACCGTCATCGGCATGCTCATCTCCATCATGACGGCCTACCTGGTGATGAACGCCAACAGCATCATGGACTACGTGCAGGCGCTGTTCAGCTTCTTCGTTGCGCCGCTGTTCGGCACCGTGATCCTGGGCATGCTGTGGAAGCGCGCGACCAAGGCGGGCGGCTTCTGGGGTCTGCTGGCTGGCACGGCGTCCTCCATCGGCATGTTTGTGTGGGTGCAGACTACGCCCTCGGCTCTGCGCTACATCGCCATGAGCCCCGATGCCAAGCCGATGGCCGAGAACCTGTATCGCGCGCTGTGGAGCTGGCTGATCTGCGTCATCGTCACCGTAGCGGTCAGTCTGGTCACCCGGGCGACACCGGAGGCGGAGCTGGCCAACCTTGTCTACGGCGTAACGCCGCTGCCCGATGATGGCTCGAAGACGCTGTGGGAGAAGCCACTCTTCTGGGCTGTTGTGGTCATCACCGTCTTCTTCATCCTGAACCTCATCTTCTTCTAAACGAGGCCGCGAACCTCAGGAGTAATAACGATGTCTGACAATAGAGAGATCTCAATCTGGTTCTTCTGCGGCATTCTGATGTTGGCCTACGGAGCCGTGCTCGTGCTGACCGGCCTCTTCGAGCTGCACAACCCGCCCCCCACGGTGCTGGCGGAGCTGCACCCAACCTTGTGGTGGGGCGTGCTGTTGTCGGTGCTCGGCGGCTTCTACACCATTCGCTTCCGCCCCGGCAAGGCGTAGCGCAGGGGCCTAGAGTTTCGCTATCCAAAGTGACGGGAGCTGTTCGTCCCGGCATCAACCAAAGCTACTGATCGTAAAGAGCCCGAACGGGCGTATGGAGTGTTATGGCAAAGCAGATGACAATGGGCGTACTTGTAGGCAACCGCGGCTTCTTCCCCAGCCACCTGGCAACCAGTGGCCGGCTGGAGATGATCGCCGCGCTGGAGGCGGCAGGCATCAAGCCCATCGTCCTCTCGCCCGAACAGACCGCGCACGGTGCCGTGGAGACCTACGACGACGCAAAGAAGTGTGCCGCACTGTTCAAGGCGCACGAGCACGAGATCGACGGCATCATCATCACGCTGCCAAACTTCGGTGAGGAGCGTGGCCTGGCAGATGCGCTGCGCCTGGCCAACCTGAAGGTGCCGGTGCTCATCCAGGCAACGCCAGATCACTCCAGCAAGATGTCCATCGCCTACCGCCGCGACAGCTTCTGCGGCAAGATGTCGATCTGCAACAACCTGAAGCAGTATGGCATTCCCTACTCGCTCACGCAGCTGCATACGGAGGCTCCGGACTCGGCCGAGTTCAAGGCTGACCTCAGCTGGTTCTCGGCGGTCTGCCGCATCGTTCGCGGGCTCAAGAACGCCCGCTTCGGCGCCATCGGCGCACGCCCCACAGCCTTCAACACCGTGCGCTACTCCGAGAAGCTGCTGGAGAAGAGCGGCATTACCGTGGAGACGCTGGACCTGAGCGAGGTGATGGGCCGCATCACCCGCATGAAGGATAACGACGACGCAGCCCAGGCCAAGATGGAGGCCATCAAGAAGTACATCCCCGTTGGCGATACCCCCGATGCCGCCCTGCTGAAGATGGCCAAGCTCGGTGCCGTGATCGACCAGTGGATGGCCGCCAGTGCGCTGGACGTGAGCGCCGTGCAGTGCTGGACCTCCATTGAGGAGTTTCTGGGCATTGTGCCGTGCACGGTGATGAGCATGATGAGTGAGAACCTCATCCCCTCGGCCTGCGAGGTGGACATTCTGGGCACGCTCAGCATGTATGCCCTGACCCTGGCCAGCGAGACGCCCAGCGCCCTGCTGGACTGGAACAACAACTACGGCGAGAACCCGGACAAGGCCGTCTGCTTCCACTGCAGCAACCTGCCCAAGCACTTCTTCAACGAAGGCGTGAAGATGGACTACCAGCTCATCATCGCCGGCACGGTGGGCAAGGAGAACACGCACGGCACGCTGGATGGGCGCGTCAAGGCCGGTCCCATGAGCTTTGCACGCTTCTCGACGGACGACTTCACCGGCCAGATCGCAGGCTACGTCGGCGAGGGAACCTTTACCAACGATCCGCTGACCACCTTCGGCGGAGCCGGTGTCGTCGAGATTCCCAAGATGCAGGAGCTGCTTCGCTACATCTGCGAGAACGGCTTTGAGCACCACGTCGCCGCAAACTTCTCCAACACTGCCGCGCCGGTCTATGAGGCAGCCACCAAGTACCTGGGCTGGAAGATGCACTGGCACAAGTAGCCCCGACGACTCGACCGGTACGACAACGAGCAACTCCGCCAGGGGTTGCTCGTTCTCTTTCCGGGGCACAATCCGTACACTGTTATCGGATATTTACATCGGTTGCGTAGGTTGGAGAGGCGTATGCCTACACGGAAATCGACCAAAGCACGCCACGCGGCAGCTACGGCTGAGGCGCCGGATGCCTCGCTCTTCTTCAATCGCGACGACTCCTGGATTCGCTTCAATCAGCGCGTGCTGGAAGAGGCACAGGACACCACCAATCCCCTGCTGGAACGGGTCAAGTTCCTTGCCATCACCGCCAGCAATCTGGATGAGTTTGTTGAGATCCGCGTCGCCGCGTTTCTGCAGCGCATTGAGGATGGCTACGACGAGGCCAAGCCCACCGACGAAGGCGGCCTCCGCCCGCAGGAGCGGCTGGACCAGCTCACCGAACGGCTGCACGCCTTCGTTGAGGACCAGTACCGCTGCTGGAACGATCAGATCATTCCCGCGCTGGAGCAACAGAACATCCGCCTGCTGCGCTGGACCCAGCTGAGCGCCGAGGCCCGGGCACACGCGCAGCGCATCTTTGACACCGAGGTGGACCCGCTGCTGACGCCGGTCACCATCGACCCCTCGCATCCGTTCCCGCGCGTCCTCAACAAAGCACTGTGCATTGCGCTTTTGCTCAAGTCGAAGCGGAAGGCTGCTGGCAGCTCCGTGCTGGGCGTGGTCACCGTGCCGCGTGCTCTGCCCCGCTTGATTCCGCTCCCCTCGCCTGCCGGGCGGTACGAGTTCATCTCGCTGCATGAGTTGATTGAGGCTCAGGCCGAGCACATGTTCCGCGGCTACGCCATCCTGTCGCAATCAGCCTTCCGCGTTACGCGCAACAGCAATCTCTACCTGCAGGAGGAAGAGTCGCGCAGCCTGCTGGAGAGTGTGCGTGAAGAGCTGCACAACCGCCGCAAGGGCGATGTAGTCAGGCTGGAGATTGAGAGCTCGGCCGCACCTGAGGTGATCGAGCGGCTGCGCGAAAACTTTGAGCTGGCACCGGCCCAGGTCTTCCTCACGCAGGGACCGGTGAACCTCTCGCGGCTCATGCACCTCTACTCTGAGATTCCGCTGCCTGCCCTCAAGTTCCCGCCCTTCACCCCGCGAGAGTACCGCATCAGCAAGGGCTCGGCGTCTATCTTTGACGAGCTGCGCCAGCGCGACATCCTGCTCCACCACCCGTTTGACTCCTACAAGCTGGTCGAGGAGTTCGTCGAGGCCGGTGCTGGCGACCCTGCCGTCATCAGCATGAAGCAGACCCTGTACCGCACCAGTAAGGACTCGCCCATCTTCCGCGCACTGACCCACGCCGGACAGAGCAAAGAGGTGACGGTCGTGGTGGAGCTGATGGCGCGCTTCGACGAGGACTCCAACATCCGCTGGGCGCGGGAGCTGGAGGACGCCGGGGTTGGAGTCTTCCACGGCATCTTTGGCTACAAGACCCACTGCAAGCTCTCGCTGCTGGTGCGGCGAGATGCCGATGGCATGATGCGACGCTACGCGCACCTGGGAACCGGCAACTACAACCCCGTCACCGCGCGCTTCTATACCGACATCAGCCTGCTCACGGCGCGCCCGGAGATCACCGAGATGGTGCACCGCGTCTTCCACTACCTGACTGCGGAGACCGAGGCCGACACCTATGCGCCGCTGCTGGTAGCGCCGCTCACGCTGTGGGACGGCATCGTCACCCTGATTGAGCGCGAGACCGCAAACGCCCGCGCTGGGCGCCCGGCTGGCATCGTCGCCAAGATGAACGGCCTGCTCGATCGCCGTGTGGTGGAGGCACTCTACGCGGCCTCCCAGGCAGGCGTGGAGATTGATCTGATCGTGCGTGGCATGTGCTCGCTCCGCCCCGGAGTCAAGGGGCTCAGCGACCGCATCCGCGTGCGCAGCATCGTCGGCCGGTTTCTGGAGCACAGCCGCATCTTCCACTTCGTCCACGGCGGCCAGCCGGTCACGCTGTGCGGTAGTGCAGACTGGATGCCGCGGAACCTCGTCGAACGCTGCGAGGTGGTGTTCCCCGTCGAAGACCCCGTGCTGGCGGCTCGCCTGCGCGACGAGGTGCTGGCGGCTTACCTGGCAGACAATGTGAAAGCGCGCCTGCTGCAGCCCGATGGCAGCTACATCAAGGCAACTCCCGGTGCGCATGCCCCCTTCGACGCACAACAGTCGCTCATGCGCCTGGCCGAGGGCCACACCATCGCGATCCCTGCCCGCAGCGCATCGCACGCAGAGTAGCGCTCCGCAACAACCAACCCGCCAACGCAGAACAGCCGTGGAGTTCTCCACGGCTGCTCTGTCCTTGCGACCTGCGCTTACTGGATGGTGTAGTTGATCGTCGTGCTGTGCGAGATGTTGCCCGACGTTGCCGTCACCGTCAACACATACGTGCCAGTCGCTGCCGCCACATTGGTCGAAGTGGTGGTCGTCGTGGTCGTGCCGCCTCCGGAGTTCGAACTCGACGAGCAGCCCACTGCGCTGATCGCCGCGACCGACAGCAGCACCGCAACCAGCGCACCCAGGCGACGGCGTCGCGGCAGCACCAGGCACAACAGGCCTGAGAGCACCACACCGCCACCCGCAGGCGCGTACCATGGCATCTCCACACCGGACGGGCGCAGCGCACCGTGCAACACCGGCTGCGTGCTTGTGCTGTTGGAGTTCTGGTAGGGATACAGCGTCAGCACCGTGGTGCCCGCAGTTGTGCCGGTGATGGTCACCGGCGACGCCGAGAAGCTGTATCCGATGGGCGCACCATTGCTCACAACGCCGGGCAGGAAGCCCTGCACGGTAAACGTCACGCTGCCAGTGAACCCGTTGGCCGGGGTGATGGTGATGGGAATCGTGCCCGAGGGCCCGCCGTAGCTCGAACTCGCCGCAGAGCTGCACGGAGAGACAGCGAAGTCCTTTGCCGTGCCGGAGATAAAGTCAATGTTGGTCGGCACCACATTACCGCCGCTGGTCGGCAAAGTCACGCTGCCCAGTTGACCGGAGGAAGGTGCGAAGTTGGTATCGCCAGAGTAGATCGCGCCAATCTTGTGGACGCCGCTCAGTCCGCTCACGTCCAGCGCATAGGTCAGGGGGCCGTTGGCAGGCAGGGGCTGCGGTGCTACGCCGGTCATCACCTTGCCATCTACGGTGAATTGTATGGTTCCCGTCGGCGTCAGGTTGCTGTTCACCGCACTCGTCACGCCGCTTGCATAGGAGCTGGTCGTGCCGTTCCCCACGCTCACCGTTACATTCAACGTGCCCTGCACACCGCTCACCAGGTTCTCCATAAGCGTAGTGCCGCTGCCGTAGATAGCCATCGTGCATGCGCCGGTGTTGGTGGTGGAGAGATAGGTGTAGGTGCTGGCCTTGGAGGGCGTCGCGCCGTTGCTCGTCGTCTGCACCGTCGCCCAGTTATTGGCAGCGTTGGCAATGTTCATGCTGCCCCAGCCCGTAGCCAGGTCATAGCCAGCGTTGGCGCTGTAGCCAATGGAGCCGCCAGTAGCTGTCGTACAGTCTACGGTGCCGAGGACGCAGGGGCTGTTGTTATTGCCGGAGCTCACGTCGTTGTATACAGCCAGGCTGCTGTTTGCAGCCAGCGCGTACAGCGCCGGGTTGATGTTGCCCAGGCGCGAACCAAGCTTCTGCTCGATCAGGGCCAGTGCACCGGCAAACGCAGGCGTGGCAAATGAGGTGCCACCCGCGGCATCCAGGTAACCGCTCCCGTTACGGTAACCCGAGGTACAGAAACCCGCCGAGCAGTAGAGATACGGATCGTGCACGGCGGCCGACGCAAACGAGACATCCGGCACGTCGCGCGCACTGTCGGCAGGCACACCTACGCCGGTCTGCCAGGCAGGCTTGGCAAAGAATGCACTGGCCCCACCCGTGCCTGCGGAGAGCAGGTTGGTGCTGCTGGACTCGTTCCACGGCAGCTCGGGGATGTAACCGGTGGCTGAGCCGCCGTTGCTGGTCGTGCCGCTGCCGTTCGAGTTCCAGTAGTTCGTCGTGCCCGTGGTGGAGCCGTCATTGAACATGGTGCCACCCACTGCCGTCACATACGGCGACGTCGCCGGGTACCCGACGCTCAGCCCCAGCACCGCCGGGAAGTTTGAGTTGTCGCCGTCACAGGTGGTCGCGCCGGAGTCGCCGGAGGAGTTGACCACCGTCTGCCCCTGCGCGTTGGCCTGCTCAAACAGTTGATTGAAGGCCGCCATGCTGGCCGGGCCAAAGTCGGCCTCGCAGGCACCGTAGCTGATCGAGACAATCGGCGCCGTGTTGTTGTCAATCGCGTAGGTCAGCGAGTAGTTGAAGAGATCGCTGGAGTAGACAAAGGCGATGGGTGCCGCAGGCGCAATGGCACCGGCCCACTCCAGGTCCAGGTCAGACTCCGCCAGGTCGCCCGACGAAGGGAAACAAGTGCTTGGTGCATTGGCACTCAGGCAGGCCGTCGTGGGGTAGCCCGGATCAGCGCAGCCTAGAGCCGTGGTTGTCGAGGAGCAACCCAGCACCAGCGTGGGCGTAATCGACGTATTGAGCCCGGACGCGCTGCGGAACGCCGTGATGTCCGTGAGATTCACATGAACCTGACCGACCACCGCAATGGCGTAGGTCGAGCCCGTCGCCGCCGCCGTGCCGCTGCCGTTGATTCCAGCGCTCAGCAGCGGCGTGACGTTGTAGATGGTGTTCCAGTCGCCCGGAGCAAGGTAGTGGTTGCCGCTCGTCGTCGAGGTAAAGTTCGGCGTGACGGAGCTGCGGCGCAGGCGCGGCTGCGGCTTGAAGTCGTCCAGCCCGGTCACCGCAGTCACCACACCGGCGATGGCGGCGGGCAACTGCACGTTGGCCGTGTTGGCAAAGTGCGTCACGCCATCCACCGTAACGCGATGCATGTTGGTACCGAAGGCGCGATCGATCTGCGCGACCGTGCCGTTCACCCGCAACCAGGTGCGGCTGCGAGCCACCTCCGTAACGACGAGGCCCTGGGAGGAGAGCCACGACTTCACCTGGCTCAGGTCGCTGCTGCTCAAACCGAAGCGCGCGCCAAACTCCTCGGGAGTCAGCCACTGGTGGTACTGGGGAGAGGCAGGATTCTGCAGGTTGTCCAGTAACTGGGCCAGGTCTGCCTGCTGTGTCGCGCTCAGGCTGAAGCGCAGCGTCACGCCGGAGAGCTGCTGGCCAACCGGCAGAGCCCCCAGGTCCTGCGCATGGGCCAGACGAGCCGGCACCGTGTTGGGCAAAGACGCGCGATGCGCGTCGTCGACAGCGGCGATGCGATTGGGAAGGACGGCCCAGGCCTGAACCAGGGAGGTTGCACTCAGGATGACTCCGGCAAGAACAGCGGTAAAGCGACGACGCATGCAGAAACCCTCAGTAGAAAGGCTACCAGCCAGACAGTGCAGACGCGCCCGGAAGCACCTCCCGTACCTCAGGAGTTAGGGCTACCCCAGCCAGGGGGGTGGTCATCCTAAGAAGTTAAGACACGACTGCATCTCTATAGACAGAGTATTTGGGAAAAGGTTGCAGCTACGACGCAGGTTCTTTTGTGCGACGGAAATCCACGGCACGGCGCAAGCGGCAGACCAACTACTGTACGGTTACCTGGTACTGATAGGTGTGCCGAACCGTATTGGTTCCGTCGCTGCCTGCCGCCACAATGGTGAAGCTCTGCGTTCCAGAGGGCGTTCCGGGGTCCGTCACGGTACCCGTGGATCCACCGGAGCCAGGGGTGGAGTTGAGCGTGCCGCCCAGCCCGCAACCACTGATCGGCAGCAACGCCACGGCCAGGCACATGGCCAGCAGCACGGGCAGCCTGCGCCTGCGCATGGGCAGCAGCAGGCAGAGGAGCGCAGCCAGCGCTGGTCCGCCCAGCGCGCGCCACGGCGAGTGACTCTGCGCACTCTGGGTTCCTCGTTTGAGCGCGCTGACCACTGGTGCCGTGGTTGTAATCGTCATGGTCGTACTGCCGCTGCCGTTGACCGTCACAGGACTGAACGAGCAGGTAGCCTCGGAGCTGGGCGGTGGAGTGCACCCGAAGCTCACACTGCCGGTAAACCCACCCACCAGCCCGACCAGCATCACCACCTGGCCGTTCTGCCCCGCCTTCAGGGTCAGCGTCTGGGGCACCATGGTCAGGGTAAAGTCGGTAATCGTCTCGGCCACAGTAGAGGAGATGGCTGCCGCAAAGTAGCCATCGCCGGAGTACATGGCGTACACACTGTGCGAGCCATCCAGCAGGCCTGTCGTCGTCAACTTGGCAATGCCCGCTGCGGGCCCGTTGGAGACCAGGGGCGAGGTGCCCAGCAGCACCACGCTGCCGTTGAAGGTGTCATAGAACGACACCGTTCCCGTCGGCCCCACCGCGTTGGAGACCGTGGTGTAAACCGACGCCGTGAACACCACATTGACGCCAGAGAGTGTCGTGCTGGTGTTGGTGGTCAGCGTCAAGCTGGAAGGCAACAGCGTCGGCGTAACCACCACCGCCGCAGAGGTGCTGGTGTTCCAGTCCACATCCCCGGTGTAGATGGCAATAATGTTCTGCGAGACATTGCCCGGCAGCGTCGCCACATACGACGCCTGGTTGGAGCCAACCGCAGCAGTACCAAGCAGCTTGCCATTGGAGTAGAACGTCACATTGCCGGTAAAGCTGTAGGGGCCCACACCATTGCCGTTGTTGGCGATCGTCGCCGTCAGCGTCACCGGAGAGCCCGCCTGCGGAGCGGTCGGCGTGGCCGAGACGCTGGTGAGCGTATTGCCCTTGGTCGTGGTGAAGTTCACCAGCGCGGGCGTCTGGCACTGGTAGTTGGTCGTGCTGGCGCAGGTCACCTGGACCTGGTAGCTGCTGGCGCTGGGTGGCGGCGCAGAGACAGCAATATTCGTCGTCGCCGTGTTTCCGCCCGGATTGGGGCTGAGCGTGCCGTTGTAGGTCGCTCCCGCAATCCCCTGGATGGATGCGGTAACCACGCCGGTCGGCGAGGCGTTGGCATTGGGCAAGGAGACCGTCGCGGTCACCGTTGCCGTGCTGCCATACGGAACATTCGTGGTCGGCGAGATGGTGGCCGTGATCGTCGCGGAGACAGAACTGACCGTCACCACCACGTTGCTGTTGCTGGAGCTGGAGCTGCCGGCGTAGTTAGAGTCTCCGCTGTACGTCGCCACCAGGTTATAGGTACCGACGTTCAAAGCCGTTGACGAGGTAAAGGTGGCAGTGCCGCCGCTCAGGGTTGCCGTACCCAGCACGCCTTGGGTGGCAGAGCTGAAGGTCACCGTGCCGGTTGGACTGGCCGTGCCGGTCGAGCTTGGCTGAATCGTCGCGGTCAGCGTGAACGCCTGCCCGTAGTTAACGGCGTAGCTGCTGGAGTTCAGCGAGGTCGTCGTGGAGATCAGGCTGGTGGCTCGCGGAAAACTCTTGATGAGCAACGGCAGGCTGACCGTTCCCAGGCCCGTAGACGACTCCCACGTGCCGGGCGCCGCGTTGTCCGGCTGCGTGTACAGGCCGGGCGTCGTCGCCAACTGGTAGAGGCGCGCGTTTACGTTGCCGATGCGCCCGCTCGCGTTTTGTTGAATCTGCGCGATCGCCTGGCTGAAGGCCGACATCGAACTTACCGTCAGGTCAGGCTCGTAGCGGTTGCCGTCGGCCGGAAGTCCAACCGCAACCTGCCACACAGGACGGGCAGCAATCGCGGTGAAGTTCTGGGTCCCGGGTGACACCGTGACCGAGGTGACCTCTGGCAGGCTGGCCGGAAAGCTGCCCGTGCTGCAGCCGCTGGTGGCCAGCACAGAGATGCCCTGGGCATTCGCCTGGCGAAAGAGAGTCTCATAGGCCGCAATCTCGGCCTGGGTCAGATCCGTGGAGCAGGCGCTGGTCGTAAAGCTCAGCGTCGCGGCAGTATTGGCATCCACACTATTGGCCGCTGCAGAGAACGCATCACTCCCGCTCAGTGTGGAGGTGCTGCCGGCCAGGGTGCTGGCCACAATCTGTGCCGTCACGGGCGAGGGCAGGTTATCCAGGCCGGTGATGCTGGCGACGTACGGCGCCATCAGCTGGGGCAGGCTGGGTTTGGTTGCTGCGCCAAAGTGCAGTACACCGGCGATCTGATACTGATGCAGCGAGACGGCGAACGCCTGCTGTATCTGTCCGGCCGTACCACTCAGTGTCAGTCGCGTCTTACCGGCCGAGACCGCCGCCACCGCCAGCCCCTGTGCCTGAGCCCAGGCGGTAAGCGCGGCAATCTGCGCGTCCGTCGCTCCGTAGCTGGCGGCAAACTCCTGAGGAGTCAGCCATTTGTGATAGTTCGACGAGGTCGCGTCTGTCTGATCGGTCAGCAGCTGGTCCAGCGCCGCCACGCGGTCCGCAGGCAGTGCCAGGTGCAAGGTAACCGCCATGGGCTGCGAGAGCGGCAGCTGCCCCGCATCCACCGGTGTCGCTCCGGTTGTGACCGGAGCGTAGGGCGAAACAATGCGGCTGTGAATGGGGATGCGTTGGGCCTGCAGGCTGGAGTGGTCCGCCAGCAGCAGTGCGGGCAGCAGGGCTTGCGCACAGGCGCGAACCAGAATCGTACGTACTCTGCTGAACACCGTAGGCGTCACCATATCGTCCCTCTGATGCTTTCAGAGGGGCATGCAAAAGGCAATGCCTAGCCCGTGCCAAAGAAGGTGCTTAAGATGATGCTTTTGTGGGATGTAGCCCGCTGCAGGGGGGGACGCTAGAGCGCGTACCGCCCCACCCGCAGCAGGTGTGCGGCAATCTGCCGCCGCAGCCCGATGGTATCGACCGGCTCGTGCTTGGCCAGTCGACGCAGGATGGTGAACTGCGTGCGCAGCGCATCGCCCTCGGCCGAGGCGGCCAGCACGGCACGAACCGCCAGCTCAATCCGCTCCATCCCCTGCTCCGCATACAGACGCGCCATCGCGACGGCTACGGGCTCACCGCCTGCCCGGCCCGGCGTGCGCGACAGGATCTTCTCGGCCCGGAGCACGGCAGACTCCAGCGCATAGACCTCCTGGATGCAATCGGCAAGCGCGCCCATAATCTCCTGCTGGTCGGCCAGCTGCTGCATGTACCGCTGGCTGGCGACTCCGGCTGCAAACAGGGTCAGCTTCCTGGCCTGCGCCAGCACGTTCCGCGCCCCGGCCAGCGGACTCTCGGTCTCATCCGCCGGCGCCGAGGGCCCGGCCATCACCTCGTCCATCAGCGCTTTGATCGCCGGCATCAGGGCCAGCTTGCCCGACATGGCAGACTTCAGCAGCCAGCCGGTAATGATCAGCCGGTTGATCTCATTGGTGCCCTCAAAGATGCGATTGATGCGCGCGTCCCGATACGCCCGCTCGGCCGGATACTCCTCCACGTAGCCGTACCCGCCATAGATCTGCACGCCTTCGTCCACCACGTAGTCCAGTGCCTCGCTGCACCAGACCTTGCAGATCGAGCATTCGACGGCATAGTCCTCAATCGCCCGCTGAATCGCCGCAGTGTCGTGCTTGTCCACACCGGCCAGCGCCGCATCCATCATGCCGACCGTCCGGTAACACAGCGCCTCCCCGGCAAAGATGCGGGTCGCTGCGTTGGCCAGCTTCTCCTGGATCAGACCAAACTCGGCGATCGACTTGCCAAAGGCCTTGCGCTCCCTGGCATAACCAAGGCTATGGCCGAGCGACAGACGCGCCGCGCCGATGGCCGCAATGCCCAGCTTGAAGCGGCCGACGTTCAGGATATTGAACGCGATGTGGTGCCCCTTGCCCACCTCGCCCAGCAGGTTTGCCGCCGGAATCTTGCAGTCGGCCAGAATGAGGGGACAGGTGGAGCTGCCGCGAATGCCCAGCTTGTGCTCCTCCTTGCCAACGGTAAAGCCCGGCGTGCCGCGCTCCACCAGAAACGCGGTCAGGCGCTCCTTGCCGGCGTCTTTGCCCTCCTTGACCGCGCACCGCGCAAAGATGGTGTACAGGTCGGCGAAGCCGCCGTTGGAGATCCACATCTTCTCGCCGTTCAGCGTATAGGTCGAGCCATCCTCTGAGAGCACGGCACGGGTGCGCGCGTTCAGTGCGTCGGAGCCGGAGGTAGACTCCGACAGCGCGTAGGCCCCCACCCAGGTGCCATCGGCAAGCTTCGGCAGGTACTTCTGCTTCTGCTCCTCCGTGCCGTACCAGACGATGGGCAGGGTGCCGATGCCGGTGTGTGCGGAGAATGCCACCGAGAAGCTGCCTTGTTTGGCGATGTTATCGGCAATGATCGCCGAGATGATCTTGCCCATCTCCAGGCCGCCATACTCCTCTGGAATGTCCACGGCGGTCAGGCCCAGTTCGGCTGCTTCCTTGATGAGCCGACGCGTCACGGAGAAGTCCTTGGCTTCAATCGCGTCGGAGGCCGGCAGCACCTCATTGGTCGCAAAGTCAGAGGCCGTCTGCGCGATCTGCCGGTGCTCCTCAGTAAAGTCCTCTGGGAAGAAACAGTCCGCGGGAGCAGCCTCAGCGATCAGAAACGAGCCACCCGGCGTGACCGGTCGCTCGACGGGGGAGGATGTTGTTGCGGTTGCCATCGGATTACCTCGCGTATTGCCTGCGTCTGGTTGCACTCACCCCGGCCAGGTCCGGGTTATTCGATCGCTTCAAAGATGCCCGCAGCGCCCATGCCACCGCCGACACACATGGTCACCATGCCGTACTTTGCTCTGCGCCGCGGCATCTCGCGTAGCAGCGTCGCTGTCAGCTTGGCCCCGGTACAGCCCAGCGGGTGCCCCAGCGCAATGGCCCCGCCGTTCACGTTCACCCGGGCTGGGTCCAGCCCAAGCACCTGCATCACCGCCAGCGACTGCGCGGCAAACGCTTCGTTCAACTCGATGACGCCGATCTCCTCCAGCGTCAGCCCGGCCAGCTTCAGTACCTTCGGAATCGCAAAGACCGGCCCGATGCCCATCTCTTCCGGGTCGCAGCCGGCCGTGGCAAAGGCCACAAACCGTGCCAGCGGCCGTATCCCCAGGGCCTGCGCCCGCGCTGCAGACATCACCACCACCGCAGCCGCGCCATCCGAGGTCTGCGACGAGTTCCCGGCGGTCACCAGCCCCTTGGCGTGGAAGACCGGCTTGAGCCGGGCCAGGGCCTCCAGCGACGTATCGGCCCGCGGCCCCTCATCGTGGCGGAACACCATCTCGCTGCGCTCGGACCGCAACCGCGAGCCCTTCTGCACCACGCTTGAGTTTGTTACCGTCACCGGCACAATCTCGTCGTCAAACCGGCCCTCGGCGATCGCCGCCAGCGCCTTCTGGTGCGAGCCCAGCGAGAACGCGTCCATCGCCTCGCGGGTAATGCCATAGTGCTTCGCCACACGCTCCGCCGTCAGCCCCATGGAGAGATAGCTGCCCGGATAGTGTTCCATCAGCCAGGGATTCACCGAGATCTTGTTGCCGCCAAACGGCACGCAAGACATCGACTCCGTTCCACCGGCCACGATCACCTCTGCCCCGCCGCCGCGAATCCGCTCCGCCGCCAGCGCAATGCTCTGCAGGCCAGACGCGCAGTAACGGTTGATGGTCATGGCCGAGACCGTGACCGGCAGCCCGGCACGGAAGCTGGCCACCCGGGCAACGTTCATGCCCTGCTCCGCCTCCGGCATGGCGCAACCCAGAATCACGTCGTCTATCTCGGCAGGCGAGAGCTGCGGCACACGTGCCAATGCTCCCTGCATGGCAACCGCGGCCAGATCGTCAGGCCGTGTGGTGCGCAGCGTGCCCCGCGGCGATTTGCCAATCGGCGTCCTGACCGCAGAAACAATCACCGCTTCCATGCTCACCCTCCCCTGCCCTCTGCCAGCCTGCTCTCAGCCGCGCTAGTTGCGCAGCGGTTTGCCGGTCTTCAACGTAAACGCGATGCGCTCCTGCGTCTTCTTCTCGCCACACAGCGAGAGAAACGCCTCCCGCTCCAGATCCAGCAGATACTGTTCGCTCACCAGCGTGCCTGCCGCGACGTTGCCACCCGCCAGCACGGTCGCGGCCCAGTTCGCAACCTTCATGTCGTGGTCAGAGATGTACTCCGCCTCGCGCATCGTCCACACTGCCAGCTTCAACGTGGCCAGTACAGACTCGCCCGGTGCGGGCAGGTCCGTCCTCGGCATCGGCGCGCTGTATCCTGCCGCCACCAGTTGGCGTGCCCGCGCTACAGCGTCGCACAGCAGTCGACTGCGGTTCATCGTCACCTGGTCTGCTTCGCGCAGATAGTTCATGGAGCGTGCCTCCGCGGCGCTGGTGGAGACGGTCGCCTTGGCGATCAGCTCAAAGTGCTTCTTGACCGCCTCAAAGATCTCCACGCCCTCGCCGCGCGCATCCGGGCGAATGGATGTGCCAGCCTCCAGCGCGCGTAACAGCATCTCTTTGGTGCCACCACCGCCGGGAATCAGACCCACCCCAGCCTCCACCAGCCCCATGTAGAGTTCGGCGTGCGGCTGTCGCGCCGCCGCGTGCAGTGCAATCTCCACACCACCGCCCAGGCACATGCCGTAGGGTGCCACCACCACCGGGCGCGGACAGAACTTGATGGCTTGCGTCATGCCCTGAAAGGCACGCACCGCCAGCTCCACCTCGTCCCACTCCTCCTCCTGCACGGTCAGCAGCAGTTGCATCAGGTTGGCGCCGACAGAGAAGTTCGCCGAGTCGCCGGAGAGGACGAAGGCCTCAAAGTCTGCCACTGCCTGACTGCCGGGACGCAGCGTCTGGGTAATCAAACGCACAATATCGTCCCCCAGTGCGTTCATCTTGGAGTGCAGCTCAAGGCCGGCCACGCCGTCACCCAGGTCGATCAGCGATGCGCCCGGGTTTCGAGCAACCACACCGTTCGCCTTCTTCCGAATCGCAAACGAGCTGACGCCCGCCGGCACCTGCACCGGCTGCATCGTGCCGGAGACAGCATCGAAGAATCGCCGCCCGCTGGGCACGGCGGCATCATCCTGGTACCAGCTCTCGCCGTGCGCCAGCAGCCGCTCCACATTGGGCGAGATCGCCTGGCCCTGCGCGCGCATCGCGTCTGTCACTGCGCGCACCCCGGCGGCGTCGAAGAGTTCAAACGGCCCCAGCTCCCAGTTGAAGCCCGTGCGCAGCGCCGTGTCGATCGCAAAGACGTCAGCGGCGATGGCGTTCGGCTGCGGTGGCAGCCGGTTGGCCGCGTAGGTAAACAGCTCCGTCAGAAACGGCCGGTAAAAGGCTGCGGCCTTGTCGCTACGCGGATCGCCCTGCAACAGCTGCGCCACGCGCGCACCGGCGGAGTCCACCGGCTTCACCATCTCCAGCGTGGCAAACTTCGGCCGGGACGCCGCCTTGTACTCCAGCGTGTGCCAGTCCAGCACCAGGCGCACCTCGCGCCCCTGCTCGTCGCGGCCACCCTTCTTGTAGAAGCCCTGCTGCGTCTTATCGCCCAGCCACCGGTTGGTCAGCATCGTGCGCACAAACTCCGGCAGCGCCACATCCGCACGCTCGTCGCCGAGGGCTGCTGCCTGGCGGCTGAAGTTCTCCGCCACGTGCGCCAGAATATCGATGCCGACCATATCGCCCAGCCGAAAGGTGCCGGTGCGCGGCCAGCCAATCGCCGTGCCGGTCAGCACATCCACCTCTTCGATGCTGAGCCCCTGCTGCATCATCAGCCGAATAGCGTTCAGCATGGCGAAGGTGCCCACCCGGTTGGCAATGAAGTTTGGGGTGTCGTTCGCCATCACAATCGACTTGCCGAGCCGCTCATCGCAGAACGCCGAGACCAGTGCCATCGCCTGCCGGTCGCTCTCCGACGTGGCGATTACCTCCAGCAGCCGCATATAGCGTGGTGGATTGAAGAAGTGCGTCCCGAAGAAGCGTCGCCGCACCCCCGGTGCCAGGCACTCCGCGATCTGCTGGATGGGCAGGCCGCTGGTATTGGTGGTCAGGATCGCTGCGTCCCCAAGCTGCTGCTGCACGCGCGTGAGCAGTGCGTGCTTGATGGCCAGATCTTCGGCCACGGCCTCGATCACCCAGTCGCAATCGGCCAGCAGCGGCAGATGGTCGTCAAAGTTGCCAGGCGTAATTCGCTGCAGTGCCTCAGGCGCGTAGGTGGCTGCGGGCTTGGCCTTGCGCAGGTTCTCCAGCGCCGCCACCGCAAAGCGGCTGCGATCCTTGCTCCCGGCGTCGGTGGCGGTGCCGGGCGGTGCCATATCCAGCAGCACCACGGGCAGGCCGGCGTTGGCCAGGTGCGCTGCAATGCGCGAGCCCATGGTGCCAGCCCCAAGCACGGCGGCCTTGCGGATCTGCCTCGGGAGCGAAGACTCAGACGACATGACAGCGGCTCCGGTGGAGCGAATTGGCTAACGCGGTGAGCATAGTGAATACTGATTCATCGCGTCAAGGCTCCTCGCATCCAGCTTCTCTGCCGTCTGATTCGTCACGTCCGCATCGAGATGCCCCGGCGCAGCCGCCCATGCTACCGTGGTGACACTGTGGCGACATATTTAGAGCAATCGCTAGCCAAGCTGAAGGAGTTCGAGGGCTGTATCCCCTGGATGTACCTGGATACCGTGGGCAAGGTAACCGTAGGCGTTGGCCTGATGCTGCCTGACGCCGATGCCGCTCAGGCGCTGCCGTTTCACGCGGGCGACTCCCCTGCAGGCGCGCAGCAGATCGCACAGGAGTTTGCCCGCGTAGCCGCCATGCCCCCCGGCAAAGCCGCGTCAGCCTATCGCGTAAGCAACTCGCTCCTGCTGCCGCAGCCGGCCATTGACCAGCATCTGAGCACGGTACTGCAGCACTTTGAGGCGGAGCTGAAGACCCGCCTGCCGCAGTACGACCACTTTCCTGACCCGGTGAAGCTGGCGCTGCTGGATATGGCCTACAACCTGGGCCCGGCCGGACTGTTGCACGGCTTCCCGCACCTGATCGCCGCCGTCGAGCAGGGTGCCTGGGCACAGGCCGCCGCAGACTGCCTGCGCCACGGCCCCAGTGCCGCCCGCAACGCCTGGACGCGGCAACAGTTTCTGCTGGCCGCCGGTATCGCTCTGCAGGCCGAGGCAGAGAGCCTGCTGGCCCGCCTGGGGCGCTGGCTTCGGCAGGCGTGGCAGTCCCTCTTTTTCCGCCGCGCCTCCTAGTCGCATGCGGCGTTCCGTCGTCTAACCGCTTATGCTGCTCAGCATGGGTTGTGTCGTCCGCAATGCTGGCTGCAACCGTCGCCGGTCACATCCGGTATTGTTAAGGCTCTGCGTGGAGGTACTTCGTTGCGATTGAACTCTGTTCTGCCCTGTCTGCTGGGCTTGGTGCTGGTGGCACACACGGCCAGCGGCCAGGACCTGGCCAGCTTTGAGAGGCGCACCACGGTCAAAAAGCTGCCCAACGGCCTGACCCTGATCGTGTGCGAGCGCCACGAGGCTCCGGTCTTCAGCTTCTACACGCTCGTCGATGCCGGATCTGCCGACGACCCCGAAGGTGCCAGCGGCCTGGCTCACATGTTTGAGCACATCGCCTTCAAGGGCTCCACCGAGATCGGCACCACAGACTACGCGGCAGAGAAGGTGGCCCTGGCCAAGGTCGAGACCGCCTATGCCGCCTATGACGCCGAGTTTCGCAAGGCGGTGGGCAAGGACCCCGCGCGGCTGGCCGAGCTGAAGAAGCAGTTTGACGCCGCCGTCGCCGAGGCACAGAAGTACGTCATCCCCAACCAGTTCTCTGAGATCGCCGAGCAGAATGGTGCCATCGATCTGAACGCCTCCACGGCCGAGGACTCCACCCAGTACTTCTGGAGCATGCCCTCCAACCGGCTGGAGCTGTGGGCCTACCTGGAGAGCCAGCGCATCGCGCACCCCGTCCCGCGTGAGTTCTACAAAGAGCGCGACGTCGTGCAGGAGGAGCGCCGCATGCGCATCGACTCCTCCCCGATCGGTCGCATGGTGGAGCAGTTCCTCGCCACCGCCTACGTGGCCCACCCCTATGGCCGCAGCGGCGTAGGTTGGGAGAGCGAGATCAGCCAGGTGACCGCCACCGAGGCGGAGGCCTTTCACAAGAAGTACTATGTGCCTTCCAACATGGTCATCGCTGTGGTTGGCGACGTAACACCCGGCGAGGCCATGCCGATTCTGGAGAAGTACTTCGCCCCCATCCCCGCCGGGCCGAAGCCTGAGCCGATGACCACGGTGGAGCCGCGCCAGTTTGCCGAGAAGTCGGTCGTCATCCGCGAGGCCACGCAGCCCTTTTACCTGGAGGGCTACCACCGTCCGGACTATCGCGATCCTGACGACTCGGTCTACGACGCCATCACGGATATCTTCTCCAACGGTCGCACGGCGCGCCTGTATCGCAGCCTGGTCCGCGACCAGCAGATCGCCGCAGAGGCGGAGGGCTTCAGCGGCTTTCCTGGCGTCAAATATCCCGGCCTCTTCGCCTTCTACGCCGTTCCCTTACCCGGCCACACCCCGGAGGAGATGCGCACCGCAATCCAGAAAGAGCTGGAGCGCATGAAGACCGAGGACGTGACCGACGAAGAGCTGGCCCGCTACAAGACCCGCGCCAAGGCGGACCTGCTGCGTGGCCTGGCCGATAACGCAGGCCTGGCTCATCAACTGGCCGAGTACCAGACTCGCTTTGGCGACTGGCGCGAGCTCTTCAACCAACTGCAGAAGGTAGATGCCGTGACCAAGGCCGACATTCGACGCGTTGCCAACAAGACCTTCATCGCCAGCAACCGCACCTCGGCCCGCATCGAGTTCCAGGCCCCGGCCAAAAGAGCTGTCGCCAGCAAAGGAGGTGCGGAATGAGCCGTAGCCTGACCCACGCCACACTCGCCCTGGCCGCCACGCTGGTGCTGCTGCCCTGCGCCCTGGCCCAAAACGCAGCTCCGGCCGCGGCGCACAAGCCCGCCGAACCCTGGAAGAAGATCCCCATTCCGCCGCTGCACGCCTTCAAACCGCAACAACCCAAGCGCATCGAGCTGGCAAATGGCGTCGTAGTCTTTCTGCTGGAGGACCACGAGCTGCCCTTCATCAGCGGGCGGATTCTGATTCGTGGTGGCCGTCGCGATGAGCCCGCCGCCAAGACCGGCCTGGTAAGCATGTACGGCGATACCTGGCGCACCAGCGGCTCCGCCACCATCGACGGCGACAAGCTGGACGACCTGCTGGAGGCCAAGGCCGCCAGCATTGAAACCAGCGGCAGCGTCGCCACCACATCGCTGAACTGGAACAGCCTCAAGGGCGACTTTGACTCTGTCTTTGGCCAGGCGATGGATCTGCTGCTGCATCCGGCCTTCAAGGACGAAAAGCTGCAGCTGGCGCGACAGCAGATGGAGACCGGCATCGCACGCCGCAACGATGACGCCGGCGAGATTGCTCAGCGCGAGGCCACCCAGGTGGCCTACGGCAAAGACAGCCCCTACGCGCGGCAGCCGGAGTACGCCACAGTCGAGGCCGTAACGCTGGACGACCTGAACGCCTGGCACCAGCGCACCGTCGTGGGCAGCAACCTCATCGTTGCCGTCAGCGGCGACTTTGACAGCGCCACCATGGAGGCCACGCTGCGCAAGGCCTTTGAAGCGCTGCCCCGCGGCGAAGAGCTGCACAGCACGCAACCAGCCTTCCCCGGCCCCACGCCGGGCGTCTACTTCGTCAACAAGACCGACGTCAACCAGTCCAACATCTTTATCGTGGGCCTGGGTACAGAGCGCAGCAACCCGGACTACTACGCGCTCAGCGTGATGAACGAGATCTTCGCCGGCGGCTTCGGCTCGCGCATCGTGCAGGATGTCCGTACCAGGCTCGGCCTGGCGTATGAGGTAGGAGGCAGCTTTACCGCCGCCTACGACCACCCGGGCCTCTTCTACACCGTAGCCGGGACCAAGAGCGCCAGCACTGTGGCGGCCATCCAGGCCATGTTCGACGAGATCGGCAAGCTGAAGACCGTGCCGCCCACCGCCGACGAACTGCAGAAGGCGAAGAACGACGTACTCAACTCCTTCATCTTCCACTACGACTCGCCCGACAAGACGCTGAACGAGCAGGTCACGCTCGCCTTCTACGGTTATCCGTCCGACATGCTGGAGAAGTATCGCGCCGGCATCGAGGCCGTCACCGCCGCCGACGTGGCCCGCGTGGCCAACAAGTACATCGACCCCGCCAAACTGGCCACCGTCATCGTAGGCAACGGCGACGAACTGGGCACCACCCTCACCAAACTCGGCACCGTCACCAACGTCGATATCACGATCCCACCACCACCGCCGGGCAAAGGCAACTAGCGCACGCACTTCTCCCTCACGCACCCGCACCCCGTCTCCTCCACCAACGTGGCAGGCGGCGGGGTGTGGATGCGTGAGAAGATAAGCACCATGGAGCACTCCGGATACGCCATCGCCATTATGGCTGCGGGCAAGGGCACGCGGCTGAAGAGCAAGAGACCCAAGGTACTGCACGAGATTGGCGGGCAGGCGCTGCTGCGCCACGTCATCGCCGCCGCAAAGCACGTCGTCGAGCCCGGCCACATCTACTGCATCGTGGGCCACGAGGCCGACCGCGTGAAGGCCGCCGTTGCCCCCACCGGCGTGAAGTTTGTGATGCAGGAGGAGCAGCGCGGCACCGGCCACGCCCTGCAGATGGTGAAGGCTTACTTTGCCGTCTCCGGCGATCCCCTGCCGAAGAATCTGCTGGTGCTCTCCGGCGACGTGCCGCTCATCCGGCCGGAGACCATCAAAGAGATCTGCTCGGTCCACCAGGCCGAGCAGGCCGCCATGACCATCCTGACCGCGGTGCCCGCCAACCCGACCGGCTACGGCCGCGTGATGCGCAAGGCCGCAGGCTCTGCCGAGGTGACGGCGATTGTGGAGCAGAAGTCGCTGGCCCCGCACCAGCTCGACACGCCGGAGATCAACAGCGGCATCTACTGCTTTGACACGCAGGAGCTCTTCGCGCGGCTCGACCAGCTCTCCACCAACAACGCGCACGGGGAGTACTACCTGACCGACGTGGCCGCCATGATGGTGGCCGACGGGCTGCGCGTGGTGGCCGTGCAGGCCCAGAGCGTGGACGAGGTGCTGGGCGCCAACACCATCGCCGAGATGATGCACCTGGACGCGGCCATGCGGCTGGCCACCGCGCGCCGCCTGATGGCGCAGGGCGTCACCATCTTCCGGCCGGAGACCTGTGTCATCGACGCGCAGGTCGAGGTCGGCTCGGACACCGTGATTGAGCCCTATGTCCAGCTGCTGGGCGCCACGAAGATCGGTTCGGAGTCGCGCGTTCGCTCGTACGCCGTCATTCAGGACTCCGTACTCGGCGACGGCGTCACCGTGCGCAACGGCTGCATACTAGACCGTGCCGAAGTGGCCAGTGGCGCAGTGCTGGGGCCATACGCGCATCTGCGTCCCGAGTCGCGCATCGGCGAGAACGCGCACATCGGCAACTTTGTGGAGACCAAGAAGGTGACGGTAGGCAAGGGCTCCAAGGCCAACCACCTGAACTATCTGGGCGATGCCGTCATCGGCGCGGGCGTCAACATCGGCGCGGGTGCCATCACCTGCAACTACGACGGCGTGCTGAAGCACCAGACCACCATCGGAGACCGCGTCTTTATCGGTTCCAACGCAACCCTTATTGCTCCGGTAGCAGTCGCCGACGGCGGCTATGTAGCCGCGGCCAGCTGCATTACCGACGATGTGCCGGCCGACGCGCTGGCCATCGGCCGTGGCCGCCAGGTGGTAAAGCCGGGCTGGGCCAGCCGCAAGCGCGCCGAACTGGAAGCCATCAAGAAGGGCTGCTAACCCGCCCCTGGGTCCTCTCCTTCCTCTGTTGTTTGGCAGGCTTTCGCCGATAAGGCATGAAGCAGCGCACCCTTGCGCCGCGGAGCCCTGTCATGCCGAACGCGCGCATCCTGGTCGTCGATGACGATAAGGCCGTACACGACATCCTGGCCGCACAACTGCAGCTCGACGGCTACCAGGTTGACGTGGCAAACGACGTGGAGTCTGCCCTGGAGGCACTCACGCAGGGCCAGGTCTTTGATCTGGTGCTCTGCGATATCATCATGCCTGGGACAGACGGGCTGAGCCTGCTGCGACGCATCTACGCCGAGCATGGCTGCACCCCCGTGGTCATGGTGACAGCCGTGCAGGACGTGAACGTCGCCGCAGAGGCCTTCCGCGCCGGTGCCATCGATCTGCTGCTCAAGCCATTCACGCGCAGTCAGCTGCAACTGACCATTCTGCGCGGCCTGGAGCATCGTCGCCTGTCGCTGCAAAGCGTCGCCTACCGGCAGAACCTGGAAGAGATGGTTGCCAGCCGCACGCAGCGCCTGCGCGAAACCATGCAGGAGCTGGAGCGAAGCTACGACATTACCCTGGAGGCGATGGCCGTTGCGCTGGACATGCGCGACGAGGAGACCGAGGGGCACTCCAAGCGCGTGACCGCCTACACCATCCAGCTGGGGCGCGAACTCGGACTGAACAGCACACAACTGCGCACCATCGCCCGCGGCGCCTTTCTGCACGACATCGGCAAGATCGCCATTCCCGACGCCATCCTGCTGAAGCCCGGCCGCTTGAACGAAGAAGAGATGGCCGTCATGCGTCAGCACTGCGAGCGTGGCTTCCAGATCGTATCCAAAATCGAGTTCCTACAGGAGGCACGCGATATCGTGCTCTCCCACCACGAGCGCTTCGATGGCAAGGGCTATCCACGCGGCCTCAGCGGCCAGAGCATTCCTCTCGGCGCGCGCCTCTTTGCCATTGCCGACACAATGGATGCGATGACCTCCGACCGCCCCTATCGCAAAGGCACGAGCTTTGAAGCAGCACGCGATGAGATTCTGAAGTGCTCAGGCGGCCAGTTTGATCCCGCCCTGGTCGACCTCTTCCTCCAGATTCCGCTTTCGCTCTGGCAGGAGATCCGTAACGAGATCGCGACCCTGGCTCCGGACGAACTCTCCCTGAAGCTGTGCCGGCCAGAGGTTGCATCTCCGCTGCGAAGTTCCTAAGATCATCCGCAGACGAGGTCTTCCCGATGACTCTGCCCGATGCGGAACTGACAGCAGCGCTGGCGACCCTGCCCCACTGGAGTCTGCGCGATGGCATGCTGGTGCGCGAGTGGAGGTTTGCCGACTTCACTCAGGCGATGCACTTCGTCCATCAGGTGGCGGCGCTCGCCGAGGCGGCCAATCACCATCCGGATATCGACATCCGCTACGCCCGCGTCCGGCTGGCCCTGGTCTCCCACGACTCTGGCGGCATCACCCGGCGCGATATCGACCTTGCCGCCCAGTTGGACACGCTCGCGCTCTAGAGTCCGGCCCGGCACGAGCAGTCGCAACACTTACCTGCTGCCCCTCTCCCTCTGCCCCGCAGCAACCACCCCGCCGCACGTTACCAGGTAGACCGCTGCCCGCACCGCAAGCATCCGCACCAGGCCGGCCGGGTGTGCGGAGGCAGCGTCGGCCTCCCCTGCCAGAAACGTTGCGACAGCAAGATCAATGACCAGGCCCAGCGCTGCCGCCTGTGCTAAAGCGGTCATCTTTGTGGAAAAGCTCTGCCGCCTACGCCACACATTGGGGCCGAAGGTCACCCGCAGCCCACCCAATACAAAAATCCATACCACCACAAACAGCCCCATTTGCAAGCCAAGATCGCCTGCCAGCCCCGCATACAACGGCCCGCCCGGAGCTCTTTGCCAGCCCCACCAACCAGCAATCGATGCCGCAAGATCTCCTAGAAGTACAGCTATACCAGCAAGATACCGCTCATCAAGCATCGCCTTCCCTCCCCGCCGCCGTCTGAGACCACACCAGCGTTGCGCTGACCAGCATCTTCCAAAATATGGAATCCTGCAAATTTTCTTTACACATTACAGAATTTTTAAGTTGCAATCCGCTGGACCCGTGCTATCTTCATTTCAGTGGTTGAGCAATGGCTCCCACGCAGATTCTCAGCCGACGAAACACCTGGCTGACACAAGTTGCGTCACTGGCCTCCCGGCACATGCAGATTCTGTATGTGCCGTCTTTTTTTTGCTCTGTACACGGCCATGGCAGAAGCACCTCCCTCCACTGCCGCCTCGTATTATGATGTTGGACATGAAGCGGCTCATCGGATGTGTGGTTCTCGGTCTCGTTACAGTGGCAGCGTCGGCACAGTGGTCCAATCCCTCAGACGACATCCCGGCCTACATGCGCAAGGCTCCGGTCAAGGATATGCATCCACTGC
This sequence comes from Acidobacteriota bacterium, assembly GCA_028872955.1. Lineage (GTDB taxonomy): Bacteria > Acidobacteriota > Terriglobia > Terriglobales > Acidobacteriaceae > Edaphobacter. The sequence goes on from JAGWNX010000001.1 coordinate 56,505, forward strand.
TGAGCGGCAACCAGCTGACCGGCGAGTACTTCAGCCACGACTACCAGGTGACGGCGTACAAGATGGCCGCCAAGGTATCGTCCGTGCTGTACCAGCAGCCCTGCTACTGCCGTTGCGACCGTGCGCTGGGCCACCAGAGCCTGCACAGCTGCTTTGAGGGCACGCACGGCGCGGCCTGCTCCACCTGCATGCGCGAGGGAGTCTACGCCTACCAGCAGACCAAGCTCGGTCGCACGCCTGCCCAGATCCGCGCTGGCATTGAGCGCGGCGAGTGGCAGATGGTCGATCTCGAAGCTGCAACCATGTAACAGCCACCCGTCTGCTGACCCACTGCAGACGCAGCTTAGTGCTCTCGATAGACAGGCACGGCGCGGCCCGCAGCCGACAGGTAGCGCGTAACCGGAGCATCGGGCAGTGCCTTCAAGCCACTCACCACGCTGGCTGCGTTCAGCTCTGCCCCGGCGCGCGTGGTATGGGTATGGGGGTCAGCAAACAGCGTCTCCACCATGGCCGGGCCCATGGCGTCGTAGCGCCGGGCGATGATCTCGTTCAGGTCGAGGAAGTCGGCATGCAGGGACTCTGCCACCTGCCGGGCCCACCCGCCGTAGTCACCTGCGTTGCGCGCAATGCGGCCGTCTTTCCAGATCTTGCGCGGAATCGGTGAGCAGACCACCGGCACTGCTCCCTTGGCGCGCGTCTCCAGCACATACTGGCGCAGGTACCAGCCGTAGGTGTGCACAATCTCGTGACGCTTGAGGATCGGGTTGTCGATCTCCCGCGTCTCCTCGCCGATGCCGGGCAGCGAGCCGCGCGCCCGCGAGGTGTCGTCCAGCGGGCCGGAGTCGTTGTGCCCGAACTGAATCAGGACGATGTCGCCCGCCTTCATCCGCTGCAACGTATCGGCCCAGTGCCCTTCGGTGATGTAGGTGCGGCTGCTGCGCCCGCCGATGGCCCGATTGACGACGTTCACCCGGGCGGGATCAAAGAACGCCACCAGAGGCTCTCCCCAGCCCCACTGCCCGCCTGCGCCATCGCCCCGGCCGTTGCGCACGGTGGAGTCGCCCACCAGAAAGATGGTCGGCAGCTTCGGGTCCGCCGGCTCCGGCATGCCCAGCCGGGCATGCGCCTGCGGGTCGGTTGGCGACCCCTTCTCCACATAGGATGCCTGCGCGCCGGCCAGCTTGCCCAGCAGCACCATTAGAACCAGGAGGTACGTCCATCGCAACGTCTTCATCTCTCTCAGGTCTACCGGCAACGGCACCATTCGTCAACCGCAGCGCTTTGTTCCCGTATGCTCTAGAGCTATGAGCTGGATCGTCTGGGCGCTACTCTCCGCCTTCTTCGCTGCCGCCACGGCCCTGCTGGCCAAGGTGGGGGTGCAAGGCATTGACTCCAACCTGGCCACGGCCGTGCGCACCAGCGTCATCTTCGTCTTTACGTGGGGCATCGCGCTGGCGCTGGAGAAGCACCACGGACTGGCCGGGATAGGCCGCCGCAGCTGGGTCTTTCTGATTCTCTCCGGCGCATGCACTGGCCTCTCCTGGCTGTGCTACTTTCGCGCGCTGCAACTGGGCCCGGCGTCGAGCGTCGCGCCCATCGACAAGCTCAGCGTTGTGCTGGTGGTGGCTGGCGCATGGGTGTTCCTGGGCGAGCCGTTGAGCACAGGCAAGCTGGCTGGCGCCTCGCTCATCACCGCCGGGGCCATCGTGCTGGCGCTCGCCTCCTGAGCAGCAGCGCTGGCCGTCACCAGCTATAATCAAGGCAGTTCTTTGAGTGCCAATGCAAGGTTGGTGCCAGTTTCCACAAGAGTGGGGGCGTCACGGCTTCGACGGGATTGCGTGTGGCAGAGAGGCATGCCGGGGTGGGTACACCCGTAATCGCGCCCAAAACCATAAGTGCCGAACCTCAATTCGCGCTTGCTGCTTAATTAACTAAGTAGCCGATTGCTTCCGCTTCGCCTACGGGCGGATACCAATCGTCGCACAGTAGGCTGGTCTGCGTTGTTCCGCCTGGACGACAAGGACGAGACCGATCAGGCTGGTGGCCGGAACATCTTCGCCCGTTCCAAGTTCCGGCTACGAGACAAACGTGAACCGGGAAAAGCATGAATGCTCTCTGTTGTTCGTTTTTTCGGACGCGGGTTCGACTCCCGCCGCCTCCACCAACTCCTTCCTTCCCGCCGGCCTATTGCGAACTCGCCGGGCCCTCAGTATTCATAATCCAGTGAGAACTGCACCTTGCGGGCGTCGCCTGCCGCCATGGGTGTGGCAAAGCCTGGCTGGGCTGTGGCTCCGCCTCCGAACGTCGGGTTCAACGCTGTGACATTGCGATGGTTGGGCAGGTTGAAGGACTCGGCCACGATGTCCAGATGGCCGCCGCGCAGGGCCACCATCTTGAGCACACGCAGCTCCGCCTCCACCTGCAGCGGAGCCACCAACGCGTTGCGACCGTAGCCGATGGGCCGCGCCGCAAACGGGTAGATATGCTCGCGATTGCTGTCCGTGCCCGTCAGCGGGTTGGCGCGGAAGCCCGGGGCCAGATGCAGAATGGGGGCAAACTCGAACCCGTAGAGCGCCTTCATCAGGCGGCCGGGGTTGGCGTTCTTTGCCGCATCAGCGGGGTCGCCAAGGTCTGGCCCAAGCAGCCACAACCCGCTCAGGGTAAGGCGATGGCGCTGGTCCTGCAGCGAGGGTGCCCGCTCGCCACCCAGCGCGTACGGGTTCTGCGGCTGTTCACGATCGTAGGAGGCGTCGTCGATCGTCTTCGAGTAGGTGTAGCCGACCATGAGTTGCAAATCGTCCTGAAACTGGCGATTCCACGTGATGGTCGCGCCATGGTAGGTAGAGCCAGCGCTGGTGGCAAACTGCTGCACCGCGTCGTAGTTGCTTTGCACGCGCATCGGCGAGAAGACCAGCGTGCCCAGCTGCTGGGCCGTTGGCGACGAGACGCCCAGCGCTGCGGCGTTGGCCTGGCTCAGGATCCGCGGGGCAGTCAGATTGACATTGGTGGTGCGTCCCATGTGTACGCCACGCACAAACTGGTACTCCGCTGTCAGGGTGCTCTGCCAGGGCAGCGCCTGCTCCACGCTGAGCGAGGCCACGGCGCTGTAGGGGTTGGGCAGCGAGGGCTGCACACTCCAGATGCTGGGTGCAACCAACGGCAACGGCGCGGCAGGCACCTGCCCGGACTGGAAGACCGTGGCCGCTGCGCTGTCCTCAACCGTCTGGGTCAGCGCGTGGGTTCCGTCCTGCTGCAGCACCCGCTGCAGAGTGGCGAGCTGGAAGCGGTCATAGAAGGTGCCGAACCCGGTGCGAATCACCGTCGACTTCCGCAGAGTCCATGCCAGGCCCAGACGAGGGCTGAGCTGGAGGGCGTGCTGCGGCAGCGAAGCAGGCAGGCGGTTTGCGTCGTACCGAACCCCCGCGTCGAGCGTCAGCGTGGGCGAGATGGTCCAGTGGTCCTGCACATAGCCCGCCAGCCGAAGCTCCGCGAAGTGGGTGTCGAAGTCGCCGAAGCTCTGCGTGTACAGATCAGGCGTGCCTCTCTGCAACGCTGCCAGGCCGGCGAAGACGAAGAGACCGCTGGCGGCATCGGGAACGTGCGCGCGCAGGGCTACATGGTCCGCGCGGATGCCGAACTGCAGCAGATGCGCGCCTGCCTGCCGGGTCGCGTGGTCCGCCAGCTCGACGTGCGTCTCGAACCGGCGATCGTTGCCCGCGTAGGGCGTACCCAGGCTGGCGACGCCGGCAATCTGGATACCCGGGCCAGCACCAGCCGCCGTACGCTCCACGACACGCCGTTGCGCCAGCTCAAAGCTGAGCGTGTTCAGCAGCCGGGTAGAGAGCGTGGAGGCCAGCGAGGCATTCAGGCTGTTGTCGTCCACAAACGTTGAGCCCCGCGACGAGCGATCGGTCAGCTCCTCTGTGCCGAAGGCGTCGTTGACGTTTCTGCTGTTGGTGAACGCGTACCGCGCCATCAGTTGCTGCCTTGCTGTCAGCGCGTGGTCGATCCTCGTCGAGATCTCCGTCTCCTGATCCGTCGTTGGGAAGTAGCCCGCCTGCAGGCTCACGGGATCCGCAGGCTGAAAGCGGCGGACCGCTGCGCCGATGCTGCTGAGCAGCGCAGCGTCCAGAGCGTTCGTCTCCTCGCCGTGCGCGATCTCCTGTTCGGCGGCGGCGAAGTAGAAGGTCTTGTCGCGGCGCAGGGGCCCGCCCTGCGACAGCCCCAGACGCACGCGCGACTCCTGTGGCCTGCGGGTCTCCACACCCAGCGGCGGCGTTGCATTCAGCGCGCCATTCTGCACAAACGTAAACGCATCGCCATGGATGCGATCAACCCCCTGGCGTGTCTGCACGTCAATCGCGCCGCCTGCACCACCGCCGGACTGTGCCGCAAAGCCGTGGTTAACGATCTGGAAGTCGCTGATGGCCTCGGGCGAGAGCTGCGTTCTGCTGCTGCCCGTGTACTCCTCGTTGTCGTTCACGTCATCCAGGTAGACAGCATTACTGCCCGGCCGCAGACCTCCGAAGCTGAAGCTGCCGCCACTCTGCGCCAGGCTCCCCTGCAGCAGCGCCGGGTTGGCTGCAGCCACCTGCGGAGCAAGCGCAACAAAGCTGAGATAGTTGCGGCTCGGGATGGGCAGCTCCTCCACGCGATCGCGATCAATATTCACGACCGAAGAGGTCTGCGAGGTATCCAGCGTCTCCGGAGCCGCTACCACTTCAACACGCTGTTGAACATCGGCAAGCTGAAGCTGCAGTTGCAGGCGACTTACACGTCCTACCGCCACCACCACCTGCGACGGCGGCGCCGCAGCAAAGCCCGATGCCTCAACCTGCACGGCGTACTCGCCGCTGGCGAGCGGCGCGAAGTTGAAGCTGCCATCCGCTCCACTCACCTGTTCGCGTGGCTCCAGGTCTGGCGCGCGCAGCGTGACGTGGGCACCAGCGACGGCGATGTGATCTGGTCCAACGACGGTTCCCTGCACCGAACCCGCGTTGCCGGACTGGGCAACAAGCGGCGACGCACCACCCAGCCACACGGCCAGGCACAGCGCGCATCCGCGCGCAATCAAGTTGAACGACATGGAATCTCCAGCAAAGAGGGCTAGACCACCGGCAACAGCCGGCAGCGTGCAGCGACGTCGGTGCGCGGGGCACCCGGACGAGGTTCTTTGCCTACGATCAGGTTCGTAGCGGCAGGGACAGCGCGCGAGAGATGCCAAGATGCGCACGCGCCTCTGGCAGCAGCCACACAGGCTGTGGGCTGCACCGTACTGCGACGCGCTGGCCCATCTGTTCCATCACGCGACGGGCAATGACCGCCACCGTCAACAGAACTAAAGCGACGAACAGCACGATGAGAAAGAGCGGAAACTCCGAGTCGCTCGCCAGTCCCGGCGGGTCCCACCGGTCAAAGCACTCCAGCAGCGGCATCACCAGCGCCATGGTGGCCAGCAGCAGGGTAACGAGCGTGAGCAACCGCTTCATACGCTGAGTGTACTGTGGGCGGCGTGCCCGTGCCGCTCTTTCTGCGCAACCGGCAGAGTGCTCCCGCTATGCGGACCGCCGGGCCGAATGCAGACAACGGCGACGGACGACCGCTAAGGACGCATCGGTGCCGTCATGAGCGAGAGAAACAGCTGCACGAACCGCTCGCGATCAAAGTCCCAGACCACGTTGGCCACCCGGGCATCGGGCGGCGGCACTGGCTTCTGCCGTTTGGCCTCGTGGCTGTCCGGCCAGGGTGATCCACCATAGCCCTGCGGCACCTCATCCCAGTACCAGGACGCGCCATAGCTCATGCCCTGCATGGTATCCACATCGACGTAGTAACGGCGCATTGCGGTGATCAGGCCGGGGTCAATCAGGTAGGCGGCCATCAGCTCATCTGGCATACGAAACCACTCGACCGGCTGGTGCGCCCGATAGGGCTTCATCACCAGCTCTTCGTAGAGCATCGCCTCCGCCTTGTTTTGCCCATGAGCAATGGCTTCGGCCATGGCCGGCGTCTTGTGCACCTTCTCGGCAACGTCGACCGTGACCAGCGTCAGCTTGGGCCACGCAGCGTGCAACACAATCTGCGCAGCCTCAGGGTCGTAGACCACGTTCACCGTCTTGGGCTGCATGCCAGGACTGGTGCCCATGAACACCACTTCCTGCACCAGCGGCACAATGCCGGGGTCGAGCTTGATTGCGAGCGCCACATTGGTGAGCGCGCCACCGCAGTACAGCGTCACCTGGTGGGGATAGCGCCGCACCTGATCGATGATGAACTGCGCGGCAGAGCCCGGTGCAGCCTGCTGCCTGGCAAAGCCTCCGTACGGCGGCTTCACGTCATCCGGCTCAGGACTGTACTCGGCGTATGCACCCAGGAAGGGATCGGTACGCGTGCCACCGTACAGCCGGGTAAGCCGTACCGGCGTGTAGCGCGATTGCACCAGCGGAAACTCTGCCCCCATGTGAACAGGAATCTCGGGCCGGCCAATATCCTCCAGCAGCTTCAGCACGTCGGCCGTCTCCTGCTTCAGCCAGCCGTTGCCCGTCACCACGGTGACTCCCAGCACCTGGATCTTCGGTGACTGCAACAACATCACCAGGGGGTCTTCATTGTCGCCGATGATGCCGTCCGTGTCCTGGTCATAGATGACCTTGCGCGGCTCGGGCTCCGGTTGCGCCGCGGCCATGCCCCGCACGCCGCCGATGCCAGCCAACACCCATACCATTGCGACAACCGCGGGACGCAGCCTCATGGATAGAACCCCTCCGTGCGTTGCTCAGTTCCCTTATCGTATCGCTATCGTCCGTTGACACAAGCAGGCAACGGCAGACACAGAGAGGCCGCAGCAAACCAGAGGCTCATCGCCTCTCGTTCGCTGCGGCCCGGCTTCTCTGCGTCGCCCTCTCTGTTACTTGGTGCCTACCGACTGCACCGTAACCGGCCCCACCAGCCCGGACGCCTGCAGCCTGGAGTTGGCCCGGTATGGCTTGACTGTTGTGAAGGTGTACTTGGTCGTAGCATCCGGTTGCTGGTCGCCGATCAGGCGATTCACCCACGAGTTCGTCACCTGCACCTCCAGTTGATTGCTGCCAGCGTGAATCGCCTCGGTCACATCCACCCGATACGGCGCGTGCCACACGATGCCGAGCGACTTGCCGTTCAGCTTCACCTCGGCCATATGCTGCACGTCACCCAGGTCAAGCCAGATGTGCTTGCCTGCGTGCAGCCAGGCGGCATCGGCATCGATCGTCTTCGTATAGGTTGCCGTGCCAGAGAAGTAGCGGATCCCCGTGTCCTGGCTGGTCGACAGATCGATCAGCTGGGGCAGCGTTGCGCTCATCGGCGCGCCGCGGCCCTGCTGGAAGGCAACCTGCCATGGCCCATCCAGCGTCGCCAGCCTGGACTCCACCTCTGCCGGCAGCGTGCGGCTGGTCCGCGTGGTTGGCTTGCGGAAGACCACAAAGACCGTCCCCCACGGCTCCAGCTTCAGCGGCACGGTCGTGCGGCCTGCGGCAATGGTGTAGGACACAGGCCGGCTGCGGCCCGTCTCTGCGTACCACAGCTCCGGCTCCTTGCCTGCAACCCGGAAGGTCGCGTCGACCGCAACAGCATCGTCGCCGCGATTATCCACAAAGTAGACGTCCGCATGGGGCAGCGCACGGTGAACAAACTCCAGCCGTGTCGTCGGGGTTGGCTTGGTATAGCCAAAGTCCTGTGCCACATGCATCGCCTGCAGTGCGTCGGCCGCAGTCTGGCCCGCGTAGACGGTGCCCTTGCCAACCTGATGCACTCCGCTGCCGTCGCCGAACAGCTCGGCGCTGAGTCGTGCAAACTCCGCCTGGCTGTCGGAGAGCGACGGGTCATCGATCGGCTTGGGCCCGACGACCGTAGCTCCCGCCTCCACCAGCGTGTGAATCGCCTTCAGCACGGGCAGCGACATGTGCCTGCTGTAAGGATCCAGCGCCAGCACCTGGTACCTCATGCCGCTCACCGTGGTGATGCGCCCCTCGGCCACCTTGAACTCATGCTGCAGCGCGTCGGCGTTGACGTAGTCAAACCCGTAGCCTGCAGGCACGTTGGGCGCACTATGGGCAAAGATCGCCGTCAGGTTGGAGTCTTCGCCGTAGTAGTACAACACATCGGCATTGAAGCGCCCCTGCTGCAGCAGGTAGCTGGTGCGGGCCAGGTAATCGATCCACACGCCCGCCTGCTGAGCCCAGGTCTCATTGCGATTGAACCACTGGCCGAAGGGCCCAAGCGTCAGCCCAGGAGCCTTGCCGACCAGCGGCTGGTGCGCGCTCTCATGAATCACAAAGCGGTTGATGCCGTTCAGAAACTCCTGATCGGCCGTCGGCTTCAGCGTAGCCGGAGACCACGCCCAGGCCGCACCGCCTGCCGTCATCGACTCGGCCGCCACCAGATTCTGCCCGTAGATGTGGGCCACCGAGGCCGACTCACGATCATCCGCATTGAAGCCGAACTGCTCGTGGTTCACGCCCGGCGACTGCGTCCACATCGCGCTCATCGGAATCTCGTTGTACTTCTTCACCTGCATGCCGTCGGCAATCAGCGCGCGTCCGTCCTCATGCGACTCGCCATAGTGCCCCATGTTGCGCTCATGCAGAATCTTCTCCAGTTCCTCGTAGTGCTCGGTCGCGGTCAGGTCGGCAATGGTGTGGCGCAGGTCCCACAGAAAGCGATCACTATCTGCCGGGCTCTTCACCACGTAACCGGCCAGCACCGGCATCCACGGCAACGGGCTGTAGCCGCGCAGCCGCGTAAACTGGGCCACCATGTCGTCGGTCCAGTTCTCGGCACCCGCCTCCCAGCTGTCGTTGATGACGTACTGGATGCCGCGCTTGCCCATCATGTCTGCGCCGACCGTCTGCTTGTAGCTGTCCAGATACTTCTCAAAGTAGTCGCGGACGTAGGCACGGTTCAGCTTGTCCACCTCCAGGCCGGTTGCCTCCTTGGTGGCCGGGTGGTTGGTGATGCCCAGCAGCGAGTAGCCAAACCGCAACACCACCCAGTCCCCTGCCGGCGGCGTCCAATCCAGCGTGCCATCAGGCTGCATCTTCGCCGTCAGGTCCACCACATCGCTAATGGACTGGTCCTTCCCGGACTCCGGCGTGGCAAAGCCATACAGATCGGGCGCCGGAGTAAAGGCTGCCTTCACCTCAAAGTGATCGACACGCGGCGCGGTATGCAGCACCAGCTCTGCCACTTTGTAGGTGGTCACCTTCGGCGTACGTCCGCCACCCATCGCGCTCAGATCCATGCCCTGTGCCCAGGCGGGCAGGGGCGGTGGCGGCATCTTCTTGAAGCTCACGCGGAAGTACCGCGCCGTCGTCTCCGGCACGGCGATCGTCGTCTGTGCCGTGTGCTGCTCCTCGAGCTTCTGCACGGGGCGGAAGGTTACGCCATCGTCGCTGGCCTCCAGCGTCTTCTCCGGTGCGCCAAAGCCAGCCAGCACGGCACCCAGACCAGTTGGCGACGAGGTGGCCAGCGTGACCGCGCGAATCGTCGTCGGCTGCGGGTACTCCCACTGGATCCATGCCTGGCTTCCGTCCTCGGGAATCGGAATCTCGATCGTCTTCACCACATCGCCGTCGGCGAGCAGCGACAGATCCGGCGAGCCGCCACTGGCGCTCAGCTTACCCTGCGGGTCAGCCTGGCTGGTGCGGCGAAACGCGACCACCGCAGCATCCGCATAAAACTCCGGCTTGCCCGCCTGCTCGCTGAAGCCCGGAATCTCCTCGCGAATGCCAACGTTCTGGAAGGCACCCGTTACCGTCGGTGGGTGGGCCAGCCGACCGTGGAAGGGCTTGCCGCCCTCGATGCTCGTCTCGCTCCAGACATACTTCTTCATGCCATGCGCGGGCGGCACCCAGGGTCCGCCTGACTCGCTCCAGCCCGGCGAGCCGGCGATCGCCGTCTCCATGCCATACTGGTCAGCGATGCCGATGGCATAGCGGAACGCATCCTTCCACTCCGGCGTCATGTAGGCCAGCCGCTTGTCCACCACCTGCGGCGTGGCGAGTGCGGCGTCAAAGTTCTGGAACCCGGCCAGGCCGATGTTGTGCATCCACTCCAGGTCGAGCTTGATGCCTTCCTTGGTGATATTCCCGTTCATCCAGTGCCACCAGACGCGTGGACGCGCACTGGCCGGGGGATGGTTGAAGCTGGTTTGCAGCGTATCCTGCGCGGTCTGCGCAGGCAGACTCCAGGGAACGGAGGTGGCCAGCAGCAGCAGGGCTGCTGGACGCAATCTTGTGGGACGGTGCATGAACGACTCCCTTCATGTGGTGCCTGATTGCGGCCGCGAGCAGGCACAGTTGCAGCCCCTTCCAGTGGTCAGAAAGAGGGCGATTCGCGGTGCCGTAGAACAATAGCACTCCAGGATGAGAGTTCGAAATAGAAATAAGTTCTTTGCTGAAATTTTGTCGCGTGCCCCTTCCGCTGCCGCCACATGCCGCAACTACGCCCAGAGCTCTACTTGCCAGTCAACAGGCCTTTGCCCGCCAGCGCCTTGCAACAGCTTGAGACCGGAAGATGAATCTTTTCTCTCGATATCGAATCTCTTTATAACGAAGGAGCTACTCGCATGACTTCAAACACGCGTCCCATCGTTGGTCTTCACCACGTTACGGCTATCGCTAGCAATCCGCAGCGCAACCTCGACTTCTACACCCAGGTGCTGGGCCTGCGCTTCGTCAAGAAGACGGTCAACTTCGACGACCCCGGCACCTACCACTTCTACTTTGGCGACGACCAGGGTCGCCCCGGCACCATCCTCACCTTCTTCCCCTGGCCCCACGCCATGCGCGGGCAGCGCGGCGCAGGCGAGGTGGTGGAGACCGCCTACAGCATCCACCCAGCCTCGCTTGCGTACTGGCAGCAGCGGCTTGCCACGCTGGGAGTTGCCACCCACACCACCGAACGCTTCGGCGAAGCCGTGCTGCAGCTCGAGGATCCGGACGGCATGCCGTTGGCCCTGATCGCCAGCGATCTTTCCGCAGGCCAGGCCGAGGCTCCGCGCTTTGCTGACGTGCCCGCGCAGCATGCGTTGCGCGGCTTCCACAGCGTCACCATGGTGCAACGCGACGCCGACCGCACCGCCGCGCTGCTGGCGAAGATGGGCTTCCTGGAGCAGCAACGCGAGGGGAACCGCATCCGCTACGCCACGGAGGGAGTTGCGGCTGGGCACCAGTTGGACATCGTTCTGGACCCGGCGGCGAATCGGTCGCGTCTCGGCGCCGGCTCCGTGCACCATATCGCTTTTCGCGCGGTGGATGAGCAAGACCAGCAGGAGTGGCTTGCGCTGCTCGGCCGCGAGCACGTCGTGTCGCCTGTCATGGATCGCGACTACTTCCGCTCTATCTACTTTCGCGAGCCGGGTGGCGTGCTCTTCGAGCTGGCCACCGACGCGCCCGGCTTCGCCATCGACGAGCCGCTGGAGTCCTTGGGCGAGCAGTTACGTGTGCCCGCCTGGCTCAACTCGCACCTGCAACAGATCGAGCAGGCACTGCCTGCCGTCACTCTGACGAAGCGTTCGACAGAGGAGGTCCTGTGAACATCGCAACCAACGATCCGCACCACAACAGCCCGCTGCTGCACGCCGGGGCAGCGTTGACACAAGCTCGCCTGGCCGTGGTTCTACTCCACGGCCGGGGCGGCTCTGCAGAGGACATCCTTGGTCTGGCCGATGCCTTCGGCCTGCCCGGGGTGGCCTACGTGGCTCCGCAGGCCAGTGAGCACACGTGGTATCCGCTGTCGTTTCTTGCCGAGCGAGAGGCGAATCAGCCGTATCTGGACTCTGCGCTGGCACGCGTTGCCGCAGTCACCAGCCAGCTGCAGCAGGGGGGCTTTGCTGCCAGCCGCATCGTGCTGGCGGGCTTCTCGCAGGGCGCATGCCTGGCCTCGGAGTTTCTGTATCGCCACCCTGCTCCGTTCGCCGGGCTGATCGCCTACACCGGCGGCTTAATCGGCAACCTGATCGGCCCGGCCGACTTGCCCGGCAGCCAGCCAGACGGAGCGCGCCCCGCGGGCCAGCAGCTTGCGGGCACCCGGGTCCTGCTCTCCAGCGGCGACCCTGATCCGCACGTGCCGTGGCAGCGGGTGCAGCAGACGGCAGAGTTGCTCGCCGCGATGGGAGCCAGCGTCACGACGCAGCGCTATCCCGGTCGTCCGCACACGATTCTGCCGCAGGAGATCGCAGCCGGCCGCGACCTGCTGCAAACCCTTCTCACCTAGCCCTCATGCCTTGCGAATCACCAGCGTACTGATCGAATCCGGCGGCAGGTCCAGCACAGCGTTGCGATCTGCCGCCGCCACCTGCACCAGTTGCGCCGTTGCGGAGGCATTGCGCACCAGCACCACCGTGGAGCCGTCCGGATTGGCGAAGGCCAGCGCGTCGTCACAGGTGCCGGTCACCTCCTGCAAGCGCGCGCCCACGTCCACAAAGTGGCTCAGGTGCTTCAGCAGATAGTAGTCATGGTTGTAGCGATAGCTCCTGGTGGCAGGGTCCACGTTCACCAGCGAGTTCTGCGGCCAACCCCAGGTGCTGACTCCACCGTTGAGCGTTGCGGTATTCCAATACATGTAGCCGGAGGCGCCGCTGCGCAGGTAGTGCTTCATCAGCTGCCAGCAGTAGCTGGTGTAGCTCCAGTCGTTCTTGCCGTCACCACACTCCTGCTCAGACTGAAAGATCACCAACTGCGGAAACTCACGGTGCAGCGCAGGCAGGGCGCTCTTGCCAGCCCACTGCGTGCCCAGCCCCTTCACCCAGCGTGCAGCCTCGGGGTCTGCCATCACGGTCTCCAGCAATTTGGGATTACCGCGCTCCAGCGTGCCGAAGTACACCTGCACGCCGCGCTGCTGCATCTCCGGCCCCAGTCGGCGAAGGAACTGCGCCAGCCCCTCGGGCGTCCACGTGCAACTGGGGAAGTTCTGCGCCGAGTTGAACTCATTCTGCGGCATCACCACGCCGATACGAATGCCCTCTGCCCGGTACGCATCGATAAAGCGGCCAAAGTAGCGCGCGTACGCCTCAAGATACGCAGGCTCCACGCGGAACATGTCCTCACCCTCGTGCCCTACCTGGTCCGGGCGTATGCCGTTCTCCTTCATGCCGCCAAAGGCTTTGGCCTCGGCGTAGAAGTGGTTGCGCTTCATCCAACTTGGTGGTGTCCACGGCGAGGCCCACAGGCGCAGCTCTGGCTGGTAACGCAGCGCGGCATGGAGAAACGGCACCAGTGTCTTGCGGTCGTGGTCGATGCTGAAGTGCGCCAGCGCAAAGTCACCCTCCGTCTCGTCGTAGCTGTAGGCCTCGGTCGCGTAGTCGTTGGGGCCAATCGGCATCCGGCAGTAGGAGAAGCGGGCACCCGCTTTGGGGTCAAACATCTCATGCAGGATTGCCTCGCGGTCCTCCTCCCGCAGCAGCGAGAGCGAGGTCCAGCCGAGTTCGTTGAAGCAACTGCCAAAGCCCTGCACCGGAGCGGCTCCGGCGGCCTGCGCACCTACATTCAGGTTCAGCATCGTCCAGCGGAAGGAGGGCTGGTAGACCTGGGCCGTCTGCCAGGGCTGTGCTGCCGTTGTCGTCACCAGGTTCAGGCGCTCGTCCGCCAGCGGCTGCAGGCTGCCAAACTGGGCTCGCGCCACCGGTGTGGCTGCCATCACCATTGCACCGGCTGTCTTGACGCCGCGGGCGAGTACCTCGCGTCGGCTCCACGCTGTCTGTGTCATCTTGTCTTCCCTTCTTCGCTTGCGTGCCGGTCTACTGCGGCGGCTGGTGATTGATCCACTTGTCTGCCCACAGCAGAAAGTACTTCATGTTGGGCGCGTCGGTGTGGCCGCCGTCGTGTTGCCGCCACGCCAGCACGCCGTCCAGATGCCCTTCATTCACAGGCGGCATCTTGGCAGTGTGGTAGTCCCCGGAGATATCCAACCCCTTGGCCCCCAACAGCGTGAACACGCGGTTGGCATCGATCGTCGCCATCCAGCTGCCCTGGTGATCCAGCCACCGGGCGTCGCCCTTGGCTGGGATGCCGTAGCTGACAAAGGTAAGCCGTGGCGCGCACAGCGCCAGCAGCTCATTGCTGTCCACCGGAATATCCCCCGGCGTTCGGCTGCCAAAGCTCGCGGCAGAGGCGCCATACTTCATAAAGTTGCCTGCCATCCAGTAGTACTCGCCGCCGGTCAGGCTCTCCACCGCCTCGCCGAAGTTGCGCCGTAACGGAGTCGCACCGCCCTTGCCGGAGGAGCCGATGAGCACCAGGGCAAAGCGCTCGTCATAGGCCATCGTCACCAGCGCAGCTTTGCCGTAACGCGAGACACCCTCGATCCCCACGTGCCGGGCATCCACCGCGGCATCGGTCTGCAGATAGTCCAACCCGCGCGAGGCACCCCACGCCCACGCCCGCAGTGCGCCCCACTGCTCTGGCGTACGCGGCTGGCCGTGGTTCACCAGGCCAATGATGCCCTGGCGCACTCCGGCTCCGTCGTCCGCCTGCACACTGGTGGGATCAAACAATGCAAAGCCCCAGCCCGCAGCCACAAGTTGCCAGGTGTTGGGCAGGTCGCCATCTTCATTGCGTTGTGGAAACGCGAAGGGCGTCGGCTTGACCATCTGCCAGGCTGGATGCGCGGCAAACACCGCCGCCAGGCTGGCATCCTGCTGCGTCAGCACCTTCTTCCAGGCAGCGTTGATGCGCTCCATCTCCTCGGGCGAGGGCTCGTTCGGCGCGGGAAATCCGGCGCGGCCAAACATCATCAGCACAGGCACGGGCCCTTTGGCCTGTGACGGCGTCACCAGCGTCATGTGCATCTTCACGACGATGCCCGGCGTCGCTTTGTCCACCACCTCGCCGATCAGGTCTTTGACCAGCACCGGCGTAAAGCCGATGCGTTCGTGGTCGACTGCCGTTACGCTCCACTTCACCGGGGGCACCTTCGCCGGCACGCGCCCGTAGACATACTCGGAGAACAGGTCCAGCAGCTCGGGCCTGCGCCGCTCGCGCCACATGGCCGCGCTCGTTACCGGCGTGCCGTCGCTCATGGTCAACGGATCAGGAAGGTTCGGGTACGGGTTCGCCTGCTGCTCGTCATAGTTCGCGTGGTTCGGAGCCTTCTCGTCGCCGCTGGGACCCGGTCGCAGCGCCTGGATGCCCAGCTGATCCATCATGTTCTGGTGGTCCTGCTCCGCCGTCCACACAGTCTGCCCGCTCTGTGCGTGCGCGGCAAGGCTCAGCAAGGTTGCCGCTAGAATTGCCCCCAACGTCATGGCCAGCCGTCGATGTTGCATCCGTGGTTGCATTGCCCTACCCTCGCTCCTGAAGCCTCGGATCGACGCAAGGTGATATGCTGTCGATCGCTTGAAAAAGCGTTTTACTAAAGGCGACTCATCCTACAACAACTATGCGAATTCTGGCTGCCACTCTGCTTCCTCTGGTCGTTGCCGCGTTGCCGTTTGCTGCGCTGCCTGTCGCCGCCCGCCCGCACACGGCCGCACCGCCGGCCTGGGTAGCCAGCTGGGGCAGCTCCCAGCAGGTGCCTGAGCCGCAGAACAGCCTGCCTCCAGACGACCTGCGCGATGCCACCCTGCGCCAGACCGTGCATCTCTCCGTCGGCGGCGCGGCGCTGCGCGTCCATCTCTCCAACGCCTTCGGCACGCATGCACTGCGGGTGACTGCGGCCCAGGTGGCGAAGCCCGTGGTGCCAGGCGGCTCCGCAATTGACCCGGCCACCACACATCCGCTGACCTTTGCCGGTCGAGCCGAGGTCAGCATTCCGCCTGGAGCTGAGATGATCTCCGATGCGTTGCCGCTTGCGGTCGCACCGGGCGCCGACCTGACCCTCTCGATCCATCTGGAGTCTCCACCCGACCAGCAGACCGGGCATCCCGGCTCGCGCGCCACCACCTACTATGTGCATGGCGATCTCACATCCGCGGCCGACCTGCCAGGGGCGCACCACGTGGATCACTGGTACCAGCTCACCGCCGTGGATGTGCTGGCCCGCGCACCTGCCGCCACCGTCGTCGCTCTCGGCGACTCCATTACCGACGGGCACGGCGCCACGACCAATGGCAACGACCGCTGGCCGGATGCGCTGGCCCGTCGCCTGCAATCCAACCCCGCAACCGCGTCCGTAGGTGTCTCGAATCAGGGCATCGGCGGCAATCACCTGTTGACCGATGGTCTGGGCCCCAACGCGCTTGCCCGCCTGGACAGGGATATGCTGGCACCGGCCGGGGTGCGGTGGGTGCTGCTGCTTGAGGGCGTCAACGACCTGGGCGGGCTGGCCCGCACCGGCGAGGTGCCCCAGGCCCGGCACGACGCCCTGGTGCAGCAGGTGCTAGCCGCCTACCAGCAGATCATCGACCGCGCCCACGCGCACGGCCTGCGCCTCTACGGAGCCACCATTACGCCCTACGTCGGCTCGGACTACTACCACCCCGGCCCGCTCAGCGAGGCCGACCGGCAGGCCGTCAACGCATGGATTCGGACGGCCGGCCACTTTGATGCCGTGGTGGACTTCGACCAGGCCGTCCGCGACCCGGCACACCCCGACCGCCTGCTGCCCGCCTTCGATTGCGGCGATCACCTCCACCCCTCTCCCGCTGGCTACCAGGCCATGGCCGACGCCATTCCGCTGGCCCTCTTCGCCCAGTAACCTTGCATCGGAGCTGCCGCCGCCATGAGATCTGCCCTCGCCTCTCTGTTTCGCGTCTCTTTGCTTCCCGCTACGGGGCTTTCCGCCGCCCTGCTTGCCACCGCCCTGCTTGCCTGCCCCGGCAGGGCGCAGTCGCCTGGCCTGCCTGCGCTGCACACGACCGCAGGCGGAGCGCAGCTGTACGTGGACGGCAAGCCGTTCCTGATTCTGGGCGCCGAGCTAGGGAACTCCTCTGCCGGCACGGCAGCGCAGGCCGAGAGCGTGCTGCCACAGCTCGCGGCAGAGCACATCAACACAGTGCTGATGCCGGTAGCCTGGGAGACCATTGAGCCGACCGAGGGCCACTTCGACTTCTCTGTGCCAGACCACTGGATCGACGTCGCGCGGCAACACCATCTGCACCTGGTGCTGCTGTGGTTTGGCGCGTGGAAGAACTCCGTCTCCAGCTACACGCCCGCCTGGGTCAAGACGAACACAGTGCGCTTTCCGCGGGCGCTGGCCAACGATGGCAACCCGCTGGAGATTCTCTCGACGCTGAGCAGCGCAACCGTTGCGGCCGACAGCCACGCCTTCGCCGCGCTGCTGCAGCATGTGCGCCTGCGCGATGAGGCACAGCACACCGTGCTGATGGTGCAGGTGGAGAATGAAGTAGGCTATCTCGGCAGCGGCCGCGACCGCTCGGCCACGGCCAACCAGGCGTTTCGCCAGCCCGTGCCCGCAGCCTTGCTCAATTCCCTGAAGCTGCATCGCGACGAGGCTTCGCCAGAGCTGCGCGCCGAGCTGCACCTTGACGCCAGCAGCTGGCCGGGCGTCTTCGGCGATCTTGCCGAGGAAGCCTTCATGGCATGGCACTATGCCACGTACATTCAGACCGTAGCGGCAGCCGGGAAACAGGCTTATCCGCTGCCCATGTACGTCAACTGCCAGCTACCCGCAGCGCAGGAGCGCGCCGGCGAGTACCCCAGCGGCGGCCCGCACCCTACCTTCCTTGCCCTGTACCGCGCCGCAGCCCCGGCGCTCGACCTCTACTCGCCCGACATCTACTGGCCTGAGTTTGCCTACTGGATCGGCCGCTTTACGCTGCCCGGCAATGCCGTCTTTGTTCCTGAGGCGCGCACGGACGCCGCGCCCGGCAATGCGCTGTATGCCTTGGGTGCCGCCCACGCCTTCGGCTTCTCGCCATTCGGGGTAGATGGCCTGTCGCCCGAAGCGGTTCGCCCGCTGAGCGCGACCTACCAGATGCTCGAAGACATCCAGCCACAGCTGCTGGCGGCGCAGGCAGACAAACGAACCCGTGGCCTGGTGCTGCACGCCAACAGCCCGCGCCCCAGCCAGACGGTTGCGCTGGGCGGCTACCTGTTTACCGCCTCCCTGCTCCGCACCTGGCCGGCCCGAACCCTGGCCACAGAGGATGGCGCCATGCTGCTGCTGCAGACCGCGCCCGATGAGTTCCTGATCGCGGGCTCCGGCCTGAGCATCGTGCCCACACGCGATCCGGATGCGGACCAGGGCGTGGCCGGCATCCGCAGTATCGAAGAGCTACGCTGCAGCAACGGAAGCTGCGACGTCACGCGCCGCTTGAATGGCGACCAGAGCAATCAGGGCAGGCAGCTCTCCATGGACGCGCACCAGCCCGGCATCTACCGCGTGGAGCTGTACAGCACTCCAGTCAGCAAGTAGCCCCCTGGCCAGTGCTCAGGACGACCTCGGGCTGGTTGACGCCGCAGACTTTGCCAGCACTGGCTTGCCCGGCTCCGGCCGCTGCAGCAGCTTCCGCAGCACGGGCAGCTCGTAGCCGGCGCGCTCGGCCGCATCGCTTACGGCGGCGGCCCGCTGCAGCAGCGACTCGACAGTCGCTGCATCCGCGCCCAGCAACTCCGGCACCGTCAGCCACCAGACCAGTTCGTCCAACTGCTCCATCGTGACGTACACCTTGCCAGCGCTCTCGTTCACACCGGCCAGCCAGCGGACATCGCCATCGGCCCAGAAGCTCTCCTGCAGCAACCACGCCGCCGGGCGGGCTTTGCCAGAGGCCGACTGCGCCCAGCGCAACAGCACGCGCACACGCGCCGCCGCACGCCAGCGGTCATCGCCCTCCATACCCATCACGCCAAAGGCCTGCGCCAGAGCGGCGCGCAACTGCAGCGTGTCAAAGTTCGCCAGCACCGGGTCACTGCTGGCGGCAAGGCTCTTCAGCAGAGTCCATGCCAGCAGCGGAGCCCACACCGCACGCGACGAAACAGGTCGTCCGGCCGGCGAGAGACGCTGCAACGGAGCCGGCAGCCGGGCCAGCGTCCTGGCAGGTAGCGCCCCCAACGTCAGCAGCTCGTGAACTCCGGCCCCGTAGCGCGCGGCGAAGCGTGCTTCAGGCGTAGCCCCCAGCGCAGCGTCAGCCTCTGGCTCTGCACTGCAGCCGCACTCCTCCACCATGTGCCGGTAGAACTCGACAGCCTCGCCCGCGATGACGGCAACAGCCTCGTCTGCAGGATCCAGCACCTTGCCCGCCTCGGCAGCAAGCGCTGCTGCTACGGCATCGGCAATTCCCTCGGTCGCCTCCACTGCGGCCAGCTCTGCCGCCTCATCCGCGGCGGGCTCCGCGGCTGCAGCAGGAGCCGTAGCGACTACTGCGGGCGCTGCCTTGCCCGTTGCCGACGTCGCCACCTCAGCTGCCGTCTGCGCCAACGTATGCAACACATCGCCGCTCAGGCTCTGCCACAGCGCGTCGTGCAGCGGACGCAGCCGCAGCTTCACCAGCGCCTCCTCCAGGTTGTAGACACCCTCGCCGTGCAGCGCATCGCACAGCCGGTCCCAGGGCTGGTCGGCCGTGGGGCGCAGCTCGTGCCAGTGCAGCAACACCATGTACTGGTAGCCACGCAGACCGACGGTATAGCCCTGGCGATCGAAGTCGCGCGCGCGGCGCAGATAGATCAGGCCACAGGCCGTATCCTTGAAGGCGAGCACCAGGGCGTCATCCGCAGGCAGGCGCATGCCATCGCTCAACTGGCGCTGCCGCATCTGCCCGCTGCCTTTATCCATATAGCCCACTGAGGCGTGAATCGTACCCCGCGTGCTGCCGTAGGTGTTGTTGTACAGCACCAGCGCCCGCTCTTCGCCACACCAGTTGGAGTACGCGAAGACGTTCTCGTTCACGTGACCATCGTCGTTCCAGAAGTCGTACAGATAAAAGTTCGTGCTCTCGGCAAACAGCCAGCGGCGCTTCAGCAGCGGCGCAATCTCCCACTGGTGGCGCCGGATCAGGTCCTCGTCCGGCTGCTCGTCGTAGCGTGCCCGCTTGAACTCCATGCCGTACTTCTCGGCAAAGGCCTCGATCTGCCCGTGGCCAAACATCGGCAGCCCCGGCAGCGTAGCCAGCAGGGTGCAGGTGCCAAAGTACTTGTCGCCGGTGCCAAACTGGTCGATCGCCGTGCGCTCGTCCGGGTTGCTCATGAAGTTCACATAGCGCTTCAGAATGTCCGGATCAAACTCGATGGTCTTCTTCAGATAGGAGCGATACTTCGCATTCTCCTCATCGCGCAGCATGTTCATGAACGCGCTGTTGTAGACGCGATGCATGCCCAGCGTGCGGACGAAGTAGCCCTCCAGCAGCCAGAACGCCTCTGCCAGCAGCAGCGTGCCCGGCACCTCGGCGGCCACGCGATCCACCACCTCGCGCCAGAACTCGTTCGGCATCAGCGCGTCGAACTCCTCCTGCGACATCGCCGACTCCGCGCGCGACGGAATCGACCCGCCAACACCCGGCAGCGGGAACCACAGCCGCTGCACATGCTTCTTGGCCAGCGTCATGGCAGCGTCAAACCGGATGATGGGAAACTGTCGCGCCACCTCCAGAATGGTCTGGATCACGTGCTCGCGCACGTCTGCCCGCGAGTAGTTCAGCTGCGCCGTATCGTTCCAGGCAAACGTCGTGCCATCGTTACCGTGGTAGACGTAGCGCACCTCGCCGTTGCGACGGTCGCGCAGTTGGAAGACCACCGCAGCGTCCGTCTCGTCGTAGTAGTGGTCCTCAATGCGAATCTCGTACCGATGATCAGTCGAGAGATCGGGGCCCTCAAAGCGATACGAAGGAAACGGGCTGTCGTGCCGCGCCAGGAACCACTCCGGGTGCTCCATCACCCAGTTGGAGTCGATGCCCATGTGATTGGGCACCATGTCGCTGGCCAGCCGAATGCCATGCGCCGCCGCGCGACTGCGCAGGTACTCATAGGCTGGCTTGCCACCCAGGTCGTCGGCAATGCGATAGTCCTTCAGCGAGTAGGCCGAGGCGACGGCGTCTGACTGCCCGCGTAACCGCTTGATGGTCTGCGACGCCGTGCTCCGCTCCCAAAGGCCGATCAGCCACAGGCCGTTCAGGCCGCGGTCAGCCAGCACCGCCAGCTCTTCGTCGGGAATCTGGTCCAGCCGGTGAATATGCCGCTGATACTTTTTGGAGAGCTGCTCCAGCCACACATAGGTGCTCTTGGCAATCAGCACGACGTTCGGCATCCAGGCCTGGTCCGGACTGAAGGCCTCGTACTCCTGCATCGGCTGCGAGACGTTGGCCCGGCGGCCCGCGCCAAACCCGACAAACTCGTCGCCAAAGAAGCCCTCGGCACCAAAGCCCTGCGGGCCGTGCTGGTGACGCCCCGGGGCCGGCGGATTGAAGCGCAGCCAGATGGCGATGTCCTCTTCGCGCAGCACATCGATGGCCAGCAGAACGCGGCGCATGTCCTCGCCCAGGTACTCCACCCAGCGCTCGCGGATGAAGTCGAGCTGCCCGCTCAGCGAGTCGGGGGATGCCTGCATCGGCGCAATCAGCACCTCCAGCAGGCTGCCCAGTTCGAGCGGTGGCCGCGTCGCAAAGTAGCTCTTGAACTCTGCCGTTACCTGCTTGTAGATCGTCTGCTGCTGCAGCTGTGTATCGTCAAAGAACTCGCGAAAGGGCTTGAAAGCGGGGTTGATGTTGGCAAGCCACAGCATCAGCAGCTCTTCCACGGCGGCTTCGCGGTTCGGCATGCCCTCGGTCGCGCCCTGCAGCCACTCGGCCACGGTCGTCTGCCCGCGGAAGATCGGTACATTCGGAAAACGATCGGTGAACTGACGCAGCAGACGATCCACCTCAGCCGCATTGCCGCGCGTCTCCATCCAGCGCAGAGCCTCCGGCAACACCGCCGGATCGCGGGTCTCGCGATAGCGTGCCACCATCGCGTGGTTCAACTCATCGATCAGGCCCATGGCGAACAGCGCTGCCGCGTGTACCGGCTCGTCGGCCCGCCCTTCGCGCGCACGCACCTCGTTCACCTGCTGGGCCAGCTTGCGGCAAGCGGCCAGGTTGCCAAAGATCAGATTGCCGGCATAGTTGAACAGTACGTCGTCTACCCCGTACTTCGTACGCACCGCGCGTGCAACGTGAAACTCCATTCCTGCCGCCTCTTTCCAAACTACGTAGAACCAAGCCTTTGGACAGGCTTTTCTTTGTCCCAGACTAGCGGTTCACTGCCTGCGCTACAAGGCACACCGCGTGCCTGCGTATGGCCAGCTCATCCCCAGCCGCTGTCTGGTGCTACAGCCATGCACTGCTCCGCTCGGCGGACTCACAACCTATCAGATTCCATGTCAATTGTCCCCAACTCTTTTTGGTCTAGCCAGTCGAGTGCGGGCGACGCTCCCAACGCCCGCAAACGGCTGTGTGAACGCCAGGAATCATGGACTTTTGGTGGCGGCATCGCCTGCGATCCTCAATTGACTGCATGCTGGTCCGTCCACTCGCACCCACTTCCCATATACTTCTCCTGCTGCCCTATCACCGTCGTTCGACGCAGGAGCTCTCATGGATCCGAAACATCTCGCCCACACCATCGGCGCAGGCCTCCTTTCCTTCCCCGTTACCCACTTCACTGCCAGCCAGAGCTTTGACGAAGCACCCTACCGCCAGCACATCGACTGGCTGCTGGAGCACCAGCCCGCGGGCCTGTTTGCGGCGGGTGGCACCGGGGAGTTCTTCTCGCTCGCGCTCGACGAGTTCGCTGCCGTGGTGCGCGCTGCCGTGCAGCAGACCGCCGGTCGCGTTCCCGTGCTGGCCGGATGCGGCTACGGCACGGCTGTGGCACAGCAGTACGCGGCCGCGGCTCAGGCTGTCGGGGCAGATGGACTGCTGTTGCTGCCGCCCTACCTGGTGAATGCCGAGCAGGAGGGCCTGCTGGCCCACGTCAAGGCCGTCTGCGCCTCCACGTCGCTCGGCGTCATCTTCTACAACCGTGACAACGCCATCGCCAATGACGTGACCCTGGCCCGCATGTGCGACGCCTGCCCCAACCTCATCGGCTTCAAGGACGGCGTCGGCGATATCGAACTGATGACCCGCATCTACGCCCGTCTGGGCGATCGCCTGACCTACGTCGGTGGCCTGCCCACCGCGGAGACGTTTGCCCTCCCCTACCTGGAGATGGGCGTCACCACCTACTCCTCGGCCATCTTCAACTTCCTGCCGCGGTTCGCCAGCGACTTCTACGCCGCCGTGCGCCGCCGCGACCATGCCGCCGTCTACGCCAGCCTGCGCGAGTTTGTGCTGCCCTATATTGAGCTGCGCAACCGCCGCAAAGGCTATGCCGTCTCCATCGTGAAGGCCGGCATGCGGGCCGTCGGGCGCCCGGCCGGTCCGGTGCGGACTCCCCTGACCGACCTCACGGACAGCGAGCTGGAAACCCTCAAGCAATTGATCGGTGATCGTACATAAGCGACTGAGAGCAAAGATGATGGCGACCACCACAGCACTCTCGCCCCGACCCACCCGGGTACGCTATCTCATGCTGGCCATGCTGTTTCTCGCCAGCACGTTCAGCTACGGAGACCGGGTCGTGCTCTCCATTGCGGGCATCTCCTTCAGCCGCGACCTGCACCTCGATCCCCTGCACATGGGCTACCTCTTCTCCGGGTTCAGCTGGGCATACGTCGCTGCCCAGTTGCCCTCCGGCGGCTTGCTGGATCGCTTTGGCACCCGGCCCGTCTACGGGTTCAGCATCATTGCCTGGTCGCTGTGCGCGGTCTTTGCCGGTCTTGCCGGCTTTCTGGGCCCCGCGCTCGCCTTCACGGCCATCTTTGCGTTGCGCCTGCTCTCCGGTCTGGCACAGGCACCCGTCTTCCCCGGCAACGGACGCGTCGTCGCCGCCTGGTTCCCCACCCGGGAGCGCGGCACGGCCTCCGCCATCTTCAACTCCTCGCAGTACTTCGCCGTCGTGCTGTTTGCCCCAGTCATGGCGTGGATCACCCACACGCACGGATGGAAGGGTTGCTTCTGGTTCCTGGGCCTGCTGGGGCTGCTGCTGGCCCTGCTCTGGTTCCGCCTGGCAACCGATGTAGCGGGCAACCCGCGCATCAACGCCACAGAGGTCGAGCTGATCCAGCAGGGCGGCGGCCTGGGCTCCATTGGACCGGCTACCCGCGCCTCCGGCAGCGTGTCGCTCACCTGGGCCACGCTGGGCCACCTTCTGCGGAACCGGATGCTGCTCGGCATCTACCTGGGGCAGTACTGCATCGTCACGCTCACCTGGTTCTTCCTCACCTGGTTCCCTCTCTATCTCAGCCAGGCGCGCCACATGTCTCTGCTGAAGGTTGGCTTTGTCGCGACTCTGCCCGCGCTGTGCGGCTCCATTGGCGGCATCTCCGGCGGAGTCTTCTCCGACCGACTGCTGCGCCGGGGCCACTCGCTCTCCCTGGCCCGCAAGACGCCCATCATCCTGGGCATGTCACTCTCTATGACGATGATCGCCTGCAACTATCTCAACACGCAGTGGCTCATCGTCCTGCTCATGTCCCTGGCCTTCTTTGGCAAGGGCTTCGGCGCCCTGGGCTGGACCGTCATCTCCGACACCTCGCCCCGCGGCATGATCGGCATCAACGGCAGCGTCTTCAACCTGATCGGCAACCTCGCCGGCATCACCACGCCGATTCTGATCGGCTACATCGTCCAGCGGACCGGCTCCTTCCAGTACGCCCTGCTCTTCGTCGCGGCCATGGCACTGCTGGCCATCGTCGCCTACCTGCCCATCGTCGGCACCATCCGCCGGTTGGAGCCCCAAGACATCATTCCCACGCACGCTCAGGATTGACCCATGCCCAACTCTCCCGCCATGCCGCTTGCCGTCCAGGTACACCCTGCCGATAACGTCGCAGTCATCGTCAATGAAGGTGGCCTGCCCAGCGGGGCCGTGCTGCCCTCCGGCGTCGTACTCACGGAGAACATCCCCGAGGCGCACAAGGTTGCGCTCACGGACATACCAGCGGGCAGCCCGGTCGTGCGCTACGGCGTGACCATCGGCACAGCGCTGCGCCACCTGCCCCGCGGCTGCTGGGTCCATGAGGAGCTGCTGGCGACGCCAACGGCTCCAGCACTGGACCACCTGCCGATCGCCACAGCCGTGCCCGCTCCGCTGCCGCCGCTGGAGGGGTACACCTTCCTCGGCTACCGGAACGACGATGGCACCGTGGGCACGCGCAACATCCTCGGCATCACCACCACCGTGCAGTGTGTCGCAGCCACAGTCGAGTTCGCAGTCCGCCGCATCAAGGCCGAGCTGCTGCCCCGCTACGCCAACGTCGACGACGTGGTCGCCATCACCCACAACTACGGTTGCGGCATCGCCATCGGCGCACCCGGAGCCGAGATTCCCATCCGGACCCTGCGTAATCTGGCCCTGAACCCTAACCTGGGCGGCGCGCCACTGGTCGTCAGCCTGGGCTGCGAAAAGCTGCAGCCCGGTCAGTTGTTGCCCGTCAGCACGTTGCCAATCCTGAACCGCGAGCCACACATCGTTCGCCTGCAGGATGAACAGCACCACAGCTTCGGCGACATGGTGGCCGCCATTATGCAGATGGCGGAGCGGCGGCTGATCGAGCTGAACCAACGCCAGCGGGTCGTCTGCCCAGCCTCAGACCTTGTCGTCGGCCTGCAATGCGGCGGGTCGGATGCCTTCTCCGGCGTCACCGCCAACCCTGCCGTTGGCTATGCTGCGGACCTGCTGGTGCGCGCCGGAGCAACCGTCCTGTTCTCTGAGGTGACGGAGGTGCGCGACGCCATTGACCTGCTGACCGCGCGTGCCGCCACCCCGGAGGTCGCCGCCGCTCTGATCCGCGAGATGGCCTGGTACGACGAGTACCTGGGGCGCGGCGAGGTCGATCGCTCCGCCAACCCCTCCCCGGGCAACAAGCGCGGCGGCCTGGCCAACATCGTGGAAAAGGCGATGGGCTCCATCGCAAAGGCCGGCACGACGGCCATCACCGGCGTCTACGGCCCAGGCGAGCGCGTCGCAACGCGCGGCCTCATCTTCGCCGCCACCCCGGCCAGCGACTTCATCTGCGGCACCCTGCAACTGGCCGCAGCTATGAACATGCACGTCTTTACCACCGGGCGCGGAACGCCCTACGGCCTGGCCATGGCTCCGGTCATCAAGGTCGCCTCGCGCACCTCGCTAGCCAACCGTTGGAGCGATCTGATCGACGTGAACGCAGGCACCATCGCCTCAGGCGAGGAGACCATTCCACAGGTTGGTGAGCGCATCTTCCAGCTCATCCTGGACGTAGCCAGCGGCCGCAAAGAGACCTGGGCCGACCACTGGGGCCTGCACAACGAGTTCGCGCTGTTCAACCCCTCTCCGGTCACCTAGAGGGGCCATCGCCTACAGCCCAAATGGCCACACGCGCTGCACGGTTCCGTGCAGGATGTCGTTCCTCTCCTGCCTGCTCAGAAAGCCCAGGTGGTCGCGGTACAGCGCCACCGCCTGGGCGTAGCTCAGGCTATTGCGCGAGACGGGCCAATCCGTGCCCCACATCAGCCGATGTGCGCCAAACACGTCAACCAATCGTTTGATCTGCTCCAGGGCGTCGGGGTACGGGTACGGCAGCCGCGAGACACTCCAGGCATGCGAGAGCTTGACAAAAACATGAGGATAGCGAGCCATCGTCAACAAAAGATGCAGCTTATCTTCCTGCCCGGTTGCGACATCCGCCATGTGGTCGATCACGACCGTCAGCCCCGGATTCTGGTCCAGCAGCGGAACCACATCGGGCAGACGGGTCGCCGGCAGCAGCAACGTCATGGGCACGCGCAGCTGGGCACAGCGTCGCCAGAGCGGTGCCATTAGCGGACTGCGGATCCAGTCTCCTGCAGGCCCGGCGGCCGGGCTCAGGCGCACGCCGTGAAAGCCGTCCTCTTCCGTCAGACGGCTGAGCGTATCGGGCGCGGCAGGGTCCTCCGGGTTTACCCGGCAGACCCCGGCAAACTGCCCCGGGTAGCGCCGCAGCACGTTGGCCAGATAGCGATTGTCCCACTTGTAGTGGATCACCTGAATCAGCACGGTGCGTGCCACGCCGTTGCGGCGCATCAGGCCCAGCAAGGCCTCTGCCGACGCATCCACATCCGGCACATTGGCACCGGCGGCAAATGGGAACACCGCATCCCGCTTCCAGACGTGAACATGGGAATCAATCAGCAGAGGCGAAACCGCGGCCTCGACCCGCGCCAAACCTGCGGCAAATGGCAGTGCAGCCAGCCCCTGCATAAGCCTGCGCCGCGAGATGCAGTGGGTGTCAACTGTCTGAGACAACTGCTGGCCTCCTGCGCACCAGTGCGCAGGAGCCATCATCGCACGGGCGCGCGGCTACTCCTTGCTCTGCAACTGCCCGGCCAGCACTAGGTCAATGGCGACCTGTTTCTCTACCTTAATCATCAGCGTGCTTGGGTCCTTCAGACCCCAGGCTACATACGGCACCGGAAAGCTGCCCACAGCTTTGCACTGCGTGCCCTCGACGTGCACCTGCATCGGCACGGTAATCTCATGCGACGAGCCCAGGATTGTGAACATCCCCACCACTTCGATCTTTCCATCGCCGGAGGCGGGCAGCGTGCCTTTGAAGCGACGCGGCGCAAAGGTTACGGTGGAGAACGACGGAGCCTTCAGCTCCTCGTCCGTCATCCGATGGTCGCGGATGCTGTTGCCGCTCACACCGCTGCGGGCGTCCACCACAATCATCCCCCCCATGGCGTTCCCGTCCGGGGCAAAGGTGATCTCTGACGGCTGCAGCCGGAAGGTTCCATGCACCGTGTGCAGCACGTCCACCAGGGTAAAGTGCACCTCGCTCTTGGCAGGATCAATACGGTAGACATTCTCTGCCTGTGCGGCAGTCGCAGCCATGGTCCATGCCAACGCTGCAGTCGCCAGGCCAGTCCAGATCTTCCTTGCAATCATGCTCTGCTCTCCGTCTTCTTTGGATGTATCCCGACGGCGTTAAGCCGTCAGCAAACCTGCTCCCAGCCGCAACAAGCCGGTCTCACCCAACAGCCTTAGCGGCACGTGTCCTACGTGAACCTGCATCATCCGGGCAAACAACGCGGGCTTGCGGGTCAGCGCGCGCAGCACCTGCCTGCGCACCAGCCGCTGACGATCCATCATCAGCATGCCCTGCGACATGAACCGCGGCAGTTGCCCAATCTGGCGGTGGGCCGCCTGGTAGCGGCTCAAGTCGCCTGCCACCATCGCCTCAGCCAGGGCTACAGCCTGGCGAAATCCGATTGCCATGCCCTCGCCCGTAATCGCATCCACAGAGCCTGAGGCATCGCCAATCAGTGCGACTTGACCACGCGCCACACTGCGAAGCTGCTTGACCAGGGAGACGGCACCGCGCGGCGTATCACTCGCGGCAACCCCTGCCAGGCGGCTGGCCAACTCTGGAAAGTGTGCCAACGCCTCGGCGACGGAACTGAACTTCTCCCGCGCCAGAAACGCCACACAGATCTCATCGTGCGCAACGGGAGTCACATACGCCTGCCCCTTGTCACACCAGTACACCTCAACAAAGCTCGACCACGGCTGCACCGCAAAGTGCTGGCGCAGACCGATGCGCTGGCTGCTGAGCTTGCCCGCCTCCAGGCCCGCCCACCGACGCACGCGAGACTGATGGCCGTCGGCACCCACAATCCATCGCGCCCGCACCTCAGCCCCCGGCATCGCCAGACGATCCCCCTCCACGCTGCGAACCACCGTGCGCCAGCGAAAGCTCACGCCGGCACGCTCCGCATGCTCCAGCAACAAAGGATGCAGCACCGTGCGCCGGACACCGCGGCCAACTCCATCCGGAAACTTCGCCTCGGCCACCTTGCCTCGCTCCACAAAGCGGATGCCGTGAAACTCCGCCGAGGGCACGCCATCCAGGCTCACGCCCAGCTGCGCCAGCGCGGCAATGGAGTCCGGCATCAAGCCCTCGCCACAGGCCTTGTCAATCGGCGGAGCGGAACCATCGGCCACGACAACACGCATTCCGGCTCGCGCTGCTGCCAACGCGGCCGCTACCCCCGCTGGACCAGCTCCCACGACAAAGACATCGGTGCTACTGCTCTGCAAACCCAACCTCCGGCGAATGGACGCTCGCAAATCTTAGACGCTTAAGACACCACTTAGGATATCACTTTACATCTGAATTCTTAGAGCACTAAGATTAGGCAAAAGTTGCGTGGACTTCGCTGCGACTTTTGCGGTACATCGAAATGGTAGGCTGGTAGTCAATCCTATTTACCAGGATACGAACGTGAGCCTCTTGAAACTGAAGAAACCGACACTCCCGACCCCGGCTGAGAGCCGCCTGCTCAACGCGCTTTGGGATCTTGGCACCGGCACAGTGGAAGAGATTGTGAACTACTTCCCAGAGTCCGAGCGCCCCAACTACAAGACCACCCACACGCTGCTCCGCATCATGGAGTCGAAGAACTATCTTCGGCATACCACGCGCGGCAAGGTCTTCATCTTTGAGCCGATCGTCGCACGCAACGAGATTGCACAGGCGTCCGTACAGTCGTTGCTGCGCCAGAACTTCGGTGGGTCGGCGAGCGGGCTGCTGGTGAACCTTCTGGAGACGCAGTCGCTCAAGTCCAGCGACCTCGAGAAGATGGAAGACCTCATTCGCACCTATCGGCTGAATCGCTCCGCGCAGGAGCACGCGGAATGACGCTCTCTGTCATCCACGATGCGCTTACCCCCACCCTGGCTGTCTCTTTGCTATGCCTCCTGCTGAGCTTCCTGCTCAAGACGGGCCTGGGTTTCGGCTGCTCGTGGCTGATGACGCGTTTTGCCACCTCGGCTGCGCAACGGTTTTCTATCTGGCTCACGTTCCTTGTGGCCTCGTCTGCTTACTGGGTTTATAGCCTGGCAGAGTTGACCCGAAGTCATGTTGCCCTGCTGCAGACCACGCCGACCTCACCGTTGCGCCTCTCGTGGACGATTCCAGCGGTCTACTCCAGCGGATTAGTCAACGTTACGGCGCTCGTGCTGGGCATCTATATGGTGCTCTTGCTCGGGGCAACCGCATTGGGCGTGCGCAACCGCATCCTGCTCTACCGCGCCACGCGCCTGCGTGAGCCGGCACCGGAGACCATGCAGCAGGTCTTCGCCACGGTTGCGGCAGAGACGGATACACCACGAGCCACCCTGTGGCTGCTGCCGGGCATTGACTCCCCCGCGACTGCCGGCATTCTGCGACCGGGCGTGTACCTGCCCCTGGAGTCGCTGCTGCAGCCAGAGCAGGAGCTGGCCTCAATCCTGCGTCATGAGCTGACCCACGTCCGCCGTCGCGACTCCCTGTGGGAGCTGCTGTCGCGCGTGGCTCGCGCCCTGCTCTGCTTCCATCCGCTGGTGCATCGGGCGTTTGAAGCCATCCGCTTTGAGCGCGAGGTGGCCTGCGATATGGCCGTGGTGCACAGCGCACCTGAGCAGCGCGATCTGTACGCGGAGACACTGGTACGCTTTGGCTGGCGCAAGGCAACGGACGACTCGGTCGGCATCGGGCTCACCTCGGCTTCATCCGTACTCAGCGCGCGCGTCCAGTGGATTCTGCGCGGCGAGCGCATCTACTCGCGTTGGTCGCGCCGGGCACGAACTCTGGTGAGCGCCGGCCTACTGTGGAGCTTCGCCGTCACAGCACCTGCGCTGCTGGTCGTCTTCCGCTTTGCCCCCATTCCGCAACTCATCCGGCTGGAGAGCACCGTCGCCACCGAAGACGGCGGGACTGGGCATCACTCCCTGATGCACGGTCCGGAGCGAGCCACCGCCCTGGGACAACACAGCCTCTCCCCCACGGTTGCAACCAGTAGCGCGCCGCGCACTGATCCGGATGCGCTGGCTGCGCAACGCTCGACAGATCACCATCTCTACCAGGTGCAGAACGCCGACGAGCCGATGTCGAACCCTGCGGCAACAGCCGCCGCGACAGGCTCCGACCCCGAGTCTGCGCTGCAGAAGACATCCGGTCCATCCGGTTCGCTGGAGCATACTGCTGGAAGCGTCGCGATGGATACTGCAACCCAGGTGCTGTGGGGTGAGGGCCGCGAGAGCGAAGAGGAAGGCGTTGCTGGTATTGCACGTTCGGCAGGCTCGGCCTCAGCTCCGATACGGAGCGGCTCTCCTTCGGCACCAAGCCACGGAATCGGCACCGCGAGCGTACCGACCAGCCATGGCCCCCACAAGTAGCCGGTCCGCCTAGCGCGTACTCACCTGGAAGGGTGAAGCCGGCAGGCCCGCACCATTGAACAGCACGCAGACCGGACTGTTCTGCCAGCCATACCGCACCCGCACCGGGTGGGTGACCTGCGGACTGCGCACCACGATCGAGTTGCCCTCCACGTATGCCTCGGCTGGAACGAAATCACCGGTGACCCCGGCGACTTCAAAGCCAGGCAACGAACTGCCCCTCACCACCAGGCCGCTGGCAGCGTGGCTAAACCACACCCGCACGGCTCCCTGTTCCGCATCGGCCTCCTGCACCAGCGGGCCGGAGTCTTCTACTGACTCGCCATAGGCCAGCGTGCGCGCCCACAGTGCCAGCCGATGCCCTACATCCGCCTTGTCTGTAGGATGCACATTGTCCGGGTTACCGATATCGACCGTCACGGCCATTCCCGTGTTGGCCAGCCCCAGGGCTCGCCGCTGCGCATCGCGCACGGTAGCCCAGTCCTCCTGCGGCGTGGACTTGAAGTTGGCAATCTGCACAAACAGGAACGGGAAGTCACCCTGTCCCCAGTGCTGGCGCCAGTCGCGGATCATGGTGGTGAAGACACGCTCGTAGAGCGGCGCGCGCTCCAGCGGGCTGTTGGACTCGCCCTGGTACCAGATCACGCCTTTGATGCCGAAGCCTGTGAGCGGTGCAATCATGCCGTTGTACAGCTCCCCCGGAGCCCAGAAGTCCAAGCCAGGATGCCATGGATAGGTGGGGACGGGTTTGCCTGCGGCCCGCGCATCCGCGATGCTCTGCCGCTCCCAAACATCGAGCTGACGGTTCCGCTCCTCGTCGTCGATCATCCTGGCTCGGGCGGCAAAGACGCCCATCAGCCCGGCGTCCTGCGAGAGCGCGTCCAGGCTCGTCCACGCATCGGCCAGGGTTCCTCCCCAGGAGGATTCGATCACCCCCACCGGCACATGCTCACGCTCGCGAAGCTCGCGGGCAAAGTAGTAGGCAACGGCGGAGAACTCCCGCGCAGTCTGCGGCGAGGCAGCCGCCCACGCGCTCACGCTGGCATCGTAGCGCGGATAGGTGGAGGGCTTGCGATCCACCTTCAGCAGGCGCAGGCTATCGTCGTGCACGGCTGCAATCTCCGCGTCCGGATGCTCCAGCTTGAACATCTCGAACTCCATGTTCGACTGGCCGCTGGCCACCCACACGTCGCCCACCAGCACATCCTGCAACGTAATGCGATTGGTTCCGGCGATGGACATGGTGAACGGCCCGCCCGCGTCGCCCGGTGGCAGGCTCAGAGTCCAGTTGCCGAGTTCGTCGGCCGTCGTCTGCGCCCGGTCGCCGCGAAAGTCGACGGACACTGACTCGCCTGCAGCGGCGCGCCCCCAAACGTGCACCGGCTGGCCGCGCTGCACCACCATGTGATCGCTCAATACATGCGGCAGGCTTACCTCTGCCTGCATAGGCTGATCAAACAAGCCGGCCAGCAACACTACGCCAAGCCACGCCATGGGACGATTCCTTCGCATCGCAACTCCTTGCCGACGCGCGCTGCTGCAAGGCTAGAGGGTGGCGCGGGGCGACACCTTTATACACAACCTGCGCCTGCCGCGGCAGCTAGGGCACCAACTCCGTCGCAGTCGCCGCGCTGAGCTGATGCACCGCGAGCCAGGTTTGGGCGTAGGCATTCAACGCGCTGGAGGCCGTGGTTCGATAGTCACGGAGCGCGTCAAGGTAGTCGATCAGGGCAAGCCCGCCGTGTTCATAGGCAAACTGCGCGATGGAGAGCACGTCCTTGGACTCGTCGACATAGTGCATGTTGTAACGCTCGGCCAGCGCGTGAGCCGCTCGGTACGATACCCAGGCCTGCGCCACGTCCGAGTGGACCTGGTTGGCTACGGCACTCTGGGCAAAGCGCACGGACTGCGCCTGGTAGCGCGCCGTCGCCTTGTTGCCCTGATTGCGGTCAAACAAGCTCAACGGAATGCTGATACTGAAGCCAGCCGAGTTGTACGTACCGCTGCGGTCATACTCGCCCTCCAGCGTGGGGTCTGGCAGCGCGTAGGCGTTTGCCAGCCGAACATTGGCGTCCGCAGCAGCAATCGCCGCCCCAGCTGCCTGCAGATCGGGTCGCGCCGCCATCGCCTTCTGGTCCAGGTCGGCAAGGGTGGCGTCTATCAGGGGCGGCTTCAGATCGCCGGTAATGTCGAAGCCATCTGTGGGCTGCGCCAGACCCATCAGAGTCTGCAACTGATAACTTGCCTGCTTCAGGTTGGCTTCAGCGTTTGCAGCATCACTCTCAAATTGAGCAAGCTGCAGATCAAGCCGTTCAAAGTCGAGCTTGCCGATGTCGCCAGCCTTGTAGCGCTCCTGGTTGATCGCCAGCTCGCGCTGAAAGTCCTTCAAGTTATCCTGCGCAAGCTGCAACAGCGCCTTGGCCAGCAGCATTGCCGTGAAGGCCTGCTTGACCGCGAGCACGGTCTGGCGCTTCGCATCCTCCAACTGGGCCGCGGTCTGCGTGGTGGTGGCACGGGCCGCAGCCAACCGCCACTGCCGCTTGCTGCCCAGCTCAAACAGACGGCTTACCTGGGCAGAGTAGGCATACGGATTGGACGCGCCCTGCGCCGGCAGCGTGACATTGGTGCCGTACAGCGTGAAGGAGGGATTGGCGCGAACACCGGCCTGCACCTCCTGCGCCTGCACCGCCTGCAGACTCTGCTGTGCGGCGTTCAGCGCAGGGTTATGAGTCCGCGCAGCGTCCAGCACCTGCTGCAGCGACATGGCCTGCGCCTGTAACCGCGGTGCGCCGGAGGCTGCGCAAACCGCTACCAGCAACAAGCCACCCAACACTCGAATTCGACAACGCTTCAGGACGCTCAATTCTCAAACTCCAGTTCCGGGGGCGGCAACACGTCATGCGGCCGTGCGATCCACACATACAGCGTCGGCAGCAGAAACACATTGATGGCCAGCGCACCGATCAATCCGCCCACAATCACAATGGCAAAGGGGCGCTGCGAGTCTGAGCCGATGCCATGCGAGGTTGCCGCCGGCAACAGACCCAGCGTCGCCACCAGCATCGTCATCATGATGGGACGCAGGCGAAGCACCGCACCCTCCACGGCCGCCTTCTCGATCGTCATGCCGTGCACGCGAATCTGGTTGATGTACTCCAGCATAATGACGCCCGTCTGCACCGACACACCAAACAACGCCAGAAAGCCGACGCCCGAGGAGACGCTGAAGTTGGTGTGGGACAGCAACAACGCAAGCAGTCCGCCGATGGGT
Source organism: Acidobacteriota bacterium (assembly GCA_028872955.1). Taxonomy (GTDB): domain Bacteria; phylum Acidobacteriota; class Terriglobia; order Terriglobales; family Acidobacteriaceae; genus Edaphobacter. The sequence goes on from JAGWNX010000001.1 coordinate 90,957, forward strand.
GCCATGGCAACGTTCGCCAGAATCAAAGTCGCCCACTTGCCCGACTTGAACATCGTGTACAGGATGACAAAGATGATGATCAGCGTGATGGGCAACACAATCATCAAACGGCGCGAGGAGCGCTTCTGGCTGGCATACTCTCCGGCCCAGTCCAGCTTGTAGCCTGGCGGCAACGGCACCTCGCGGTTCACCTTGGCGATGGCCTCTTCCACCGTGCTGCCCAGGTCGCGGCCACGCACGCTGTATTTGATCGCTACATAGCGCTGTCCGCCTTCGCGATAGATCTCCTCGGCACCGTCCTGCATCTGCAGATGCGTCAACTGCGCCAGTGACACGCGTTCGCCACTCGGGGCCAGCAGACGAATGTTGTTGATCGCCTCCTGCGTGTCGCGATACTGCGGCAGGTAGCGCACGACCAGGTCGTAGCGTGCCTCGCCGCGCAGCACCTGCGAGACCGCATTGCCACCCACGGCCGTCTGAATCGCATCCTGCACATCGGCCACGTTGATGCCATACCGCGCCGCAGCCTGACGATCGACCACGAAGTTCAGGTTCGGCTGGCCGATGACGCGAAACAGGCCAAGGTCCTTGACCCCGCGCACGGTGCCCATGACACCGACGATCTGATCGCCAAGCGCTTCCAATTGCTTCAGGTCATCGCCATAGACTTTCACGGCGAGTTCGCCCTTCACACCGCTTACGGCCTCTTCCACGTTGTCTGAGATCGGCTGCGAGAAGTTCCAGATCACACCGGGCATCTTCTGCAACTCACGGTTCATCGCGGCAATCAACTCTTCCTTGTTCTCGTGGAAGACGGGGCGCCACTTATCCTTCGGCTTCAGATCGACGAAGTACTCCGTGTTGAAGAAGCCCGTGGTGTCGGTGCCATCATCCGGCCTTCCAATCTGGCTGGCAACTTGCGTCACCTCAGGGAAGGAGGCAAGCACCACCCGCGCACGATTCATTACCTCGACGCCATTGGTGGGGCCTTCACTCGGCGCCAGGGTACCTCGTACCCAGATCGCGCCTTCGTCCAGATGCGGCAGAAACTCGGAGCCGATGACCCCGCTGAACATGAGAAACGCCGAGATGCCCAGCACACATACCGCTCCGCCCACCGTGGCTGCACGGTGTTCGATGGCCCACATCGCGGCGCGACGATACTGGTTGGTAAGCCAGGTCATGACGGGGTTATGCCACTCGCTTGCTCCGCGGGCGAACAGAAAGCTGGAGAGCACGGGAGCCAGCAGCATGGAGAAGATGAGCGCACCGGCCAGCGCGAAGGCCACTGTCCAGGCCATCGGCTTGAAGAGCCTGCCCTCAACCGCCTGCAGCGTGAAGATAGGCAGGTACGCCGTGATGATGATGCCGATGGCGTAGAAGACGGGCCGCTGCACCTCGTGCGTCGCCTCGCGAATGCGTGCCAGCGTGGAGCGCCCCTGAGGATCAGGATGGCCAAGATGGCGAACGATATTCTCCACCATCACCACGGCGCCATCCACCACCATGCCGAAGTCCAGCGCGCCGAGCGACAGCAGGTTCGCCGGGATGTGCCGCAGATCAAGACAGATCGACGCGAACAGCAGCGCGAACGGAATCGTGAGCGAGACGATAAGCGCGCCACGCACATTGCCCAGGAACAGAAACAGGACAATGACGACGAGGATGATGCCTTCCGTCAGGTTGTGCAGCACGGTGTGCGTGGTGTAATGCACCAGGTCGCTGCGATCCAGGTAGGGGATGATCTTCACGCCCGGCGGCAGCACATGATCATTCAGGTCCTTGATCTTCTCGTGTATGGCCTCCAGCGTCGGATCTTCATCCGCACCCTTCAGCAACAGCACAATGCCGTCCACCGTGTCGGCATCGTCGACGATCGTGCCGTCCTGTCGATGCTGCGCATAGCCCATCTTGCCCAGGCGGATCTTCGCGCCCTGGCTCACTTCAGCCACATCCTGAATCCGCACAGGTGTGCCGTTCTGTGTCTTCAGCACCACCTGCTGAATATCGTGGATGTCCTGCACCAGACCCACGGCGCGGATGTTGACCTGCTGCTCGCCCTGCTCAATAAAGTTGCCACCAGCGTTGATGTTGTTATTGGCCAGCGCCTGCTCTACCTGGCCGATGCTCAGCCCATAGGCGATCAGTTTGTCGGGATCGACACGCACCTGGTACTCGCGCGTCATGCCGCCAAAGCTGGAGACATCCACCACGCCCGGCACGCTCTTGAACTGCTTTTCAATGGTCCAGTCCTCGAGAGACTTCAGCTCCATGTTGTCGTACGCGGGGTTCGTACTCGTCAGCCGATAAAAGAGGATCTGGCCTACTGGACTGAAGTCGGTGCCGATCTGCGGTTGCAATCCGGCGGGCAGGGTCACCTGGCTCAGCCGCTCCAGCACCTTCTCCCGATTCCAGTCGTTCACGGAGTCGTCGTCGAAGATGAGCGTCAAGCTTGAGAGCCCGGCCAGCGTGGTGGAGCGCAGGTGCACCATGTGCGGAATGCCTGCCATCTGGATCTCGATCGGGATAGTGACCTGCTGCTCCACCTCTTCCGCAGCGCGGCCCGGCCACTGCGTGATGATCTGCACGTAGTTATTCGCTACGTCGGGATACGCCTCCACCGGAAGATTGTGAAAGGACACAATGCCCCACGCGAAGAGCAGGATCGCCGCGCCAAGTACCAGCCACCGGTTGTCCAGCGCAAAGTCTACGATGCGTTTGATCATTACTGCTCCAGCGAATTCTGAAGGTCGAGCGCCTTCGCCACTACTTGTTCGCCGGGGTTCAGGCCAGACAGAATCTCCTGCATACCGCCGTCCACCATACCTCCGGCATGTACCTCGCGACGACGAAACACGCCAGCCTGCTGCGGCACAAACACCCAGTCACGATCCTGCAGGTGCAGCACTGCCGTAGCCGGCACCACCGTGTGCGACTCCGCCTGTCGGCCCTGAATCGTTGCCGTCGCAAACATACCCACACGCATCAACATGCCCGGGTTGCCTACCTCAATGCGCACCTTGGCCGTGCGAATCGTCGGATCGAGCACGGCACCAATGTCGCTCACCGTACCTTCAAACTGCCTATCCGGGTACGCCGTCAGGCGGATCTCCGCCTTCTGCCCCAGGTGTACGGAGGACAAGTCGTTCTCAAACACGTCGCACAGCACCCACACCCGCGACAGGTCCGCAATGGTAAATGCGTTGGGCGAGCCCGCCAGCGTGGCACCCGCAGCGCTGGCGTTGGTCACGTTCTGTGCCACAATCACGCCACTAACCGGCGCATACACCTTCACGGCGGCGCCAGGATTCTTCGGGTCAACCCCAAGTACCTTCAACTGCTGCTCCGCAGCGGTCAGGTCGGCCTTGGCATCCTGCTCGGCATTTTCGGCAACCTCGAGCTGCGCGCGCGGAATCGCGCCCTTGTCGTAGAGCAGGGTGGCACGATCCAACTGCACCTTGGCCAGACGCTCGTCATTGACTGCCTTGAGATACTGATTGAACGCACCCGAGACATCCGTGCTCTGCACCTCCATCAGCAGCTGGCCCTTGCGAACCGTATCTCCCAGGCGTGCAATCAGGTTCGTCACGCGACCGTTCGCCAGCGAGATCACGGGCACGGTTCGCGAGACATCCGGCGTCACCGTCCCGGTCACATGCAGCGTGGCTGCCGCCTGACGCTCCCCGGCCGTGGTCAGCGCAAAGCGCTCCGGTCGCTCCACCTGCACCAGGCTCACATCACCGGCGTGCACTACGGTCGCAGAGGGCGGGGCCTCAGCCTTTTCGTCCCTGCCCTCGCTCTTGCATCCAGTCATCAGCCCAGCGCCGACCAGAGCCAGCACACCGGCCAACAGCACTACACCACTCGCGCGCACTCTCGCTTGCATCTCCAACATCGCAACTCTTCCCTGCCGGTCTTTCAACCTGCACTTTCTTGCGGGCTTTACCGTACTGCTCTCCGGTCACGCCGCAGGATGCATCCAGGCGGCAAGGCCACCCTTAGTATAAGGAGTCAGGAATGTCTCACCGGACTCTCTTTCTGACGCACCGGACTATCTTTCGATAGCCTATGTCGTATCACCTCTGCAATGACGTAGCGTTAACTGGGAACTTCATTCTGATCTATGTCCGGTAAGCCCATCGACCGCCTGCTTCACAATCGCTTCCTGCTGGCGTTACTTGTGCTCGTCCTGCTTGGGCTCATTGCGGTGGCCGACTGGCGTGTCGACGCTGAAACGCCGCTGGGCTTTCTCTATCTGCTTCCGGTAGCGCTTGCCGGCACACGCTTCAGCCGCTCAGGCATCACCTTGCTTGCGCTGGCCTGCACGTTGCTTGCGGAGGAGTTTGACGGCTTCCGCTGGGAGCCGCAGGTCGGCATTCCACGGGACTGCCTCTACCTCTTTGCCTTCCTCGGCGTCGGTCTGTTCGTGCGGGAGTTTGTAACCTCGCGGCAACGTGCCGCCGCACACATGGCCGCGCTGGAAGCTGAGGTCGCCTCACGTCGCGATGCCGAAGAGCATCTGCGCGCGCTCATCCACAGCAGCCCACTGGCGATTCTCACCACCGACGCTGCTGGAACCATCCTGCTGGCTAACAGCGCGGCGGCCAGCCTGCTGGCCACGCCTGACGATACACTGCCCGGCACCTCCGTTGCGCGCTACCTGCCTGCACTGGCAACCGTGCCACCGCTGCGCAACGGCCAGACATCGTTTCGCACGGTCATGGAGTGCCGCGGACAGCGCTCCGACGGCGAGGAGTTTATCGCCGAGCTGTACTTCTCCACCTATCTGACCAGCGATGGGCCGCGCCTTACCGCGATGGCTGTGGATATGTCGCAGGAGTTGCGCGACCGTGAAGAAGCCAATCTCTACCAGATGCTTGCCAACTCGCGCATTCTAGTAGGGGCCGTCTCACACGAGATTCGCAATCTCTGCGGAGCCATTGCGCTCGTCCACCAGAACCTGACCCGCACCCCTGCCCTGCGCGGCAACCAGGACTTTGAATCCCTCGGCACGCTTGTCGTCGGCTTGGAGCGCGTTGCCGCCATCGAGCTTCGCAACAGCACCAGCTCCGCGCCGCTGGGTACCACGCTCGATCTTGTGTCGTTCTTTGAGGAGCTTCGCGTCATCCTTGCCCCGGCGTTGCGCGAGCAGAACATCCAGACGACTTGGAGCCTGCAGCCATTGCTGCCACCAGTCTGGGCAGACCGTCAAAGTCTCACGCAGGTCTTTTTGAACCTGACGCGCAACGCCCAGGAAGCGCTGGCCACGCAGACCGCGCGAACCCTGCACTTCGCCGCAAGCAGCAGCTCGGGTGCCGTGCATATCACCGTTACGGACAATGGCCCGGGCGTCCCGTCGCCGGAATTGCTCTTTCGTCCATTTCAGCAGCAGGCACGCCAAACCGGGCTGGGCCTCTTTCTCTCGCGTGCGCTTCTCCGCTCGTTCAAAGGCGATCTGCAGTACCAGGCCACGCCCGCCGGCGCATCGTTTATTGTCGAACTGTGCCCGGTGCAGCACAACTTTCAGGAAGAAACCCTGTGACCGCCACGAACCTAATCCGGCTTCTGCTGGTGGATGATCATGGCCTCTTCCGCGAAGGGCTGCAGCGTTTGTTGGAGTCTGAGGCCGACTTCCAGCTGCTAGGGTCAGTCGCGTCCGTAGCGGAGGCGCTTGCGCTGTTGCAGCGCCATGCCGCCGATGTCGTCCTGCTGGACTACGATCTGGGCGAACAGACCGGCATTCACTTGCTAGAGGCCTGCCGCGACATGCAGTTGCAGCACCGGACGCTGATGGTGACTGCGGGCCTCAGCGATTTTGGCACACTACGAGCTATCCGGCTCGGAGCAGCTGGCATCTTTCTCAAGCACAGTCCACCGTCCGACCTTGTCACTGCTATCCGAACGGTGCACCGTGGTGACCTGTGGCTTACCGCAGCGTCGTTGCAGGCGCTGGTAACCGCGCAGCCGCAGGAGACCACTGCCTCGGCACTGAGCCCGCGCGAGAAGGCCGTGCTGCAGGGAGTCTTCGAAGGCCTGACCAACAAAGAGCTCGGTGTACGTCTCGACATCTCAGAGTCCTACGTCAAAGCGGTGCTGCAGCAACTGTTCAACAAGACCGGCGTGCGCAGCCGCAGCCAGCTTGTACGCATCGCGCTAGAGAAGCAACAGCTCTACGGACTCGATCTGCCAGTCTAGCCATACTGCGGGCCACTGTATCTGCTTTTCCACACGACGCGGACCTCGGGCTCCAGGTGCAGCCAAAGCCGCGCCGCGTGTGCCCCGGAAAGGCAAGTGGTGCCCTTGGCCGCTTTTCGCCTCGCCGCCCACGCAGTACCATGGTGGCTATGCCTCGCGTTCCCTTTGACGACCTGTATGCCGCCCTCCATCGTGCCATGCTCGCGCTTGGCCTGCAGGGCGAACGCGCCGCCCTGTGCGCTCGCCTGTTTGCTGAGACTACCCGCGACGGCGTCTACACCCACGGCCTGAACCGCTTTCCGCGCTTCAGCGCCATGGTGCGCAACGGCAGCATCGACGTGAACGCCGAGCCAACCTGCACCCTTGCCGCCGGCGCCATTGAGCGCTGGGACGGCCATCGCGGGCCCGGTAATCTGAATGCCTGGGCCGCGATGCACCGCGCCATGCAGCTGGCACAGGAGCACGGCATCGGTGCCGTTGCCCTGGCCAACACCAACCACTGGATGCGTGGCGGCAGCTACGGCTGGCTCGCTGCGGAGCACGGCCTCTTCTCCATGTGCTGGTCCAACACGCTGGCCAACGTGCCGGCCTGGGGTGCCAAGTCACCCTCCATCGGCAACAACCCATTCATCCTCTCCATCCCCCGCACGTCCGGCCCCGTGGTCCTCGATATTGCCACCTCGCAGTTCTCCTACGGAGCCATTGCCGGCTACGCCAAGCGCGGCCAGCTGCTGCCGGTCGATGGCGGCTTTGACGCCGAAGGCAACCTCACACGCGATCCCGCAGCCATTGAGGCGACGCAGCGTTCCCTGCCCATCGGCTATTGGAAAGGCTCCGGCCTCACCATCGTGCTGGACCTGATGGCGGCCATGCTCTCCGGCGGTCTGGCGACCCATCAGCTGCCGCTCGACCCCTTGCGCGAGGCCGGCCAGTCGCAGTTCTTCCTCGCCGTCTCGCCGCATGCGCTCAGCACCGCTGCAGAGCTGGACGCAATCGCAGACGGCGTCATCGCCTCGCTGCGCCAGGCCACGCCGGTCGATCCCGCCAAGCCAGTCCGCTACCCCGGCGAGCAGACCCTGCAGCTCCGTGCCGAGAACCTGCGCCTTGGCGTGCCGGTGGATGAGGATGTCTGGCAGCAGTTGCTGGCGACAACCTAGCGCGCCAGCAGGGCCCGCACTCGCCTACAATAGCCACGTGGCCATTCCACCTGAGCTGCAACAGAAGTCCGCACTGCTGCAACACACCCTGCGCGAGCTGGGGCCGTTGATGGTCGCCTACTCCGGCGGCACGGACTCCGCCTACCTGGCCTGGGCCGCGCACCAGGCGCTGGGGACAGACCTGCTCGCCGTCATCGCGGACTCGCCCTCACTGCCCCGCGCCGAGCTGGCTGCGGCGCTGGAGTTTACCGCCCGCCACGGCATCCCTACCCACATCCTGCAGACCGCCGAGTTGGAGGACCCCAACTACGTCCGTAACGATGCCCAGCGCTGCTTCCATTGCAAGGATGAACTCTTTACCCGCATGGAGCAGGCGCGTCAGGCACTCGGCTACCGGACGCTCGCCTACGGCATGAACCTCGACGATCGCAGGGAGTTCCGCCCGGGACAGCAGGCTGCGCAGCAACACCATGTGGCCGCGCCGCTGGTGACCGCCGGCCTGCACAAAGCGGAGATCCGCGCGTTGGCCCAGGCTGCCGGGCTCTCCATCGCAGCCAAGCCCGCCTCGGCCTGCCTCTCCTCGCGCATCGAGTACGGCCGCGCCGTGACCCGCGAGAACCTGGCCCAGGTAGAGCAGGCCGAGGACGCACTGCACGCCCTCGGCTTCCCCCAGGTGCGCGTGCGCCACCACGGCAACCTGGCCCGCATTGAGATTGACCGCGCCGACCTGCCGCGCGCCCTGGCGCTGGATGTGCTGGACCGCATCAACGCTGCCCTGCAGTCCATCGGGTTCCTCTACGTCACGCTGGATGCCCAGGGCTACCGCTCCGGCTCCATGAACGAGCCGCTGCAGCGCTCGGGTGACGAGCTACTGCCTGCCTCGGCCATCCAGCCGGTGCGCAGCTAGCCCGGCCTGCGCCGCTACCCGCGCCTCCGCTGCGCGTGAAAGAATAGGGCTCATGCGTATCGCGTCTCTTGATTGCTTCGCCGGTGCCAGCGGCGACATGTTTCTCGCAGCCCTCGTCGACGCCGGAGTCCCGGCAGAGGTGCTGCACCAGGCCACAGCCGCTCTGCAACTCGGCGCAACGCTGCACATCCACACCGTAGACCGCTCGGGCATCTCCGCCACCAAGGTGGATGTGATGGTGAACGGCACCCCGGCCGACGCCCCCGCAGTGGCCTCGCAACCGGTGGCCGCGCAGCAGGAACCCCTGCACCAGCACAGCCACACGCACTCGCACCATCCCAGGACGCAGCACGAGCACAAGGCCGGGCACCCCCACAGCCACGATCACAGCCACAGTCATGATCACCCCCATGAGCATGCCCCCAGTGCCGAGCACCAGCATGGCCGCTCGCTCTCCGTCATCCGCTCGCTCATTTTGAATGCGGCCCTGCCCCAGCCCGTCAAAGACCTGGCGCTCCACACCTTCCAGCTGCTGGGGCAGGCCGAGGCAAAGATCCACAACGTGCCCGTGGAGCAGATTCACTTTCACGAGGTCGGCGCAGTCGACGCCATCGTCGATATCGTGGCGGCCAGCGCCGGTGTCCACGCGTTGAACACGCAGGCACTGGCGGAGACGGGTCAGCCGCTGCGCTGGCACTGCTCGCCCATCAACACCGGCTCCGGCATGGTGCAGTGCGCGCATGGCAACTTTCCGATTCCGGCGCCCGCCACCGCAGACTTGCTGCTCGGCATGCCGACCTACGCAGCCCACGTGCAAAAAGAGCTGGTGACTCCCACCGGTGCCGCGCTGCTGCGCGCCCTGGCACCCCAGTTCGGTCCCCAGCCAGTCATGCGCGTCCGCAGCATCGGCTACGGAGCCGGCACGCGGAATCCCGCCGGCTTCCCCAATGTACTGCGCCTCAGCGTGGGCGACACCGACGAGGCAACGACACAGGACGCCTCGGGCGCGGCCAGCACCGTCACAGTGATTGAGACTGCGCTCGACGACCTCTCGCCGCAGGTCATCGCCCACGTCATGGAGCGCGCGCTGGCACTCGGCGCGCTGGACGCCATGCTGACGCCGGTGCAGATGAAGAAGGGTCGCCCCGGGACACTGCTCACCCTGCTGGCTGCCCCTGCACAGGCCGCTGAACTGACCCAGTTGCTGCTGCGCGAGACCTCAACGCTCGGCGTACGCACCCGGGTGGAGCAACGCATCTGCCTGGAGCGTAGCCACGTGCCCGTTCAGACGCCCTACGGTGCTATCCGCATCAAGGTCGGCACGGCCGCAGACGAGACGCGCAACGCCGCACCTGAGTTCGAAGACTGCCGGGCCGCCGCCGCACAGCACCAGGTGCCGGTCAAGCTGGTGCTGCAGGCCGCCACTGCCGCATGGCTGGCCCACGCGAAGCCCGGAGACTGCGCATGACCCCGAATGCTCTGTTGGAACTGCTCGCCCAGGTACAACGTGGCGAACTGGCTGCGGATGCCGCTGCCGAGCGGCTGGCCTCCCTGCCCTTTGAGGACCTGGGACACACCAAGGTGGATCATCACCGTACCCTGCGTAACGGCCTGCCCGAGGTGATCTACGCGGCCGGCAAGACCCCCGCGCAGACCGCCGAGATCTTTGCCGCCATGGCCGCGCGCGGTGCCGACGTACTGGCCACGCGGGTCTCGCCAGAGGCTGCCGCCGCCGTGCTGGCTGCCGTGCCCCACGCACAACACCACGCGCTGGCCCGCGCCGTGACGTTGCGCCAATCCACCCAGGCACCCCGCGGCCACGTCGCCGTGCTGTGCGCCGGCACCAGCGACCTGCCCGTCGCAGAGGAGGCCGCACTCACGGCCGAGCTCTTTGGCACCACGGTGGTCCGGCACTTCGACGTAGGCGTCGCCGGCCTGCACCGGCTACTCTCGGTGCGCGACACCCTGCGCGAGGCGCATGCCGTCATCGTCTGCGCCGGCATGGAGGGCGCGCTGCCCTCGGTGGTGGGCGGCCTGGTGGGAGTGCCGGTGCTTGCCGTGCCCACCTCGGTCGGCTACGGCGCAAGCTTCGCCGGCGCGGCTGCGCTGCTCGGCATGCTCAACTCCTGCTCGCCGAACGTCTCGGTCGTCAACATCGACAACGGCTTTGGCGCGGCGTACATCGCCACCATGATTGCGCGCGCCTCCAGCATCTAAATCCCCTCGCGAACCATGATGGCCTTCTAGGCCGCATAGATTTCTGTAATCGGCACGGTTTGCTGTTACCAAACCTGGGGCTGGTCTGCTACCTTTCTGCCAGCAGCCCACGCCATGTTTTTCCCCTCCCTAATCTCCGGCGCGGCTACGGAGCTCGCGATGGTCGTCTTTGCCGATAAACCCTGGGCCAAGCAGGCAGCGATTACCGTGATCGTTGTCGCGCTCTCGGTCGCGGCGGCGCTGCTCATCATTCGCGCCAATCAGGGCGCACTGGATCCGCCCGAGATCGCCATCGTTGCGCTGCTGCTGCTCGCGATTATTCCGCCCAACATCGCTATTCTTCGTGCGAAACCCAGCCCCTCTGCCGCCGCACGCGCGCGCGGGTTACGGGGCGAACGATAGCCCGAAGCGACAACAAGCACAGAAAGCGAAAGGCCCGGTCGCCCGGGCCTTTGCCTTTCCTGTCCATGTTCATTCGCTACTGGTTCACACCACTCGCCAGGAAGCCGCCATCCACCACCAGAATCTCGCCGGTCACAAAGCTGGCAGCATCGCTGGCCAGAAAGACCGCTGAGCCAACCAGCTCTTCCGTCTTGCCAAAGCGACCCATCGGAGTACGCATGCGCAGCTCCTTCCCGCGCTCGCTCTCATCCAGCAGCTTCTGATTCAGTGCCGTGCGAAAGACGCCCGGAGCGATGGCATTGACCGTCACGCCCTGCGCGCTCCACTCCACGGCCAGCGACTTGGTGAGTGCGCCCACCGCAGCCTTGCTGGCCGCGTATGCGGTCACTTCCTTCAGGCTCACAAACGTGTTGAGCGAGGCGATGTTGATGATGCGTCCGTAGCCACGCTCCAGCATGTGCGCGCCAAAGATCTGGCAGGCCCGCAACGTGCCCGTCACGTTGGTATCCATAATGTCGTTCCAGGTCTCTTCGCTCACCGTCAGGGTCGGCTCGCGCTTGATCTTGCCGGCACAGTTGATCAGGATATCGACCTTGCCGAACGCGTCGAGCGTCCCGGCGAGCAGCTTCTCCAGAGAGGTACGGTCGCCTACGTCCGAGGTCAGTCGCAGCGCCCTGCGGCCCTTCGCCTCAATCGCCTTGGCAGCCTCGTCCACCTGTTCCGCGCGGCGCGACGTAGCCACCACGTCCGCACCGGCCTCGGCCAGGCCAACAGCCATCGCCAGGCCGATGCCCGACGTTCCACCCACAACCACCGCCGACTTCCCTGTCAGATCAAACAACGGATGCCCCATCGACTCTCCTTACTCACCACAAACTTCGTCGCGCCTTGCATTATAGGCGGCTCAACGGCTCCAACCGACCCAGAATCTCGCCCACCACCTCATCCGGTGGGCGGTCGTTCACAACCCGGATGGCATCCGCAGGCAGCTCCAGCGTCGCCAGTTGGCTCTCCAGCAGCTTTGGATTCATAAACTCGTGGGCACGCGCTGCCAACCGCTCCGCAATTAACTCGCGCGGGCCATCCAACAGCACAAACGATACCGTACCCGGGGGCATATCGGCCGCAAGCGTCTCGCGATACCGCTGCTTGAGCGCGGAGCAGGCCAGCACACCGCGCTGGTTCGCGATGTGCCAGCCACGCAGGACACCATTCAGCGTCTCCAGCCAGGGCTGACGATCGTCATCGTTCAGCGGCTGGCCACTGGCCATCTTCTGCTTGTTGGCCAGCGGATGATAGTCGTCTGCATCAGCAAAGACGGCACCGGTACGCTCAGCCAGCAGCGTGCCGATCGTGCTCTTGCCAGAACCTGTCACTCCCATCAGTACGACAATCATCCGCTTGCGTCCCGATCTACTTACTTGCCCAGAAACACAGGCTTGATGTGCCGCTCAAACAGGTTCGTGGTCACATTCTTCGCCACCACCGCCTCGTTGGCTTCCAGTGCCTTCAGGTACCGATCACCCATCTTGGCCGCAACCTTGAAGCCTACATGGATCAGCTGACGGAAGCTCTGGTTGTATGCCGGGTTGCTCTGGTCATGCCGCAGGGCGCCGGTAAACTGGTCGCTCGTCCAGCCGTTCACCGTCTCCGGGCTGGGCAGTTGAGCCGGATCAATGTCGATTACGGTCGCATACGGCGCGCACAGCTCCTCCGCATGGCTGTAGGCCTCTGCGTAGACCTCCTTGGCCAGCGCCAGTCCATCGCCACCCGCCTCTGCCAGACCGATCACCTCTTCCAGCCAGGTGGTTCCGGCGGTCTTCAGATGCACGCCGGCGCCAAAGCCGATCACCGCATCGTGAATCGCCTTGTAGATCGAAAACTTGTCGGAGCCCGAGTGCACGCTCAGCTTCAGGTTGGCCGGCAGACCGTAGGTCTTGATGGCAAACGCAATCGCGGCCAGGTCCTCGTTGAACTCCTTGGTGAACTGCGGCACATCACCCACGTAGTCCACACCCTTGTTGAAGCGGCCCGTAAACTTCGGCGCGATCGTCTGGATCGGAATCCCCTCATCGGCGATCGCCGCCAGGATGATCAACAGCTCCACCGGGGTCTGCGGCGCATCCGTCTCGTCCATGGAGACCTCAGGCACGAAGTTGCCAGCGCCCTTCTCCTTGACCAGCAGCCGGTAGATCTCGCCGGCATGCTGTACCGCTGCCAGGAACTTGTTCGCCACACCCTTCACGAAGGCAGCATCGGTCTGGAATGGCTCCGCAATGTGAGGAATCGTGACCGTCCCCACCAGCTCCGGGTGACGCGCGACAAACGCGTCCACATCCTCCGGCCGGGCCGGCTGACCAATCAGATCAGCCACATCCAGGGTGAAGAAGTCGCACGGAGCCAGAAAGCGGCCCACCGTCTTCAGGTTGATATGGTCGGCATCCAGGAAGTAAGGCCGGGTCCAGCCCAGCGCCTTCACCGCCGCATCGGCCGCAGCCCGTGTCTGGGTCGGCTCGCTGCCAATGATCATGTGCTCACGGTTGGACTTGTTCCAGACCGGTACGACCTCAACACCTGCCTCGGCCGCCATCACACACGCCGCCAGCTGTGCCTTTGCCTGATGTGCAAAACGATCACCCACGCCCACGGAGAACCGCGGAAGCTTCAACCCCTCACTCATTGCCGTCCACTCTCAACTTTCAAAATTTAGTGGTCTAACCACTTACTCGCCGTCCAAGCATACTCGTTCGCCCTTGTCGCTGGCAAACCCTAATTTCTGAATCTTCCCTCATACGCCCACAGCCCGAGTCCTGGGTTGGAGATGTAGAAGATCTCCTCGCCATCCACCACGTTCCAGCCGTCCTTCAGCGTCTCCGGGCGGTACTTGGCCAGCATCTCCTTCAGGTCGCCAAACTCGAAGTGCACGGACTCCACCTCCTGCCTGGTCAGGTGGCCCGGGCAGTAGCGAATGCGGAAGCGGCCCTCGCTGGAGCCATGGATCAGGTGCGCGGCCGCGCTCAGGTTGCCGGCCAGCTGCGGGTCTTCCTGCACTGCCTGCAACGTGCGCGGCGTGCCGCAGTACCCATACTTGCGGATCAGCGCGTCAATGGCCTTGTCCTCGCCAAACTCATGCACGCCCGGTGCCAGCACAATCAGCTCGGCATCATCGGCCAGCGCCATACGCGTGCGGTACACGCTCTTGTTGCCCAGCCACGTGCTGCGGAACTCGCTGGGGTCCAGGAAAACGACCGCCTTATGAATCTCGCGATCCATCATCAGGAAGTTCACCTGCAGGCTCAGCGCGGCCGCCCGCTCAAAGCACTCGGCGTCATCGCCGATATAGAGGCCACGCATCACCAGCTTGCCTGCCGCGTTCTTCGCCATCACCGTCTGCACATACACGATGGGCAGGTTGGTGGCGAAGTGTTCGCTGGCATAATTCAGCACGCGCCGCACCGGGGTATCCGCGCGGCCCATCATGCGCTCCATGCCATACACCGCGCCCAGAAAGTGGGAGCGGTGGATACCGATGGAGCCGCCCGTGCCGACGAAGATGTTCTTGTTGTAGTTGGCAAAGCCCACTACCTCGTGCGGCACCACTTGTCCGATGGAGAGAATCAGGTCGTGCCCGCCGTCGCGCAGCAGCTTATTTACCTGCGCGGGCCAGGTGTAGTTCACCTTGCCCTCGCTCACCTGCTCCAGAAAGCTGCCCGGCACCTCGCCCAGCGTCACCACATCGTTACGCCAGTCGTGGACGCGGAACAGCTCCCGCGGCGTAGCGCCGTACATGGTGGCGATCTCCTGATCGGTCATCGGCTTGTGTGTTCCCAGCGCGGGCAACACGTCCTTCATGTGCTCGCCGTAGTACTGCCAGGCCATCTCGGTCAGCAGGCCAGCTTCCGAGTGCATCCGGGTGAAGTCCGGCGGCACTGCCAGCACGCGCTTGCGCTGGCCCAACTGCTCCAGCGCGGTGTGGAGACCGCTGCGTATGTCGTCGTGCGACATCTCGGTCGTCGGGGATCCCGCTGCAAAGTAGAGACTCATCGTGTCCTCATCCGGTTCTCGGCAGCTCGCCGCGTGCTTACAGCTTGTATGCCTTCTTTACCAGGTTGACGGTAAGGTCCTGGGCAAGCTCAAACGCCTCGTCCTCGTCCAGCCGGTGATCCGCCACCAGACGCGCCAAAAAGGCGCAGTCAATGCGGCGGGCAACATCGTGCCGCGATGGGATCGAGAGGAAGGCCCGCGTGTCATCGTTGAAGCCGACCGTATTGTAGAAGCCTGCCGTCTCCGTTACCTGCTCGCGGAAGCGCATCATGCCCTCTGCCGAGTCATGGAACCACCACGACGGCCCCAGCCGCAGGCACGGGTAGTGCCCGGCCAGTGGTGCCAGCTCGCGCGCATAGGTTGACTCATCCAGCGTGAACAGGATGAACGTGAAGCCAGCCTCGTTGCCATACTTGTTCAGCAGCGGACGCAGACTGCGCACATACTCCGTCGGCGACGGTATGTCAGCTCCCTTGTCGCGACCAAACTTCTCATACAGCTTCTGGTTGTGATTGCGTACGCTGCCCGGATGCAGCTGCATGGTCAGGCCGTCTTCTACGCTCATGCCGGCCATCTCGGTCAGCATCTGCGCCTGGAACAGCTCAATGTCGCCCGGATTGGTCTTACCGGTGTAGATGCGCTCGTAGAGCCGGGCTGCCTCGTCGGCCGGCAGATCAGCCGTCATGGCGGTCAGGTGGCCGTGGTCCGTGGCCGTGGCGCCCATCTGCTTGAAGAAGGCGCGGCGCTTCCGCAGCGCATTCAGGTATCCCTTGTAGTTAGAGACATCCTCCCCCGCAACCTCACCCAGCCGCTGCAGGTTCTCGCGGAAGCCCAGGTACTCCGCGTCCACCACAGCGTCGGGGCGGAACGTAGGCACCACGCGGCCCTTCCAGCCGGAGTCCTTGATCTGCTGGTGCCACTTCAGATCGTCAAAGGCCGCATCGGTCGTAGCCAGCACTTCAATGTTGAAGGCCTCAAACAGAGCGCGCGGGCGGAACTCCGGCGTCTCCAGCTTGGCGGCGATCACGTCGTAGTAGGTGTCGGCGTTCTCCGGCCGCAGCCGCTCGGTCAGGCCAAACTGATGCTGGAAGGTGTAGTCCAGCCAGAGGCGGGTGGGGGTGCCGCGGAAGAGGTAGTAATGCTTCGCGAAGATGCGCCACACCTCGCGCGGGTCGGCCTGCTGCTTGCCATCCACTTGCGGTACGCCCAGCGACTCCAGCGAGACGCCCTGCGAGTAGAGCATGCGGAAGATATAGTGATCGGGCTGGATCAGCAGCGCCGCTGGATTGGGGAACGCCTCATTCAGGGCAAACCAGCTGGGGTCCGTATGGCCATGCGGGCTGATAATGGGCGAATCTTTGACTGTCTCGTACAGCTTTACCGCTAACTTGCGCGCTTCCGC
>JAGWNX010000104.1 GCA_028872955.1 Acidobacteriota bacterium
CAGTTCTACTTCCGCACGACGGACGTGACGGGCTCTGCGAAGCTGCCAGCGGGCACGGAGATGGTGATGCCTGGCGACAACGTTGCGCTGGAAGTGACGCTGCACACGCCGGTGGCGATGGAGAAGGGCCTGCGCTTCGCGATCCGCGAAGGCGGCCGCACCGTCGGCGCAGGTACCATCAGCGAGATCATCAAGTAACGCTGCACGGACGGCGGAAGACGCGCTTTGCGCGTGTCTACTCTGACCGGCAGAAGCAAATCAGGGCGGCGAGCTTCGGCTCGCCGCTTTTGTTTTGCCGCGTGGAGCGTTGCGCAATGCTGAGCCCTTCTTTGCATCGATCCATCTAATCGACAGGTTCTACAGGAGAGGGAAAGCATGAGCAATGGTGAGAATCTGGCGGGTCAGTTTACATTTCCTGGCACGGAGCTGAAGGTGCATCGCATGGGCTTTGGCGCAATGCAGCTGGCCGGGCCACATGTCTTTGGGCCGCCCAGGGACCGTGCGGCGTGTGTGCGCGTGCTGCGGCGTGTGATCGAGGCAGGAGTCGACCATCTCGACACCAGCGACTTCTATGGGCCGCATATCACGAATCAGATTATCCACGAGGCACTGCACCCCTATCCGAAGAACCTGGTGATTGTGAGCAAACTGGGTGCCCGGCGCGGTGCTGCGGGCGAGTGGATCCACGACTTGACGCCCGAGTGCCTGACGAATGGCCTGCATGACAATCTGCGGCATCTCAGCCTCGATGCGATCGATATCGTCAACCTGCGTTGCCCCGGGTTTGCCTCTGCGACGCCCGGATTCGACCCGCGGCCTGCGATGGCGGTGCTGGCCGGGCTGCAGCAGCAGGGCAAGATCAAGCACATCGGGCTGAGCAATGTGGATGCGGAGCAGATTCGCCTGGCCGAGGAGGTTGCGCCGGTGGTGTGCGTCCAGAACGCGTACAACCTGGCGAATCGTGCGGACGATGCCCTGGTGCAGGCCCTGGCGACGCGGGGCATCGCCTATGTTCCGTTCTTCCCGCTCGGTGGATTTACCCCGCTGCAATCGACTCACCTGAACGAGGTGGCCGAGAGCCTGGGGGCTACTCCCATGCAGGTGGCGCTGGCGTGGCTGCTGCAGCGCTCGCCCAAACTGCTGCTGATTCCGGGTACCTCGTCGTTGGCCCACCTGGAGGAGAACCTTGCCGCAGCCAGGCTGCGCCTGCCGGAGTCGGCGCTGCGCACGCTGGATGCGGTTGGTTCTGCCGCGTGACCCTGCCGCAGGCTTGCGAGGGGAGCGGCAGGGCGGCGGGAGTGCTCAGGCGGAAGCGCGCTCTCGCAGAACCCACTTTGTAAATTCTGACTTTTCGTGGATAATGGGAAAGGACCAGCGTGGCCTGACCGCTGGTCTTTTCGTTGCACAATTCAGGATCTGGTCAGCAGGGACCAATAACCCCTGCGTCGCGGCGTGTCGGAGGGAACTCTTTCGGCATGGCTGCTTGCCCGTCGATGTGACGGGCCACTTGAGAAAGGAAGTACCTAAACCATGCGCGAGATTGTGACCCTCCAGTGCCCGGAGTGCAAGAACCGGAACTACTCCACGACGAAGAACAAGAAGACGACGACCGGCCGTCTGGAGTTTTCGAAGTTCTGCAACACCTGCCGCAAGCACACGCCCCACAAAGAGACGAAGTAGCGGTCCGTTCGGCTGATGCACGGCAGAGAGCGCTCTGTGGTGCAGGCTGCATGGTCCATGTGGGGGAGTAAGCTCAACGGTTAAACTGTCGGTCTCCAAAACCGAACTTCTCGGTTCGAATCCGAGCTCCCCCGCCACTCTGTCTGGCTTTAGAAGCCGCAGAGAGAATGTAAGCAATCGATAGAAGTTTGAGGCAGCGTAATGGCCAAAACTGTTGTGGCAGAAGAGACGCCGAATACCGGCATTGACAATCTGAAGGCGACGCCGGGACGGCTCTCGGCGTTTCTGAAGGACGTGCGCAGCGAGATGCGCAAGGTGATTGCTCCGTCGCGCGAGGAAGTCCAGTCAACGACGATTACCGTGCTTCTGACGGTCTTCATCTTTGCGGCGTACTTCTGGGTTATTGATGGTGTGATCGGTCGCGCGATTGAGGCTGTACTGAACTACCTGACCAAGCACTAGCGGCTGGCAGGTGGCAAACGAGTCGAGTTATCTGTAGACGTTTCGAGAAGGCAAAACCATGGCGGCAGAAGAACTGAATCCGGTAGAGGCGGGCGCGGCAGAGACATCTGACGAGCAGCTGGCGCCACCGGTCAACGAGAACTTCAAGTGGTACATCATTCACGCCTACTCCGGCTTTGAGCGCAAGGTGCGCGAGTCGCTGGAGAGCCGGATTGCCGCGTTTGGTCTGCAGAATCGCATCGGTCGCATCATGATTCCGACCGAGCCAGTCACCGAACTGCGCAACGGCAAGAAGTACACCATCGAGCGTGTCTTTCTGCCGGGCTATGTGCTGGTGGAGATGGACCTGGATAACGATCTGTGGCACGTGATCAAGAACACGCCGCGCGTCACGGGCTTTCTGGGCACGGGCGACAATCCGGTGGCGCTCTCCGAGCAGGAGGTCAGCTCGATCCTGTTCCGGTCTGAGTCTCCGACGGCGAAGCCGACACTGAAGATCAAGTTCGCCAAGGGCGAGCAGGTTCGCATCAATGAAGGTCCGTTTGCGAACTTCAACGGCACGGTCGATGACGTGAACGAAGACAAGCAGACGCTGAAGGTGATGGTCAGCATCTTTGGCCGCTCCACCCCGGTCGAGATCGAGTTCTCGAAGGTGGACAAGGTAGAAGCCTAACCTGCAGCTAAGGTAAGGCGAGCAGTAACGCAGGACCCGCGCCGCGGCCCGCAAGGCAGGCAGCCGGAGCAGGCAATCAAAATCAGCAGCAGGCCCGCCGCCCGCCGCTTGAAAGCATAACGAGGATTACCCGAAATGGCACCGAAGAAGATTACTGGATACGTCAAGCTTCAGATCATGGCCGCGAAGGCCACCCCTGCTCCTCCGGTTGGCCCCGCGCTCGGTCAGGCGCAGGTCAACATCATGGAGTTCTGCAAGCAGTTCAACGATCGCACCAAGGACCCGGCAATGGCCGGTCTGACGATTCCGGTCGTCATCTCGGTTTACGCCGATCGTACGTTCAGCTTCATCACCAAGACGCCTCCGGCGCCGGTGCTGCTGCTGAAGGCCGCTGGCATCGAGAAGGGCTCGGGCACTCCGAACAAGGAGAAGAAGGGCAAGGTTACGGAGAAGCAGATCCTGGAGATCGCGAAGCAGAAGATGCCGGACATGAACGCCGCCACGGTAGAGGCCGCTGCCAAGACCATTCGCGGCACCGCGCGCTCGATGGGCATCGAAGTCGTCGCCTAAGCTCGCATCACCACCAAGCTACGCCAGACCGGCCGGAAGCTCCTCTTTGTGAGGCAGCTTCTGGCCGGTTCTGCGTCTCTACCTTCTTGCCGAATGTCTGCACCCAGGCAGACAGCATAGTTCGCGTACGCGCTCGCTACCAGACGAAGGTGGCTGCGCCGCCCGCTGGCACGCTGGTAGTCCAGCGCTGCGCGCCATCGGCGATCACGAACCGCTGTGCCGCCCTGCCATGGTTTGCCGTTACCAGCACGGTGTGGCCTGCCGGGGTGCGGAAGGCCGCAGTGGCCACGTCCTCCAGCGTTGTGGAGCCGATGCGCACGGAGTCCGGCGGCACAAACGCCGCAATCTGCGCAATGGTGTAGTAGCCCACGTTGCGCGTTACGGTGTCGCCATCCAGGGTGATCGCTCCCTCGCATACCGGGCAGCCGCCGTTGCCGGTGTGCGGGCCAAAGGCCGGGTCGGCAGCCAGGTTCCACAGTAGTACGTTACGGCTCCAGTTACGTACTGCGCCAAGCACAACGTGAGACAGCGGATTGGCCACGCGCAGCTCGCCGTTGTCGTGGGTATCCACCACCATCTGCTCGGTAAAGAAGAGGTCTTTCTGCGGGAAGGCGTCGTGTACCTGGCTCATGGCGTCGATGGTGCCGCCGTACAGGTGGAAGCCCGAGCCGGCGATGTACTGGCGGGCGCGTGCGTCCTGCAGCACGGTGATCGGGTAGTCCGGCCGGTCGCAGTTGTGGTCATACAGCACAATGCGTGTGGGCAGGTGTGCGCGCTGCAGCGCCGGGCCCAGGTGGTCGCGGATGAAGACGGCCTGCTCCTCCGGCTGCATCACCATGCTGGGCGTGTTCTTGTCGTTCAGTGGCTCGTTCTGCACGGTCAGCGTGTCTATCGCAATGCCTTGCCTGCGCATGGCCTGCAGAAAGCGCACCAGGTACTGCGCATACGCGGCGTAGTAGCGAGGCTGCAGCGCGCCGCCCTTCAGGTCGCCGTTCGTCTTCATCCAAGCGGGTGCAGACCACGGCGAGGCCAGAATGTGCAGGTGCGGCTGGATGCGCAGCACCTGCTGCAGCACCGGAATGACGGCCTTCTCGTCCTCGGCCAGTGAGAAGTGCGCAAGCGCAGGGTCGGTCTCGCCTGCGGGCATGTCGTCCAGGCTGTAGGCGTGGTCATTCATGTCCGAGGAGCCGATGCTGATGCGCAGCTGGCTCACGCCAATCGCGCCGTTTGAGCGTGCAAACAGCTCCTGCAGCAGCTTGCCGCGCTCCGCAGCGTGCATCTGCATCAGCAGTTGCGCGCTGCCGCCGGTGAGCGCGAAGCCGAAGCCCTCCATGGTCTGGTAGACCGTGCCGGGCGAGACGATGACGCGCGGCAGCGTGGCATCGGCCGACGTGGCTGGTGCCACCGCTGCAGGCGCAGGAGCAAGCAGCGAGGCGCGGTCTGTCGTGGTGAGCCACACATGGGGCACAGGTGCAGCCTGCGCCGGGCACAGCGGAGCACAGAGAGCCGAGAGAGCTGCAGCAAGCAGGGCAGAGGATAGCGCTAGGCGACGATTCAAGATGCGGAGTCTCCCGTAGAGCGCCGCCGACGATTGCACGGCGTGGCGATGCCACTATATGCAGCAAGGGGAGGCTTCAGCAACTCAGGGTGCTGCTCGATGCTCTAGTAAATCGCGCTGGAAAGGATGTGTCGGTAGTACAGACCGGGTGCCCCATCTTCGGCGCGGCAGTATCGCGCCTAAGGTGGGGTTGCTGCCACTACGATTGATTGCGCGGTCTGCATCGGATAGCTGCTGTAGCAGATGCGTAGAATGAGCGAGTCTTGTGCTGCTCGATCTTCTTCATCCCACCCTTCGCAAAAGCGCGAAGGATGGGGCACCCAGACAGTTGTAGCAGTTCAGAGAAGAAGGGTGGGCCACCCGCCGCTCGTCTATAAAGACGAAGTAAGCCAGCCATTTAACTGCAGACCGCCTCTGGGTGGTCTGTGCTGCGTCTGGCGTCTCTGCGGTGGCCGTGGGTGCGTCCGGTTGCTCTACGGGGCTGTAATAGGCGGTGCCCCATATTTACAACCGGCCCGAGGCGCGGGCTCCCCATCTTCGGCGCGGCAGTATCGCGCCTAAGGTGGGATTGCTGCCGCCAAAGCTCATTGTGTAACGTACCTCGGACGGCGTTGTAAAAAAGGCATCGGGGTGCGAGCCGTATACTTTCCCACCCTTCGCAAAAGCGCGACGGGTGGGGCACCCAAATGTTTGAGGCTTGTGTGTGTGCAATGGAAGGGTGTGCCACCGGCCAAGGCCCTCGCTTGAAAAGCGTAACAAACTCTAGAAAAGGTCGGGTTTCGCGGTTGCCTTGCACAGATCAATTGCGTGCTGCAATGCTTTGACCATGCGAGCCGCCATCGCGTCGTCGTCCGTTTCAATTCCGACTGCACTTGTCCGTCGACTTTCAGGCGGCGTGACTTTTCCATCTTGATCGGGCATGGAGACATAGTGAAGCTCGACATCGTCACCTTTTGTGGCTCCCAAAATAGCCTTTTGTACGGGAATCGCTTTTAGCCACTCAATTCGGCCAAGATCCATTGTTTCCGAAATCGTCCAATTCGTCCGGTCGCCCTCTGTATCCTCTTGGGTGAATGACAACGTGCATCCTTTGACGGATGCCTTTGTAATTGTTGTCTTGTGGGGGGCGTGTTGTTCTTCTTCGTGGAGTCCGACAAGATTAGCTTCAATCCAGTGACCGGTATCTTCGAGACTGGGGCCAACGGATTTGTTGACGGGCTGTTCCTCGGTCT
>JAGWNX010000043.1 GCA_028872955.1 Acidobacteriota bacterium
CCGCCTGGCCGACTTGGGGCTCTGCGAGCCACTTTCACCGGGTGAAGAACGCGCCGGTGATGGCATCGCTGCCCGCAGCCGCGATTGTTAAGGCCTTTTCTCGCCGCTGTGACGATTCGTTCATGAAACTCTGGGAACCTCTTCCGCAGTGCTTCCAAGCTTAAAGACCTAAGAAATCTGAGGGATCCCCCTGGCTCCAGGGGCGATCCGGCTGCATGCACGTAGTAGACCTGCCTATCACGTACGAATGGAGAAAGCACTCAGTATGAAACGTTTCGTCCAACTCTTCTTGTCTCTTGCGCTGGGTATTGCCATCAGCGGCAACAACCTGCTTCCAGCACAGTCCGCGGCGGCCAGTGGCGGTGTCAGCGGCACGGTAACGGATAAAGCCGGTGGCATTCTGCCCGGCGCGCAAGTGATTCTGATGCCCGGCAATCGCAGCGCGGTGACCGACAGCCAGGGCCAGTTTGTCCTCACCAATCTGGCTCCCGGGCAGTACACCATCACCACCAATATGCTCGGATTCACCTCGGCCACGACCACCGTAACGATTCAGCCGAGCCAGATGCTGACCGACACCATTGCGATGAGTGTCGCCTCGGTCAGCCAGAATGTGACGGTCTATGCGGGCCGTGCCTATGGCGAAGTGGCTGCGCTGAATCAGCAGCAGAACGCCAACAACATTCTGGAGGTTTTGCCCTCCAGCGTGATCGCCAGCCTGCCGAACACGAACATTGCCGATGCTGTGGGCCGCCTGCCCGGCGTCTCCCTGGAGCGTGACGAGGGAGAGGGTAAGTACGTGCAGATTCGCGGAACGGAGCCA
The DNA here is from genome assembly GCA_028872955.1 of Acidobacteriota bacterium. GTDB lineage: Bacteria > Acidobacteriota > Terriglobia > Terriglobales > Acidobacteriaceae > Edaphobacter. Next base: position 824 of record JAGWNX010000043.1, read on the forward strand.
CGCCTCTCCAACACGACGATCGACGGCATCAACGTTCCTGCGCCAGAGTCTGCTGTCCGCAACGTGAAGCTGGATGTGATTCCTGCTGCGCTGGTGGAGCAACTCGAGGTCTCGAAGACCCTCACCTCAAATCAGGATGGCGACGCCATCGGCGGCACGGTCAACCTGGTGACGCGAACCGCGAGTGATGAACCCTACTTTACGGTGACGGCGATGGGTGGTCGCACGCCGATTGAGCAGGGTGGCCGCAACCTCAGCCAGATCACCGCTGCGGGCAGTAACCGCTTCGGCGCTCATCATCAGCTGGGCGTCTTTGCCGGTGGCAGCTACGACTACAACGGCCGCGGTATCGACGACGTCGAGCCCGGCACTGCCGTCAACACAGCAGCCGATGGAAGCGTCTTTGCTGCACCCAATACGATGGACCTGCGCGAGTACTACTATCACCGCTCGCGCTACGGCTTTGCCGGTACCGTGGATTACCGCGTCTCCCCGACGACAACGGTGTTTGCGCGCAGCTTCTTCTCAGACTTCCGCGACTTTGGCGGCAAGTACATCTACACGCCCACTGCAGGCAACTTCATTACGGCTGGCGTTGCCGATAACACCGGAACCATGTCGTATGCGGATGCACCGCGCAGCCCGGACTACCAGATCTTCACCTTCTCGACCAACGCCAAGCACGTCGCCAGCAAGTGGGTGTTTGACGCAACGGCCGCAGTCTCCCGCAGCCGCGCAGACAATCAGAACTTTCCGCAGGCAGACTTCAACGGCCCGCAGAACGTTGCGTTCAACGTCGACACCAGCAACACCAATCGTCCGAAGTTCATTGTGACCAACGGTGTGCCGATTCACGACCCCACGACGTACGGTCTGGCCGATATCAGCTTTACGCACGATCACTCGGCCCAGATCAACCTGCAGGGCGGGCTGGATGTATCGCGTATCTACCAGCTGGGCACCCACTCGGGAACCTTCCAGGCCGGCTTCAAGGTCCGCAACGCGCACAAATTCAACGAAGCCAATGACAAGTACTACAACTCGGACGGCACCATTCTGCTCTCCACCGTGCTGGATCCTTCGTTCACCAACTCCGACTACTACAGCGGAACCTACGGAGCCTACGGCCCCGTCTCCAGCTGGGATAAGCTGGTTGCCGCCTTCAACTCCAACCCCGGCAAGTTCACAGAGAATATTGCAAGCGAGTCCAGCCGGAGCCTGCCCAACAACTGGAACACGCACGAGCTGATCCCGGCGTTCTACGCCATGGATACCATCGACATCGGACGCTTCCGGCTGATCGGCGGTCTTCGCGTCGAAGTGACTGACTCGAACTTTACCGGCCTGCAGGTCGCGCAGGGTAGCCTGACTGCCACACCCACCAAGGGCAGCAGCACCTATGTCGACTTCATGCCGAACGCGCAGATGCAGTACAACCTGTCGAGCAACCAGGATATTCGCGTCGTCTACGGTCGCGGCATCGCTCGTCCCAACTACGGCGATCTGCCTCCGTACATCCTCATCAACGGAACCCGCAACCAGATCAACCTGGGCAATCCCAACCTGGTTCCCACCCGCGCCAACAACTTCGACGTGCTGTACGAGCGCTACACCAAGACGGTAGGAGCACTGACGGCGGGCTTCTTCTACAAGTCGCTGAGCAATCCCATCGTCACCGTGCAGACGCCCTACACGCAGGCCCCTTACGCCGGATACACGGCCGTGCAGCCGCAGAATCTGCCCAATGCATACCTTGGCGGGTTGGAGCTTGGCTGGCAGGAGCACTTCAGGAATCTTCCTGGTCCTCTGTCTGGCCTCGGCCTGCTGGCCAACTACGCGTACTCGTTCTCGCAGGCCAAGCAGCCCTACTGCTGCACGGACGCGAGCGGCAACCCGGCGGTCAGGACGGTGGCTCTGGATCGTCAGGCACCCAACACCTTCAACGTTGCGCCAACCTTTGACACCAAACGGCTGTCGGTTCGTCTGGGAGTTACCTACAACCAGACCAGCATCTACAGCTACAACTACAGCGGTCTGGTCAACGATCCGTCCCTGTACGGACCGAAGGGTCCGGGCGGCGATGTCTACCTCTACGGCCATCTGCAGATCGATTCGCAGATCAGCTACAACCTGCCCGGCGAGTTCCAGCTCACGGCCTCCGGACTTAACCTGAGCAACGAGGCCTTTGGCTTCTATCAGGGCAGCGAGGCCTATCCCATCCAGCGCGAGTACTACCACCCGAGCTACACGCTGAGCTTGAAGTGGACGAGCAAGGGAGACAAGAACTAACCCGGACGCCGCAGTGGGCCAAACCTGGCCGCACACTCCTGCGCTCCAGTTGCTGTACGGGGAACCGTGCCGCAGCTGGAGCGCAGCGTCGTCTGCAGGGCAAGGCCAGCCACGCGGGCGGGGCCGGTACCTAGGCCAGACGCAGGCTGGCGTGGTCCTGGCCGAGGTGCAGGCACAGGGCCTCGACCACCAGGTTGTGATCGTCGCGCTGCGGCAGGCCGGAGACGGTAACGCAGCCGACGATGCCGGCCGAGGGGACGTGGATGGGGAAGGCGCCGCCGTGCGCGGCGTACTCCGCAGCGGGCAGGTCGTAGCGCTCGGCCAGGGTCATGCCGCTCTGCAGCAGCGAGAGGCCGACCGCGTACGACGAGCGGTGGAAGCGCGCCACCACATTGCTCTTGCGCTGCACCCAGCGTGCGTTGTCGGGCGTGGTGCCGGGCAGGGCACTGTAAAAGAGCGGCTGCGCAGGCTGGCCAAAGCGTCGCAGATCAATGACGATGTTGTGGTTGCGGGCCAGGGCCAGCTCCCGCAGCAGGTTGCCCAGCTGCCAGGCTGTATCGGCGTCAAACGTGGGCAGGCGCAGGGTGGCCTCCTGCCGGGTGATCTGCGCAAGGTCGGTGGTGCAGTCGGTCATGCGGGGCGGACTCCTGGGGTGATGTCGCCGGCGGATGGCCGCCAGCGTGCAGTGCGATGGAACTGGCCGCTAAGAGATTGGGCGGCAAGGGGCTGGCTGTTTTCCATTTTGGAACTCGCGCTCAATCTTAATTTGACAGCGAGCAAAGTTTTCGGTTGCGTCTACAACTTTTGTGGGTGTATTGTTCAGTTCTCATCGGTTTCCCCTCCCCGCTGCATGAGAGCGTACGGGCCGTGAAAACGGTATGGACGAACAATACAGGACGGACGAGACAGAACAAACCTGAAGCGATGCCTGGCAGTTGCCGAGGCGGAGAAGACAGGTAAAGTTCCAGATCGAACGGGGTGAGGTGTGCGATGCGTGCAGTCAGCGCAGGAGTAGCGCGGAGCCTGATGATGAGCTCTGTGGCACAGATGCAGATGCAGGATGCGGAAGAGGAGTACTCCTCCCCTTCGCGCCGGATTGACTGGCGTCCGCAGGACGGCTACGCGATGTTCCAGGGGCCGATTGCGGTCGAGGTCACGCTGGAGTCTGAGGGCTGCTCCGAGGAGTTCTGGGAGCAGACCCCGGTTGAGGCGATGGTCACCGAGTATGCTCCTGCCCAGCGGCCGGCACCCATGTTCAGCACAGATCGCAAGACGGCGTAGCCGCATCGAAGCGCCGAAGACGGACCGAAGACGGACGAACGTGATTGACCGCATCGCCGGGAGGCCAGTGATGCCGGAGATTCCCTGAGCTGCACGAGATCAGGAGCGACATCCTGACCAGCGGACAGGTTGCAGTGCCCAGCAGGCAGCGAACAGCCAACGTAGCCTCAGATTGAGCCGCGATAGGCTCGGTGGCGGGGGCGGCTGTGCTGACAAATCCCCCCAGTGCGGTCATCTCATATTCTGCTCAATCGTAGGGTGTTACGCCCTCGGCGTGCCTGGCTGCGGTGCGCCGTCGGGGTGGGTGCGGCGCTACTCTGGGTGGGATTTGCGGCAGTTCGCGGCTTGGGGGTACGGGGCTGGGCTGGCGGTTTGGCCGTCGGCAGCGAGGCAGGCTGCTGCCAGGCAGGCGATGAATGCGGGGTTAAGCTCTTGCAGCCGCCTTGACAGTGGTTTCCGGTTACGCGATGCTTAGGGGCTAGGTTCTTCTTTGCGGCCAAAACGCAGATCTGCGTCTGGACTCCTGGGCGTGCGGGGCGGCGTGCGGGGCACAGTCCAAATGAGCTGCACGCGGGCTGCCCTGCGGAAATGACGAAGAGATTCGCCTGACTGGCGCGATGGGCGCTTGCGTCTGCCGGTGCCAGGCTGGGCGAGGACCTGGGATGAGAGAGGTAGATTGATGCTCGCGATGTATTTGCAGGCCGCCGCCGGTGGACTGGGAAGCCTGGGTGGATTGGCGCTGCCGCTGATCTTCTTTGTTGCCCTGTACTTTTTGATGATCGTCCCCAACCAAAAGAAGCAGCGCAAGTGGCAGGAGATGTTGGGGCAGCTCAAGGCTGGCGACAAGGTGACCACCAATGGCGGCATTGTGGGGACGATTCTAAGTGTCAAGGACGATGGCTTTGTTCTGCGGACCCAGCCCGACGGCGTGAAGCTGGAGTTTGTGAAGAGGGCGATCGCCTCCGTAACGACCAACGACGACAAGTAGCAACCAGGCAGGACAAGAATTTTCAGCGGTCGCACGTAGCGGCTGGTGAGGAAGATGAGGAGTCATGGCAGCGGGGCAAGGCCGGAGATGTGGCCTCTCTCTGCTGAACGACGATCATGGGTAAGAATCTGACGGGTAAGACAGTAGCAATCATCGCCATTCTTGTGGTGTTTCTCTTCGGTATTGTGGGCATTCCCCATGGCGGGCTGAAGCAGTCCATCACGGACCGTATCCACCTGGGCCTGGACCTGAAGGGCGGCACGCATCTGGTGCTGGAGGTTCACGTAGCCGAGGCGGTGGCCTCCGCAACCGACCGCGACGTAGCCCGCCTGCAGGCCGACCTGACCAAGGCCGGCATTGTGGGTGCTGCCGTCACCAAGCCGGACCCCGCCAACGCGCAGAAGATTGTGGTGACCGGTGTGCCCACCACGCAGGTGGCTGCCGAGCGCAGCGTGCTGGAGAGCACGGACTACACCTCGCTGTATGACGTGGCGAACTCTGGCGATGGGACCGCGACGCTCACCATGAAAGTCTCTGCGGTGCGCGACCTGGAAGAGCGCACGCTGGAGACCTCGATTGAGACGATCCGCGAGCGCATCGACAAGCTGGGCGTCAGCGAGCCAACCATCCAGAAGTATGGCCTGGGCGAGAATCAGATTCTGGTGGAGCTGCCCGGTATCGATGACCCGGCGCGTGTTGAGGACGTCATTCAGTCCACGGCGAAGCTGGAGATCCATGCCGTAGAGGGTGGCCCGTTCGCCACCGATGCCGATGCGCTGCAGGCGAACAACGGCGTGCTGCCGCCGGACGCGGTGCTGATGAAGGGCCAGGGCGCGGCGAACTCTCCTGAAGAGGTCTGGCTGCTGAAGCGCGCCAGCGAGGTGGAGGGCACGGACTTCCGCGACGCGCAGCCGAGCACCGACCAGAATGGTCGCCCCAACATCACCTTTACCCTGACCACCGAGGCGGGCGACCGCTTCTACAAGTACACCGATGAGCACAAGGGCTCAGGTTCGATGGCCATCGTGCTGGACAACAAGGTGCGCGAGGTGGCCACCATTCAGTCGGCGATTCGCGACCGGGGCGAGATCACCGGCGCCTTTACCAAGCAGCAGGCTGACGACCTGAGCCTGATGCTGCGCACGGGCGCTCTGCCGGCCTCCATCAGCTACCTGGAGACGCGCACGGTTGGCCCCAGCCTCGGCGCGGCAAGCATTCGCCAGGGCGTGTATGCGGCCGTGGCAGGCATGCTGGCGGTCATGGTCTTCATGCTCCTGTACTACCGCGGCGCGGGCATCAACGCCGATCTGGCGCTGCTGCTCAACCTGATCATCCTGCTCGGCTTCATGGGCTTTACGGGCTCCACGCTTACGCTGCCCGGCATCGCCGGTGTCATTCTGACGATCGGTATGGGCGTGGACTCCAACGTGCTGATCTTCGAGCGTATCCGCGAGGAGCTGCGTGCCGGCAAGACGGCGGCCGCGGCCGTGCAGCAGGGCTTTGCGCACGCCTGGGTCACGATTCTGGACACGCACGTCACCACCATGGTGTCGGCCGCCATTCTGTTCCTGTTTGGTACGGGTCCGGTGCGCGGCTTCGCGGTAACCCTGGTGTTTGGTCTGGGTGCCAACCTGTTTACCGCGGTATTTGTATCGCGCGTCATCTTTGACGCGCTGCTCAACAAGAAGGAGCGCGGCGCAGCGCTTTCCATTTAGCGCAGGCGCAGGCACTGGCCGGGCAACCCCATGCCGGCCAGACGCGCAGGACCTGGTAGAGAGACGAGGATTGAGACGTGGAATTTTTCCGTAGCACCAATATCGACTGGCTGGGCAAGAAGTGGCTGTTCCTGGGCTTCTCGCTGATCTTCTCCGTGGCAGGTGTTCTGAGCATTCTGTTCTGGCACCACATTCCGCTGGGCGTGGACTTCAAGGGCGGCACGCAGGTGCGCGTGGCGTTTGACCGCCAGCCCAATGAGGATCACATCCGGCAGGCCTTCAACGCGGCTGGCGTCCGCGATGCGCAGATCCAGCGCATCAGCGACCCCAGCGGCCACGCCGCCAACAAGGTGATCGTGGCGCTGCCCATCGGCACGGCCACCGATGCCGCCCACGACCAGGGCCGCCAGAGCGTGGAGGGCGCACTGACCGCCGGCTACCATGACTCCGGCTTTACCGTGGAGCAGGTGGAGATTGTCGGCCCCACGGCCGGTCGCCAGCTGCAGCGGCAGGCGCTGCTGGCCACCCTGTACTCGCTGGTGGGCATGCTGATCTTTCTGTGGTTCCGCTTCGAGCTCATCTATGGCGTGGCGGCCGTGGTGGCGGTCTTCCATGACACGTTGATCACGGTGGGCGCCTTCAGCCTGACCAATCAGGAGATCTCGCTGACGGTGATTGCGGCCATCCTGACGCTGATCGGCTACTCCATGAACGACACCATTGTGGTGTTCGATCGCATCCGCGAGAACCTTGCGCTGTCGCGGCGAGAGACGCTGGCAGAAGTGGTGAATCGCAGCATTAATCAGACCCTCAGCCGGACGGTGTTGACATCGGGACTTACGTTCCTTACTGTGTTGTCGCTGTATGTGTTCGGCGGAGAAGTGTTGCATGGCTTCTCGTTCGCCCTGGTTGTTGGCATTCTGATCGGCACGTACTCCTCCATCGCTGTTGCTGCGCCCATGCTGGTGGCCTACCAGGATTGGCGTGCTGCACGTGGTAAGGAGATGACCCTGCCGGCCAAGCGCGCCAAAGTCTAGGGCTGCGGGATCAGGCACAGAGTCTTCCACAGGTCTTCCGGGAACAATCGGAAGGCCTGCGGTGTCTAAGCCCCATAGCTCGTCTTCCCTAATAAAAAAAGAGGCTGCATATGTTCGAAGACTCCTTGATGGAATCCGGTGGCAAGATTAAGACCAAGTCCAAGTATTGGATGATTGGCACGTTCATCTTCAACGCATCAATTCTGGCCGTACTGATCCTGATCCCGCTGCTGTACCCTGAGGCGCTTCCGAAGACGGCGATGACGGCCATGCTGACGGCTCCGCCGCCGCCGCCGCCACCGCCGCCACCGCCGCCGCCGGCGCAGGTGATCAAGCCCATCAAGATGGTCTCGGAGATCGATCAGGGTCTGCATGCGCCGACCAAGATCCCCAAGGACATCAAGATGCTGAAGGAAGACTCTGCCCCGGCGCCCATGGTCGCTGGCGTAGCCGGCATGTCGGGCATGGGTAGTGGCTCGGGCGTTCCGGGTGGCGTGCTGGGCGGTATCGGTACCGCGCCGGCTCCCGTGGTCAAGGTGAAGCCGGTAGGCCCGGCGCGCGTCTCGAGCGGTGTGATGGCCGGTTCGCGCGTTGGTGGTCAGAACCCGGTGTATCCGGCGATTGCGAAGGCCGCACACGTCTCTGGCTCGGTCGTCCTGCACGCGATTATCTCCAAGGATGGTTCGGTGCAGAATCTGCAGGTCGTCAGTGGTCCGGAGATGCTGCGGAATGCCGCTGTGGATGCAGTGCGCACCTGGCGCTACAAGCCCTATCTTCTGAACGGTGAGCCGACCGAGGTGGATACCACGGTTACGGTGAACTTCAACTTCGGCAGCTAACCCGGCACTCACCGGCTGTTTAGGTCTATCAGACGTTCGATCGCGAAGTACCCTGCGTCTTAGCCTTTTGGGGTATTTTCCGGTCACATATTGACTCGCTACAGTTCAACAAGGCTTCAACCAGGAGGAAAGATTCCAGTGATTCTCGCTCATATCAACAACTTCGCCCACGTTCCCTCGACGCTTGCCATGTTCTTTGATGAAGGTGGCACGGTCGGCTTCAGCCCGCTGCAGCTCTGGTCGAACATGGGTAACCTTGCCCGCGCCGTGGTCATCCTGCTCTTCGTCATGTCGATCTGGTCGCTGGCTGTCATTATCGATCGCGCCCTGTACTTCTCCGCAGCCCGTAAGCAGTCCCGCGAGTTTGCGCCCAAGGTTGCCGGCGCGCTGAAGGATGGCCGTCTGGATGAGGCGATCAAGGTTGCCGACCGTTGCAAGAAGTCGCACCTCGCCGAAGTGGTCACCGCTGGTCTGCAGGAGTTCCGCAGCTTCGGTTCGGGTGGCGCAATCACCCAGGAGCAGGTGGAGAGCTCGCAGCGCGCTCTGGAGCGCTCTGAGGCCATCGTGCACGCGAAGCTGAAGCGCGGTCTGGGCGGTCTGGCCACCATCGGCTCGACGGCTCCGTTCATCGGTCTGTTCGGCACCGTGGTCGGCATTCTGAATGCCTTCCAGCAGATTGCTACGCAGAAGACCTCGGGCATCGGCGCTGTGGCCGGCGGTATCTCGGAGGCCCTGGTGACGACCGCATTCGGTCTGCTGGTTGCCATCCCGGCCGTTATGACGTTCAACTACTTCACGGGTAAGGTCGAGGCGTTTGACGTGGAGATGGACAACAGCTCGAGCGAGCTGGTGGACTACTTCATCAAGCAGAGCCATCGCTAAACCCGCCTCTGCCTTCGGGCAGACGTGAGCGACCTGCTGGAACGGTACGACGTCTGAGCTCTCCGGGTGCAATGCGAAGGCACCCGGAGGCTCAGGCCACACCAAAGCAGGCATCGACCGAAGTGCAGGACGTGACGACAGGACGGAGTAAACAGTATGGGTATCAATAAGCGCAATGAAGGCGCTAAGGTCAACTCCAACATCAACGTGACGCCGATGGTGGACGTGATGCTGGTGCTGCTGATCATCTTCATGGTCATCACCCCGATGCTGAACAACAAGGTGAACGTGGACCTGCCCACGGCGGATGCCGCTGTGGTGATGGAAGATGCGAACAAGGAAGATGCAGTCGTAGTTGCGGTGACGCGCGACGGCAAGACTTTCCTGGGTGGCGATGCAGTGACGGTGGACGATCTTGGCAGCAAGATCTCAGCGAAGCTGGAGAACAAGACGAACAAGGAAGTGTTCATGCGCGCAGACATCCGTGCCAACTATGGCAAGGTGATGGACGCGGTGGACGGCATCCGTTCGGCCGGCGTCAGCCAGTTGGGTCTGCTGACTGAGAAGCGTGACAACGGCCAGTAGAAAAGCAGTGCGCTGATCGCAGGCCTGGCTGCAAGGCAGCCAGCGTGAGCAGCGGGTAGTTGAGAGTGTGGAGTCGGATTAAGGAGATTCGCTATGGGAATGGGTGGAGGAAATGTCGGCGGAATGCAGTCGGACATCAACGTTACCCCGTTGATTGACGTTCTGCTGGTGCTGTTGATCATCTTCATGGTGATCGTGCCGGTCACTCCGAAGGGCTTGGATACGCTGGTTCCCCAGCCGCCCAAGGACAAGACGCATGACGACGTTGTGAACGATCGTACGATTGTGGTGCAGGTGCTCTCGAACGGTGCCGGCCAGCCCTCGTACAAGATCAATCAGGACGATTTTGCGAAGTCAGCCCTGGAGCCGAAGCTGGTGGAGATCTTCTCGGCGCGTCAGGAGAAGGTCATGTTCGTCAAGGGTGACAAGGATCTGGACTACAGCAAGGTCGCTGAGGTGATTGACTTCGGTCATCAGGCCGGTGTGGACAATATCGGTCTGATCACGCCGCGTGTCGAGGCTGGTCAGTAGCGCTCAGATACAATTCAGGCAGAATCAAGAGGCGGCTTGCAGCAATGTGAGCCGCTTTTTGTGTAGGTGGTGGGTGCAGCGCGGGGTGGCGCGAACCGTAGCAGGCGAATTGCTGGTCTTCGGCTTGACATTGTGGGTGTAACGAGTCCAAGCTTCTTCTCCGTGCTGCAAGTTGTCCACATGCAGTGCAGTGGTTTTGCAAGGTTGGAGACGGGGCAGAGATGTCACGTCCGATCGGATGTGCCGATGTGAGCAACGCGGTACTGCTGCGCTGTAGTACACCGCTAACTCACCGGCAAAATGTTGGTGGTAGGCACTGGTCATATGGTGTTGGGTACCGTTACAATCTATCCGCAAGGAACAAAGCGGTCCTTCTGTTCAGCCATCGCGGCCAAGACATCAAAGACGCGCCATTTTTGAAGGAGATGAATCGCCCCATGAGATTATCTGCACGGATTCCGGTTTCGGCCGCTTTGCTGGCACTGCTGTTGGGAAGCACCACCGGATGCAATCGGCTGAAGGCCCGGGACCAGCTCAACAAGGGTGTCGCCGCGTTCAAGAACGCGCGCTATGAGGAAGCGGTGGAGAACTTCCAGAACGCCATCAAGCTGGACCCTGAGTACTCTGCTGCAAAGCTGTACCTGGCCACGGCGTACTCGTACCAGGTCGTGCCCAACCTTGACACCCCGGAGAATCTGGCTGTTGCGCAGAAGGCTCTGAATGGCTTTCAGGAAGTGCTCGACAAGGACCCGAACGACCTCGGCGCGCTGAAGCAGATCGCATCAATCGACCGCAACATCAAGCGCCTGGATGATGCCAAGACCTATGAGAAAAAGGTCATCGCCATCGCCCCGGATGACGCTGAGGCTTACTACACGGTGGGTGTGGTGGATTGGATGCAGTCGTACAAGAACGCCATTACCATCCTTGCAGCAGATGGCCTGACGGATGACGGCAATGGCAACGTGAAGAAGAGCAAGGCCGCCTGCCAGAAGCTGCAGGATCAGAACACAGCGCTGGTGAACGAGGGCCTGGAGTATCTGACCAAGGCGGTGGACATCAACAAGAACTACGATGACGCCATGCAGTATCTGAACCTCACGCAGCGCCGCAAGGCGGACCTGGAGTGCGGCAACGACGCAGCTCGCAAGGCTGACCTGGCCGCTGCGGATGACTGGAGCCAGAAGGCCATGGGGGCACGTAAGCAGAACGAGCTCGACAAGGAAAAGAAGGTTGGCGGCGGCGTCACGATGCAGTAAGTTCGCAGTCCAAACCATTGCAGCCAGGCGGGCCTTCCCAGTTGGGGAGGCCCGCTTTGTTTGTAGAGCAGATCAAGCTGCCTGGTGCCGGCTGCGCGACGCGCAGGATGTTGACGCGCAGGATCCTGCGTCGGTGATACTCTGGGGCCCCACTCATCCTGGTGGAGGTACGATCCGTGTTTGAGCCGCAGAGCTATGCTGTAGCGCTGACCCTGATGGTGGTCAGCATGCTGTGCTGGGGGTCCTGGGCCAACAGCATGAAGATGTGTCCTGGCTACCGATTTCAACTCTTCTACTGGGACTACGTGCTGGGGCTGTTGGCTGGCGCTGCGCTGTGGGGCGTTACGCTGGGTAGCTGGGGCGGTGCTGGGCGCAGCTTTGCCGCAGACCTGGCCCATGCCGGTGGCACCCACGTTGGCCTGGCCATGCTGGGCGGCGCGGTCTTCAACGTGGCGAATTTGTTGCTGGTCGCGGCTATCGACATCGCCGGGCTGGCGGTGGCGTTCCCGGTGGGCATTGGACTCGCACTGGTGGTGGGTGCGGTCAGCAGCTATGTGCTGGCACCGGCGGGCAATCCGGCGCTGTTGTTTGGTGGCATTGCGCTGGTGGTGGCGGCCATCGTGCTGGACGCGCTGGCGTATCGGCTGCGCGAGTCTGTGCTGGCGACGGGGCAGCGCAGCGTCAGCGTGCGCGGTGTGGTGCTCAGCCTGGTTGCCGGGCTGTTGATGGGCACGTTTTATCCGTTTGTGGCGCGGTCCATGTCTGGTGTGGATGCGCCCGGGCCCTATGCGATCGCCATGTTCTTTGCACTGGGTGTGCTGTTGTGCGCGCTGCCGGCTAATCTACTGCTGATGCGTAAGCCGCTGGATGGCGGCCCACCTGCTCCCATCGCCGGCTGGCTGGCTGCGCCGCTGCGGTGGCACCTGTGGGGTGCGCTGGGCGGCGGTATCTGGTGTACGGGCGCGGTGATGAACTTTGTGGCTTCGCGCGCGCATGTCGTGGGGCCGGCCGTCTCGTACTCCATCGGCCAGGGCGCGACGATGATCTCTGCAGGATGGGGCGTGCTGGTCTGGCGAGAGTTTACGGCGGCACCGGCGCGGGCCAGGGTGCTGCTGGGCTGGATGTTTGTGCTGTTCCTGTGTGGGCTGTCGGCGGTGGCACTGGCACCCGTTCTCTGAGCGTGCGTTAGGTTACGGCAGCGAGATGCTGGCGGTGTGGGCGAGGTTGCCACTGGTGCCGGTCATCTGCAGCGCACCCGGCGTACTGCTGCTGGCGGGTGCTGGGCTGGCACCGCCGCACGCGGAGACCGCCACCATCGCCACAGCCGCAGCAAGCACGATTAAAACGTTACGCACAGACCGCCGCTGGCGAGTGCGCAGCCACGGCAGGGACAGCAGCGCAGCCAGCGCCGCCCAGGGCATCTGCAAACCAGCCAGCATGATGGGGGCCTGCACCGTAACGCTTACCGGCGATACGCTGCTGCCTACGGCAAGGTTGTTGACTGAGAGCGTAGCCGTGTAACCGGCGGGCAGCTGGGTGATGGCGAGGTTGACCGGCCCGGCGAGGGCGGTACCGTTGGTGGCGGCAACCGAGAAGAGGTACAACGAGGTGCCGGCCGGCAGATGGCACTGGCAGGTGTTGTTGTCCAGCTGAACGGGCGTGCTCAGGGCAAAGTCCTGCATGACCTGCGGCAGGGTGTTGCTCAGGGCGCTGCTGTAGCTGGCGTCTCCGCTATAGCTGGCGGTAAGGCTGTGTGTGCCGGCGGGCAGTGCGGCGGCGGTGTAGCTGGCTGTGCCGCTGGTGCCCAGGGCAACGGTGCCCAGCAGCTGGGTGCCATCGTAGAAGCTGACCTGCCCGGTGGCGGAGCCGGCACCGGAGGAGAGCGTCGCCGACAATGTGATGGGGTTCTGAGCCATCTGCGGATTGAGGGACGAGCTGAGCGCGAGAGCCGGGGCAAGCGCCGCGTACGGGCCCGCGTAGAGCGGCTGCGGGCAGGTCTGGTGACCGGTGGCGTCGTCTGTCGCCTGCGCAGGCGCATGCTGCGCGCAATGCTGCGCCCATGCTGGTACTACGAGCCCAAGCAGCAGTGCGCAGACCACAATGTAGCGGCGAGTCTGGATGGCAGCAGCGCGAGACATAGAGGACGCCCTTGCCGATGGGACGCAGCGGCGGCGGTGCTGGTTACAGCCGCACGGTACGACCGGCTAGAATGGCAACGCACGCAAACTGTGGCACTGGAGGAGAGACCATGCACGAGCAGAGGCCAGTGCTGGTGGTGGGCAGCGTCAACATGGATCTGGTGACGCGCGCTGCGCACATTCCTGCGGCGGGAGAGACGATTGCCGGCACGGACTTTGCCACCTTTGCCGGAGGGAAAGGGGCCAATCAGGCCGTGGCCGTGGGCCGCCTGGGCTACCCCGTGCAGATGGTGGGCCGCGTGGGAGAGGATGCCTTTGGCCTGGCGCTGCGCGAAGGGCTGCGCGAGATGGGCGTCAATGCAGCGGCGGTGCGCGTGACGCCTGGACCCTCGGGTGTGGCGTCCATTGTGGTGGCCGAGAATGGCGAGAACTGCATTGTGATTGTGGCCGGCGCGAACGGTCAGCTCTCGCCGGAAGACATGGACGCCGAGGCGGAGCGGATTGCAGGCGCGGGCATGGTGCTGGCGCAGCTGGAGGTGCCGCTGCCTACGGTGGAGCGGCTGGCGGTGTTGTGCGAGCGTAGCGGCGTGCCGCTGGTGTTGGACCCCGCCCCGGTGTGCGCGCTGCCGGAGTCGTTGCTGCGCCGCGTAACGTGGCTCACGCCCAATGAGACAGAGGCCGCCGGCCTGGTGGGCCATGGCGAGCCAGAGCAGGTGGCCGAGCGGCTGCTGGCGTTAGGGCCACAGGGTGTGGTGCTCAAACTCGGCGCGCGTGGCGCGTACCTGCGGACGCAGGCCGGGTACGCGTTGCGGGTGCCGGCGTTTGCCGCAACTCCGCTGGATACCACGGCGGCGGGTGATGCCTTCAACGGCGCGTTTGCGACGGCACTGCTGCTGGGCCGGGAGCTGGGCGCGGCGGCCCGATTTGCGGCAGCAGCGGCGGCCATCAGCGTGACGCGTGCGGGCGCACAGAGTTCCATGGCGTCGATGGCGGAGGTGGAGTCCATGCTGGCGAATGAGGAGCGTGTATGAGCAGTGGGAGTCTCAGGCTGGCGGCAGTGCTGGTGTGGCTTTCTGTGGCATGGGCTGCCTTGGCGCAGTCGGCTGGCAGCCCCGCCACAGGTGGCGCAACGTATGTGGGCTCTGCCAGCTGCCAGGGCTGTCACAAGCAGGCCTACGACGGCTGGAAGCAGACCCGTATGGCCAATGTGGTGGTGGATCCGAAGGCGCATCCTGAGGCTGTGCTGGGCGACTTCAAGACGCCAAGTCCGCTGGTGAACTTCAAGCTGCAGGATGTCGCGCTGGTCTACGGCAGCCGCTGGAAGCAGCGGTACTTCCTCCGCAGGGGCGACAGCTACTACGTGGCACCGGCGCAGTGGGATGTGGAGAAGAAGCGCTGGCTGCCCTACCACGCCGAGGCTGGCACGGACTGGTGGGTGCCCTTCTACGGTGCCAGCAATCAGGAGCGCCCCACCAAGGCGTTGTGCGATGGCTGCCACAGCGTAGGGCTAAGCCCGGTGACCGGTCATGTGACGGAGTGGAATGTGGGCTGTGAGGCCTGCCACGGCCCGGGCAGCGAGCATGTGCGGCATCCGCTCAAGAGCAACATCGTGAACCCGGAGCGGCTGGACTACGTGCGCGGCAACGACACCTGCATCCAGTGCCACAGCCAGGGACGCCCGCTGGAAGGGCAGGGCTTCAACGACGCCGGCGGCCAGCACTTTGACTGGCCCGTGGGCTACCGGCCCGGCACGCGCCTGGTGGACTACTGGCGGCTGGAGGAGCTGAAGCCCGGCGTCACCAACTTCTTCCAGTACGCTGACCTGACCGCGCACAAGAATCGCATGCAGGGTAACGACTTTATCCAGAGCAATATGTATCACCGGCAGTTACGTTGCTTTGACTGCCATGAGGTGCACAGCAACCAGATCGAGTCCAACCTGATGGCGAAGGGCAACGAGCTGTGCCTGAACTGCCACGACGCAGCCTCCAGCAACCCCTCCGGGCTGAAGGGCACGGTGAGCGAGCATACCCACCACGCAGAGGGCAGCGCAGGCAGCCAGTGTCTGGCCTGCCATATGCCGCGCATCGAGCAGACCATCAAGGACGGCTACGTCGGCGCGCACACCTTCCGGTTCATCACGCCAGCCATGACCGAGCAGTCGGGCATTCCCAACCCCTGCACCAGCTGCCATAAAGACAAGTCGACAACTTGGGCTACCCAGCAACTGCTGCAGTGGGGCAGTGTCTCACCGTGGCGCATGACGCAGGGAGCATACTAGCAGCGGACTTAAAGCAATCAGCCCAGGCCCCCGGGGTTTTCTGTCCGGGCTGCCTGGGCTGATGGGGTATGGATGCGGGTTGCTTACTCGGTCCAGCGGCGGAAGACCAGTGAGCCGTTGGTGCCGCCGAAGCCGAAGGAGTTCGAGAGCGCGTAGTCGATCTTGGCGGCCTGCGGCTTGTTGGGCACGTAGTTCAGGCGGCACTCGGGGTCCACGTTCTCCAGATTCATCGTCGGTGGGGCGGTCTGGTTGAGCATCGCCATCACCGTGATACCGGCCTCCAGCCCGCCTGCGCCACCCAGCAGGTGGCCGGTCATGGACTTGGTGGAGCTGACCAGCAGCGTGTGGTTGAGCGCGCGCTCGCCAAAGACGTTCTCAATCGCCTTGGACTCCATCGCATCGCCCAGCGGAGTTGAGGTGGCGTGCGCATTGACGTAGTCAATCTGGTCTGGCGTGATGCCGGCCGAACGCAGCGCATTGGACATGGCGCGGAAGCAGCCCTCGCCCTCAGGAGCCATCCCGGTCATGTGGAAGGCGTCTGCCGACATGCCGTAGCCGATCACCTCGGCCAGAATCTTGGCGCCGCGGGCCTTGGCAAACTCCAGCTCTTCCAGGATCAGGATGCCTGCACCCTCACCAACTACGAAGCCGTCACGATCCTTGTCCCAGGGGCGGCAGGCGTGCGTCGGGTCTTCGTTGCGGGTCGAGAGGGCCTTCATGGCGGCGAAGCCACCCACGCCCATGGGCGTAATCGCGGCCTCAGTGCCGCCGGCGATCATGGCGTCCGCATCGCCGCGCTGGATGATGCGGAAGGCGTCGCCGATGGAGTGCGCGCTGGAGGTACAGGCGGTCGCGGTGGCCTCGTTCGGGCCGCGTGCGTTGTACTTGATGGAGACGTGACCGGCGGCGAGGTTGACGATGGAGGCCGGGATGAAGAAGGGCGAGATCTTGCGCGGGCCGCCGGCGATCAGGGCCGAGTGCTCGCGCTCGATGACGTCGAATCCGCCGATGCCGGAGCCGATGTGCACGCCGAAGCGGTCACGGTTCGACTCGTCAATGACAAGGCCGGAGTGGGCCATTGCCTCAGCCGAAGCGGCCAGGGCAAAGTGGATGAACCGGCCCATCTTGCGCGATTCCTTCTTGTCCACGAACTGGAGAGGGTCAAACCCCTTCACCTCCGCAGCAAACCGCACCGGGTGCCCGGTGAGGTCGAACGCGGTGATCTCCGCCATGCCACTGCGGCCGGCCATCAGCCCATCCCACACCTGCGAGACGGTGTTGCCGATGCCGCAGAGCAGGCCAATGCCTGTTACGACGACGCGACGTTGCTCCATTGCAGCTTAAGCCTTCTTATTCTTCTCGATGTAATCGACGGCGTCCTTGACGGTCTTGATCTTCTCGGCATCCTCATCGGGAATCTGGATGTCGAACGCCTCTTCAAACTGCATGACCAGCTCAACGACGTCGAGCGAGTCTGCGCCGAGATCTTCCTGGAAGCTGGCGCCGGGGGTAACCTCTGCCTCATCCACCTGAAGCTGCTCTACGATAATCTGTTTCACCTTCTCGTCTACTGCTGCCATGTATCTCTCCTGTCGTACTGCGTCAATCAAAGCAATTGGATGAAGCGGCCGGAAGCCCTCGTACACCGATGCTACGCCAAGCGACGCGAGGCAACGCCTTGCTCAAGGATACTGAGCGCCCTGTCGAGTGTAAAGCAAAGGCAATTCTTACGCCTGGCCAAACATGGGAAGATTTCATGCGGGCCAGATGGAGTTAAGGGCAAACGAACGGGCTTTGCCCAGGCTGTAGGGCGTGGGCAGGGCCAGGGTAAGCACCGGGGTCTGCGGCTCGCGTGCGTAGAAGCGCACCGTGACCGGCAGGGTACGGTCCAGGATCAGCTCCAGCACGGAGTTATCCGTGAACAGGTGCAGCGTGGGCGTGGTGGAGAGCGGGCGCGGCAGCACCACCGTCCGCTCGTTCAGTCGGAGGGTGCCCGGTGCCAGTGTGGCGTCGGTGATGATCTGCAACAGCGCGCCGCGGCTGTCGGTGATGGTCGTCGGGCTGGCCGCGGCGGCAGGCTCCAGCATGGTCAGCAGCTCCTGCTGGGTCGAGCTCAGCTGTGCCGCGCTGGGGTTCTGTGTGCCGCGCAGGCTGGCCAACTGCCGGGCGGGGGAGAACTGGAGCTGGCCGTCGCGGACGGTCAGCCGACGTGGAATCGACATCATGCCCGACCATCCAGCGCGGGCGTACTCGGCCTGGGGCCGCGTCTCGGGCAGCCAGCCCCACAGAATACGGTCTCCAGCGGCATCGAGCTGCGACTTGGGCGCGTAGTAGGCGCGGTCTCCGTAGTCCAGCTCGCCGGAGTGTTCCGGCTGGAAGCGCAGCGTCCTGGGGTCCAGGGTGCCGGTGTGCCACAGCGTCTTGTGCAAGGTGGAGTAGAAGAGCACGTGCTTGGTCACGCCAGGGTGGGCTTCGTCCTCCAGGGCAAAGAAGTCCGGGCACTCGAACATCTCACCCGTGCCGACGACGTCCTTATCCACCACACCGTTCCAGGTGCCCTCATAGAGCGGGTGCAGATACTCCCAGCGGGAGAGGTCCGGTGCAGCGGCGCGGTACAGCAGCACCATGCCGCCTTTGCGGGCGATGCCGCAGCCCAGGGCCAGGTACCACGTGCCCTGGTACTGGAAGGGTGCCGGGTCGCGAAAGCCGGTCACCTGCATGCCGTCGGGCGGGTCGGGGATCACGGGCTGCGGCAGCTTCCGCCAGTGGTCCAGCGTGTCGTCCAGCGCAATCGCCAGGTTCTGCGACTCGCGCACGTCGTTGGGCGGCAGGTAGGTGGCGTCGCCCGGGGGGAGGGTGCGGATTCCCGTGTAGATAAACGCGGGTCTGCCCTGCAGCAGAATGGCGGAGCCGGTGAAGCAGCCCAGCGCATCGGCCCCGCCGGGTGTTGGGGCCAGGGCAACGGCACGACGCGTCCAGTGCACCATGTCCGGGCTGGTGGCGTGTGCCCAGTGCATGTCACCCCACACGGCGGCGTGCGGGTTGTACTGGTGGAACATGTGGTACAGGCCGCGATAGTAGATGGGGCCGCAGGGGTCGTTCATCCAGTTGCGGGCGGGCAGCAGGTGGTAGCCCGGCCGCAGCGGATCGTGCAGGGGCGTGTCGTCGTCGGCGGCGGCCGTGGCGATGGCCAGCGCATGCAGCAGCGAGGGCTGCGCGGCGGCGACGGCCGTGGCAGTAAGCGAACCAAGCAGGTGGCGACGGGTCAACGGCATGGGGCGAGTGCTCTCCTGGGTCGTGCGCGGTGATCGTACGTGATCGTAGCCAGCTTCGGATAGGGGGCTACTCGGTGTCTGCGGCTGCGGCCAGCAGGGGCGCCACACCGGGGCCGGTCGACTCCAGGGCTGCGGTGTCCAGCGACGCTACCTCGCGCAGGGCGCGGTTGATGGTGGTGGTCTTGCTGCCGATCTCGCGCAGAGTCGTCTGCACGGTGCCCACTTGCTTCTCCACCTTGTCCATCAGGCCGCCAAACTTCTCAAACTCTGACTTGGCCCGCGACAGCACGCGCCACACCTCATCGCCCTTCTTTTGAATAGCGAGGGTGTGAAAGCCCATCTGGAAGCTGGTCAGGATGGCCATGAAGGTCGCAGGGCCGGCGATGGTGACGCGGTGCGTCTGCTGCACCTCTGAGAGCAGGCCCGGCCGCCGCACCACCTCGGCGTACAGGCTCTCCGTCGGCAGAAACATCACCGCATGGGGCATGGTGGCCGGGGGATCAATGTACTTGTCGCTGATGAGCTTGGCCTGGCTGCGGATGGCGCGCTCGAAGTTTTTGCCCGCTGCGGCGATCTCCTCGGCAGACCCGCGCTCGTAGGCGTCCTCCAGCCGCTCCCAGTCCTCACGCGGGAACTTGGAGTCGATGGCCAGCAGCACGGCGGTACCGTCTGCGGCCGGGAACTTGAGCGCATACTCCACCGCCTCCGTAGTGCCGGGCTTGATGCGGGCGTTGCGAACATACTGCTCCGGCGAGAACATCTGCTCCAGCTGCTGGCCGAGCTGGAACTCGCCGACGATGCCGCGCGACTTGACGTTGGAGAAGACCTTCTTCAGGTCGCTCACGCCGGTGGCCAGCTCCTTCATCTCGCCCAGGCCCTTCTGCACCTCGCCCAGGTGCGTGGTCACCTGCCCGAAGGACTCCGTCAGCCGCGTCTGCAGGGTGGCGTGCAGCTTCTCGTCGACGGTCTGGCGCATCTCCTCGAGCTTCGCGGTGTTGGCCTGGTTCAGCTTGTCCAGCCGTTCTTCCACGGCGGCGCGCAAACTCTCTTGCTGCTGCTTCGCAGCGTTAGAGAGCTCGTTGAGTCGTGTATTCAATGCGTCGCGTGCGTCCAGCTGCGCCCGAGCCGCGTCTGAGGTGAACGCCGTAAAGCGATTGGCCTGCGACTCCAGCTGCTGCTGCACGTCCTTGCGCAGGGCGCTGGCGGCGTTGGTGTTGTCCTGGCGAAAGCTCTCCAGCCCGGTCGTCAGCGTGGTACCGAGCGTGGTGATGGCGCCGGTGACCTCGGTGCGCAAGGCGGCTGCGGCGGCATCTGCCGCGGCGCGCGCGTGTTGCGCCTGGGTGGCGGAGTCTGCGCGAAGCAGCGCGAGCTCAGACCGCAGATGATGGTCCAGCCCCTGGAAGTGGGCTTCGAGCCGCGTGATCTGCTCGGGAATCTGGGCGAGCCGCGGGTCCTGCTCCGGTACGGGGGGCTTACGCAGCAGCAGCGCGATGAGGCACAGCAGATTGAGGGCGGCAAGGGCCAGCAGGGCAGGCAGCATATTCGTATTTCCTTCTCCCACAGAGCATAGCGCGACCCGGCGTGGAAGCGCGCAGCAACTTGATGCCGTCCGCGCGGCAGGACGCAGGCTAGTACAGCAGGATGGCGATGCGGTAGACCGTAAAGCCGGGGTTGGGTCGCTGCGGCGTGCAGACGGCCACGGCGGCGGTGCCGGTGCGGGCGGCGGAGAGGTGATCGCGCACCACGGGTGGCAGGCTGGAGACGTCCGCACCCTCCCAGCGCAGCACCAGCGTCGGGTGCCCGACTGTGGTGTCCTCCAGCGGGCAGTTGGCGCGGGCCTCGGCCGCTGCCTGCGGGCTGGCCGCCGGGCGAATGCCGCGCTCCAGCAGCAGTTGCTGCACCTGGCGCACGACGGAGCCGCCCGGCTGCACCGGTACGTCGCGGCCAAAGTCCTGCACGATGTACAGCAGCCCATGGGCGGGCACGGCGGCGATGCCGACGGCGTTCAGCGCGGGGTCCAGCAGGTTCTCGCGGTGTACGGGGGAGGCCATCCAGCTCCGCTCGACGGCCTCGGGCGAGACGTTGGCTGCGGCCAGGTTCTCTGCAACGGTGGCAAAGTGGGCACCGGCAGCGGCGGCGCGCAGCTGCAGTGCAGGCTCCGCCGGGTACTGGTGCTGCAGGGTGGGGTAGGCCGAGGCCAGGCGGCCGTGGCGCAGTGCGGCGCGGGCCAGGGCGTCGTCCCAGGCCAGGGGCGGCAGGCGGTGCGCGGCGCGGTCGCGGTTGGCCAGGGTCAGCAGCCGGGCCTCAAACGAACCAGGAACCGGCTGGGCCAGGGCGGTGGAGCAAGCGAGCAGGAGCAGAAGCGTGGGGAGGAGGCGGCGCATACCCGAGTGTAGACCCGGTTGCCCGGCTCAGAGTTGTGTCCGGGCGTTGCTGCCAGCAGGGATGCCGGAGTTAGTGGGCGTCCAGAATGGCGTCTGCAATGGCGGCAGCCTCCAGCGCGGGCAGCACGTCGTGGACGCGCAACAGGTGCGCCCCGGCCAGTACCGCCGCCGTGCAGCTGGCCAGTGTGGCGGCCAGGCGGTCTGTGGCTGTGGGCGAGGCACCCCGGTGCAGCGGCGCAATCGCCTGGCCCAGAAAGCCCTTGCGCGAGGTGCCGACCAGCACCGGCAGGCCCAGCGTGTGCAGCTGCTCCAGCCGGGCATGCAGGGTAAAGTTCTTCGCGCCCAGCTTGCCAAAGCCGAAGCCGGGGTCCAGCACCAGGCGAGTGCTGGCGATACCTGCCGCCGCTGCCAGAGCCACCCGCTGGCGCAGCCCGGCAAGAATCTCCGGCAGCAGATCGTTCGGCGGCGAGGGTGCCAGCGTGCGCCAGTCCTGCGGCGTGCCGCGCGAGTGCATCAGCACGACGCCGCAGGGCGTTGGGGCGCAGGCTGCGGGCATGGCGGGGTCCCAGGTCAAGCCACTCACGTCGTTGATCACGTCCGCCCCGGCGGCGAGCGCCTCGCGGGCAGTGGCGGCGTGGTAGGTGTCTACGGAGAGCACGGCCTGCGGCCGCTCCTGGCGAAGCGCGGTCAGCACGGGCAGAACGCGATCCTGCTCCTGCGCGGCAGAGAGCGGGGTTGCGTCCGGCCGTGTGGATTCACCGCCAATGTCCAGCAGGTGCGCGCCCCGGTCCAGCATCTCCAGGCCGTGCTCGACGGCGCGGCTGGTCTGGTCGGCCGGGTGGTAGAAGTGTCCACCGTCCGAGAAGCTGTCGGGCGTCACGTTCAGAATGCCCATCACCAGCGTGTTGCGTCCCAGCGCCAGGGTGCGGGTGGCGAGCTGCCAGTCGTATTGGGGTCGCGGCAGAAAGGGCATGGCAGGCAGCTTGCAGCAAGGTGCGCGGGGTGCAGACGCTGTGGGTTGAGTGTACTCGCTCCCGCGTAAACCAGCGGAGCATGCGTGCAGGCCTGCCCATGCTGCGGGGTGGTCGTCACGTCCAGAGGAGGTAGCCTTGGCCTGCGGCCGCACCTGTTAGACTGCGCGCAGGATGCGGCGATGGGGCACAGCAGCATGGGTGGTGGCGTTGGCGGTGGGCGTAGCACGCTCGCAGCAGGCGACGGCTGGCTCTGCGGCCACTGCCGTGCCTGCGCCCGCGCTGGCAGCGCAGATTCAGGCCTTGCTGGCAGCGCCGGAGCTGGCGCAGGACCACTGGGGCATTGCCGTGGCCACGCTGCAGGGCACACGCCTGTACGGGCTGAACGAGGCGCAGCTGCTGCCCCCGGCCAGTACCACCAAGCTCTTTACCACCGCGGCGGCGCTGGCCCTGCTGGGGCCGGAGAGGCGTTGGACGACGCGCCTCAGCTATCCCGCGCCGGCACCCGGCACCCACGTGGTGCACGGCGATGTGGTGCTGCTGGGCGCGGGCGATGCCAGCCTGAACGGGCGCGCTCTGCCGCTGGCGGCCAATGCGGCGACGGATACGGCGACAGCTACGGCGACAGATGCGGGGGCTGTTCCAAGCCCCACGCCGAAGCCCGCGCTGGAGGACTTTGCCGATCAGTTGGTCGCAGCAGGCGTGCGGCGCATTGAGGGCAACATCGTCGGTGACGATACGGCCTTTCCCTGGGAGCCGTATCCGCCGGAGTGGGCGGTGAGCGACACCATGTGGGGTTACGGCGCGCCGATCAGTGGGTTGAGCGTGCAGGAGAACCAGGTGCAGGTGGTGGTCTCGCCCGGTCGCCGCGCCGGTGCCCCGGCCCAGGTGCGCTGGGTTGACACGCCCTCGTATGGGGGCGCCGCCCCGCCGCGCCCGGAGCGTCCTCGCGGGCGGATGAGGCCTTTCTATGCGGTGGACGCACGAGCGCTGACTACGGTCGCCGCCGGGGGCACGACCCAGGTGGGTATGGATCTGCCGTTGGGCAGCCGCGTGCTGCGCGTCTTTGGCACAATCGCGGAGGACGCGACGCCGGTCACCGAGCCGATCGCGATTGCGGACCCGGCGGAGTACGCCGCACGCCTGCTGACGCAGCTGCTGCGGCAGCGCGGCGTGGTCGTTCAGGGTCGGCCGCAGGCGCGTCATGCCTGGCCGCAGTCTGGCCAGGGGCTGCGTAGCGCGGTGCTGGAGCCGCTGCACCTGCCCACAACTCCGGAGAGCCTGGGTGCGGCAGCTGTGGTGCCGCCTGCGCCCTCCACGCCACCCGTGCCACAGGTCTGCCGCGCCGGCTGCCCCGTGGTGTTGCAGAACGCCTCGCCGACCGTTGCGGAGGACGTGGTGCTGACCAACAAAGTGAGTGAGAACCTGCACGCGGAGCTGCTGCTGCGCCACCTGGGCAAGGAGTTTGGCAGCGAGGGCAGTAACACGCAGGGCGTACGCGTGCTGCGGCAGTTTGCCCGGGACGCGGGCGTCGCGCCCGGCGAGCTGTGGCTGGAGGATGGAAGCGGCTTGAGCGGGCATGACCGGGCCACGCCGCAGGCCCTGGTGCAACTGCTGGTCTACGCCGCATCCCAGCCCTGGTTTGAGGTATGGAAGCAGAGCCTGCCGGTGGGCGGCGTGGATGGCACGCTGCGGTCTCGCTTTGCCGAGCAGCCGCTGACCGGACGCGTCTTCGCGAAGACCGGCACGCTGGCCGAGACGCGCGCGCTGGCCGGCTACGTGGTGGCCGCCAGTGGACACACCGTAGCCTTTGCCGTCATGGTGGGCGACCACCTGCCCGGCTCCAGGGCCGAGCGGGAGGCGATGGATCGGGTCGTGGCGGCGATCGCCGCAACCTACTAGGGCCTTGCCTGCCAGTGCGCCGGAGATGCGAGAATAGCGGTGTGACCAAGACACAAGCAGTGCGCACGATGCTTGCAGGAACGCCCCGGGGGAAGACTCTGGCAGCCGTCCTGGCAACGACTCTGGCTGCAGCCGCCCTGGCCGGCTGCAACTCCACCCCGCCGCCCACGCCGCTTAGCCAGTTGAACGACCAGCAGATGCGCGGGCACGCCGTCTTCCAGGCGCGCTGTGGTGTCTGCCACTATGACCGGCAACGTGGCGATCTGCACGGCCCATCGCTGCTGGGCGTCTTCAAAAAGCAGGCGTTGCCCAGTGGCGCCGCTGCTACCGATGAGCGGGTGATGGCAACCATCCAGCACGGGCGCAACATGATGCCTCCGGTGGGCAGCAGCATGGATCCGCAGGATGTGGCGGACGTGCTGGCCTACCTGCACACGCTGTAAGTTTGCCGCAGTGTTCCTGGCAGTAGAGATCGAAGGAGACGTGTGACCGTGGACGAGAACCGAGTGCCAGCCGACCAGCCACAGCAGGCCCGTACCACCCCACCCCGGGTGCAGGGCATGTTGCCCGGCGTGGCGGCCATCTGCATGTTTCTGCTCTTCCTCACCATGGTGAACGTCTATGGCGCGGTGAGCGGCGGGTTTGGCAACGGAGTGGCCCGGTATGGTGTGCTCATGCTGTGCACCATGCTGGCGGCCGGCATCTTCGGGCTGCTGCGGCTCTATCGTTGGGGCTGGGCGCTGGTGCTGGGCGGCAGCGTGCTGCTCTCCGTGGGGGATATGTACTTCTTTACCCGCACCCATGTGGCGTTTTTTATCGTGCGCGGCCTGTTTGAGATGGTTTTTTTCCTTTACCTGGTAAGGGCCGAGGTCAGGGAACGACTGCGCTGATGCGGCTTTCTGCGGCCAGCGGGTAGAATAGAGGCATGACTCCGCCCGGTGCCGCCACGAACGCCGATCTGGTCCAGATAGACCTGACGCCGCGCAAGCCGACGGCCAAGCCGGCCTGGCTGAAGGCCAAAGCGCCCATGGGCGAGACCTTCCACAGCCTGAAGAAGATGGCGCGCGAGCTGAACCTGCACACCGTGTGCGAGAGCGCGCACTGCCCCAACATCGGCGAGTGCTGGAACCAGAAGGCCGCAACCTTCATGATGCTGGGCAACCTGTGCACGCGGCGCTGCGGCTTCTGCGCCGTGCCCAAGGGCAAGCCGGAGCCGATCGACCAGGACGAGCCGCGTCGCGTAGCCTATGCCGTGGCGCAGCTGGGGCTGGCCCACGCGGTCATCACCAGCGTCAACCGCGACGACGACAACCTGGGTGCTGCGCAGGCCTTTGTGCGCGTGATTGAGGAGATTCGGCTGCAGTCGCCGGGCACACGGGTGGAGGTGCTGACGCCGGACTTTCAGGGCGTGGACGAGGCATTGCGGCTGGTCGTGGCCGCGCGGCCAGAGATTCTGAACCACAACATCGAGACCGTGCCGCGGCTGTACCGTGTGGCCAAGAGCGGCGGCCGGTACGAGCGCTCGCTGGAGTTTCTGCGCCGCGCCAAGGAGCTGGCAGCCGGCATGTTCCAGGACCGCGACGGCGACCAGATTGTAACCAAGACAGGCATTATTGTGGGCATGGGCGAGGAGATGCACGAACTGCTCGCCGTCTTCCGCGACCTGGCCGATCGCCGGGTCGACATTCTGACCATCGGCCAGTATCTGCGACCGAGCCGGGATCATCTGCCGATGACGCGGTACTACACGCCCGAGGAGTTTGCGTTTCTGAAGCACGAAGCGCTGCAGATGGGCTTCAAGCACGTGGAGAGTGGACCGCTGGTGCGCTCCAGCTACCACGCGCAGGAGCAGTCTGAGGCGACCGGGCTGGCCTGAGCCGCTGCCCTGCGCCAGCTGCAAGATCTGCCGTGGCCGCAGGATTGATCGGAAGTTCATTGGCGATCCTCTGGGCGCATCGACAAACTCAGGCTAATCTCTTACAAGGTTAAGAGCGTTGCAGGCGCGACCGCTTCCAGGCTTCTCGCGCGCTGCAATGCAGATTTGCCCAGGAGAGAGTCGCGTGGAGTCAGAGCAACGGGTGAGCCGGTGGCAGGGGCTGGCGCTGCTGGCGATGCTGGCGTGGTACGTCACGTTGTCTGTGGCGTTTGTGTTGCGCGTTCGACCCAATAACAACGAGGCCTGGTTTGCGAATCCGGCGGTGGACCTGCTGGTGCGGCACACGCTGGGCACGCCCGTGCTGCAGGGCAAGGGAATGTGGCTGGATGGCATCGCCCGGCACACCTACTGGACCATGCCGTTGTATGGGCTGGTGCAGGCTCCCTGGTACGCGGTGTTCGGCTTCAGCCTGGTGGCGCAGCGCATGCTCACGGTGGTGTGTGGTGTGGGCGTGTTGCTGTGCCTGTTTGTACTGGTACGTCGGCTGGCGGGCTCCGGTGCTGCGCTGCTGGCGGTGTTGCTGGCGGCGGTCGATAGCGAGCTGATCCGGCTGTCGGCCCAGGGTCGCATGGATATGCTGTGTGCCTTGCTAGGGCTGGGCGGGCTGGCGGTGTATGTCACGCTGCGTCACCGTTCATTACCGCTGGCGGTGGGGGTGGCCCATGCGCTGGGTGCGTTGGCCTGCATGACGCATCCCTACGGCGTGTTGCCGGCCACCAGCCTGTGGGCACTGATGCTGCTGCTGGACGCGCGGCGGATGCGCCTCAGCCTGCTGCTGCTGGCCGTTGCGCCCTACGCCGCGGTGCTGCTGGCGTGGGGCATGTACATCCAGCGCGACCGCAGCAGCTTTGTATCGCAGTTTGTGGGCAACATGCATGGTCTGCAGGCAGACTCCGGCGCGCAGGGACGCTTCAGCATGCTGCTGCATCCGGTGCAGGCCATCAAGCAGGAGCT
Organism: Acidobacteriota bacterium; assembly: GCA_028872955.1. Classification (GTDB taxonomy): domain Bacteria; phylum Acidobacteriota; class Terriglobia; order Terriglobales; family Acidobacteriaceae; genus Edaphobacter. Next base: position 28,071 of record JAGWNX010000043.1, read on the forward strand.
GAAGGTGCGCTACCTGGCGCGCTACCACTCCGCCGTGGCACCGCTGGCCTACCTGGCCGGGCTGCTGGCCATGCTGGCGGCTGCCTGGCGCGGTCGCCGCCTGGAGCTGGCTGCCATCGGCATGGTGGGCTATCTGTACGTGTTGGAACTGACCCTGCTGGAGAGCTTGAAGCGCGAGTTCTACCTGGTGCACACCATTCCGGTGCTGGCCATGTGCCTGGCGGTCTCGCTGCTGGCGCTGCGGCGGGTACGTTGGCTGCCGGGCTGGGCAGTTGCGGCGGCGGTGGTGCTGCTGGTTGGGGTGCAGGCGGGCACGACCTTGCGTCAGTATCGGGCTGCGGGCCGCGGGCTCAGCGACTACTTCGCCGTGCTGCATCTGCTGGAGTCCGAGCCTGCGGTGCCGGGCAACACAGGCACCACGCTGCTGGCACCGGCAGAGTTTGCCTACCGCTTTGGCTTCTACAGCGGCATGGAGGAGGACTGGCAGCTGGGGTACGCCACCGGGACACAGCCGCAAACGATTGTGCTGGGCGGGCTGGGGCAGCGCCTGATGGAGCAGCACATGGCCACCGATCCCGGGTTCCGGCAGTTCGTAACCCGGCGGCTGGGCCAGGAGTATCGGCTGGCGCTGCAGAATGCCAGTTACCGCGTGTACGCGCTGTCCTCTGCCGCGCCCACGGCAGCGTTGGCAGTGCCGGCCTCGCCCGGGCGGCTGTGGGCGCTTCGACCGCTCCATCGTTGACCGCAGGTGCAGTTGCGTGGGGTGCCGGGCGAGCGACTACACTGGCACTGCGCGCAGGCAGCGCCGCAGGAGCAGAGACAGGATGCAACAGGCAGAGGTGATGTCGCGCGGGTTGGCGATCAGCGAGCTGGCGCCGCGTGTGGTGCAGAGTGAGATTCGGGCCATGACGGCCGAGTGCGATCGGCTGGGCGGGGTGAACCTGGCGCAGGGCGTCTGCGACACCGAGGTGCCGGCGGTGGTAATGGAGGGCGCGCAACGGGCCATGCGCGACGGCCTGAACATCTACACCCGCATGGATGGCATCGAGCGGCTGCGCCGTGCGATTGCCGCCAAGGTGGAGAGGACCCACGGCCTGACGCCAGACCCGGAGCGCGAGGTGATGGTGGCCAGCGGCGCGACCGGAGCCTTCCACGCGGCGGCCATGGCGCTGATGAACGCCGGGGATGAAGTACTGGTCTTTGAGCCGTTCTACGGCTACCACGCCAACATGTTCCAGTCCTTGCGCGCGGTGCCTGTGCCGGTGGCGCTGCAGGCACCGGAGTGGCGGCTCGACCTGGCTGCGGTGCGCGCTGCCATTACGCCGCGCACCCGGGCCATGGTGCTGAATACGCCCTCGAACCCGGCCGGCAAAGTGTTTACGCGGGCCGAGGTGGAAGGACTGGCAGCGATCGCCCAGGAGTTTGATCTGTTCATCTTCAGCGACGAGATCTACGAGCACTTTCTGTATGGCGACGCGCAGCACATCAGCCCGGCCATGCTGCCCGGGATGCGCGAGCGCACGGTGCTGATCTCGGGCTTCTCGAAGACCTTCTCGGTGACGGGCTGGCGGTTGGGCTATCTGGTGGCGGATGCGAAGTGGATGGGCGCGATCAACTACTTCCACGATCTGCTGTATGTGTGCGCTCCGGCTCCGCTGCAGCATGGCGTGGCGGATGGGCTGGAGCAGCTGCCCGAGTCGTTCTACCGCAACCTGGCCACGGAGCACGAAGGCAAGCGTGGCCGCATGGTGCAGGCGTTGCGTGCGGCGGGCCTGGCGCCGCAGGTGCCCGATGGAGCGTACTACGTGCTGGCCGACGTGGCCGCCCTGCCCGGGGAGCGCGCCGCGCAGAAGGCCCGCTGGCTGCTGGCCCAGACGGGGGTGGCGGCGGTGGCCGGTTCGGCGTTCTTTGCGCCGGGCTCCGGTCAGGGAGAGCAGTTGATGCGTTTCTGCTTTGCCAAGAAGGATTCCGACCTGGACGACGCCTGCCGTCGGCTGCGCGCGTTGACGCTTTAGGCGGCGCACTCCCTGCTCGCCCAACGGCGGCAAAGCCGTCCAATCGAATAAAATGGGTGACGTTGGTTTTCGAGGAGAACGTATGGCTTCTGCAATGGCGATGATGGAGGCGTTGAAGGCAACGCACCAGCAACTGAAGGCGAAGATGGACGCAACGGTGGAGGACTTTCGCGGGCATCTGCTGGCGACCCGCACCGGCCGTGCCAACGTGCACATGCTGGATCAGATCAAGGTGGACTACTACGGGACGGAGACGCCCGTCGTGCAGATGGGGCAGGTCAGCACGCCCGAGCCGACGCTGATCCTGGTACAGCCCTACGACCAGGGCATGGTGTCGGCCATCGAGAAGGCGATTCGCACGTCCAGCACGGGCCTGAATCCCATGACCGACGGCAAGGTGATCCGCGTACCCGTACCGCCTATGACCGAGGAGCGCCGCCGCGACGTGGTGAAGCAGCTCAACAAGGTGCTGGAAGACCACAAGACGGCGATCCGCAACATCCGCCGCGACGGCAACGACCAGATCAAGAAGGCCGCCAAGGACAAGCTGATCTCTGCCGACGATGAGAAGCGCGCCAACGAAGAGGTGCAGCAGATGACCGACGCCGAGATCAAGCGCATTGAAGAGTTGTTCAAGGCGAAGGAGAAAGAGATTCTGACGGTCTGACCAACGGATCGCAAGGCACAAACAGTAGGGGCCGAGCACAGTGCTCGGCCCCTGCTGTTTGTGCGGGACGGGTGGGCTGCTTAGACGCCCTGGTAGACGAGGCGGACGAAGTTGTCCGGCGGCACAATGCCACCCACGCCGTACTTTGCATCAAAGGCGGCGGTGGGCTTGGCGGCCACGGCCTCGTCGGCAGACTTGCCCTGCTGCTTCAGCGCGGCCACGGCGTCGCGGATGGTGGTCATCATGTTCAGGTCAGCGGCGAGGTCCTGCCGGTTGCCTACGGGGCCATGGCCCGGGATGAGGATGGTCTTGGCAGAGGCTGTGGCCAGGTTGCGCTGCGCCGCCAGAATCATGCCGTTGATGTTGCCGCCGGTCGAGTAGTCGATGAAGGGATAGACGCCGTGGAACCAGGTGTCGCCACAGTGCAGGATGTCGGCCTCCGTGAAGTAGACCGAGATGTCGGTATCGGTGTGGGCGGGCTCGTAGTGGGTCAGGGCCAGCGACTCGCCGTTGCTGGAGAGCGACTTGGAGCTATGAAAGGTGATGGTGGGCAGGGCACCGGCGGGCGAGGGCGGGAACGTCGCGCCGAAGGCTGCGATCTGCTGTGTGGTGCTCAGGCGGGTCAGCGTGTTCTGGTGAGCCACAATCGTGGCGCCGGCGCCGTGCAGCCACTCGTTGCCGTCGGTATGGTCAAAGTGCCAGTGCGTGTTCACCAGCGTGGTCAGCGGTGCAGAGCTGATGGCTGCCAGCGCCTGCGCAATCTGGGGGCGCGAGGTGGCAAAGCCGGAGTCAACCAGCAGCTTGCCATCCGGGCCGGCCAGCACGGCGATGTTGCCGCCGGAGCCCATCAGCACGCTCACGTTGCGGCGCAGCGCCTGGGTGGTGATCTTGGCGGTGATGCCGCCGGCGCGCATCTGCGCAATCGGATCATCGGCGGCAAACATGGTCCGCGGAGCCAGCCAGGCGGCGGTGGCGGTCAGGGTGGCGGTCTGCAGGAAGCTACGGCGGGAGATCTGCGGCATGGTCGACCTTTCGTGGGGCGGGTGGTGTACGTGACCTAACGGAGATGCGGCGGGTAGTGCGAGGGTTGGATTATTTTTGCCCGTGTGGACTACGTCGAGTGATCCAGCACGATCTTCCATCCGGTCGAGGTCTTCTCCAGCACCAGCGAGAAGAGTCCCTGGGCATCTCCGCCAAACTTCTTCGCGCGCTCCAGTGCGTAGCGGCCGACGCAGACGGCGAAGCGGTCATCCAGGGTGTGCACCTCAATCTCGGCGAAGGAGAGCGTGCCCATGGCCGCCTTGCTCGGGTACTCCTTGCGATACTCCTCCAGCAGGCCGGCAAAGCCGTGGTTGATCTGGTTGGTCACAAAGAGGGTGTCGGGCGAGTTCTTGTAGCTGGCGGCAAAGGCGTCCAGGTCTCCCCGGTTCCAGGCGTCCTCCTGCGCCAGCAGCACCTTCACCACGTCCAGCTCCTGGCGCGATGCGGTGTGCAGCGGGTTGGCGGGGTCGGCCGTTGCCGGTGTCTGGGCTGTGCCCATGGCAGCGACAGAGAGCAATATCGCCAGCAGGGCCAGCGTGCGGCAGCAACCGCTGCAGAGACGACGAGGAGGAGTCATGAGAGCAGTACCTCGCAGAACTTCATCTTACCGTGCCTAAAGTATCAGCCTTTCAGCCAGAGAACGTAACCGACCTGCGGGGCAGATTGTCTAGGCAAGCGGAGATGTCTCCTCGCTCTGCGGCACAACCGAAGACGGGCAGTTCACCAGGGTCGGTGGTGCCGTTGGGTAGATCCAGATGACCATGACCAGCACCAGAATGCCGAGCGCTGCCAGCGGGTAGTGGATATCGAGAGGAATCGCAAGCAGGTAGAGGCCCAGCGAGGCCCAGTGCTTGATCTCGGCGGCACGATCCTCCACCTGCAGCTGCTGCTGGCGTCGCAGCCGCCTGCCAATGGCGAGCCGCAACAGCAGAAACGACAGGCCGGTGGCAATCATGGTGAGGATGTAGAGCAGCACCGAAAACGAGTCGTACGCCTTGTCGATGACGTACGCCGTGAAGAACGGCGTAAGCGAGAGGCTGAACAGGAAGAAGAGGTTGGAGTACAGGATGGCCTGGTCCACCTGCTCGGCGCGATGGACGAGGTGGTGGTGGTTGACCCAATACACGCTCACAAAGCAGAACGAAAGCGCATAGACGCCGAGCGTCGGCAGAATGACGCGCAGTCCGGCAAGCCCGTTCTGGCGCGGCACATGCAGCTCCAGCACCATGATGGTGATGATGACGGCGATGACGCCGTCTGAGAGGGCCTCCAGGCGATTCGGTGAGCTGACCAGGTTTGCCATAGCGCAG
>JAGWNX010000193.1 GCA_028872955.1 Acidobacteriota bacterium
GCACCACCGCCCCCGTCTCCGTCGCGGCATCCACCGCCTGCTGGATGGTGTGAAACGGCGCGCCCGCAGCGGCCACCCGAAGCTCCGGCTTATGCTGCCCAGCCACGGCCTGTCCCGCACTCACCAACATGGCCAGCAGCACTATCCCTGCCCGCAACCTACCCTGCCTCGGCAGCAATCCGCACGCCGTGGACGTACCAGTCCGCCAATTTTCCCTCATCCCGCTTGACACCTCTATCCTGTGACCGTCTATCCTCATGCACGGTACGCCTGCGGCACGATTGCACCGTCAGCAACCTCCAACCGGCCATTTTGGTCATACCACTTTTACACCCGGAGCCTCTGTAATGTCGACGACCCCTGCCACTGACTCCCCGGTTGGATACACCACCCAGGCGCCCGCCACCTCCAGCATCCGCTGGTTCGTCTGCGCGCTGCTGTTTCTCGCAACCACCATCAATTACATGGATCGCTCGGTCTTCTCGCTGATCGAGCCGCTGCTGCATCTGCCCTTTATGGGCTGGGTTCCGGGGCTGGACCACACCCACCAGCTGGCCTATGACCTGAACTACGGCCGCATCCTTATCTGCTTCCAGATCGCCTACGGCGTCGGCTTCCTGTTTGCCGGTCGCATCATCGACAAGCTGGGCACCAGGACTGGCTATGCCGTCGCCATTCTCATGTGGGGCTGCGCGTCCATCAGCCACTCCATCGTCGGCAGCGTCGCGGGCTTCTGCATCGCGCGCATCTTCCTGGGGCTGGGCGAGTCCGGCAACTTCCCCGCCGCCATCAAGGCCACCACGGAGTGGTTCCCCACCGAGGAGCGCGCCCTGGCCACCGGCCTGTTCAACTCCGGCTCCAACGCCTCGGCCTTTGTTGCGCCGATTCTGATCGCCGCCGTCACAGCGCGGTTCGGCTGGCATGCGGCGTTTATTGCCACCGGTTCGATGGGCCTCATCTGGTGTGTGGTCTGGCTGCTGTTTCCCTATAACCGGCTGCGCCGCGGCTCCACCCAGACGCAGGTGAACCTGGCCCCTGTCACCAGCGGTCAACCTATCTACTCCGTCCTGCTGCGGCATCGCGGCTTCTACG
>JAGWNX010000194.1 GCA_028872955.1 Acidobacteriota bacterium
CATGCGCGAGATGATGGTAGACGCGGGCCTTGAGCCGCCACTGTTTGAGTCGCTGCGCAGCAACGATGCTTTCGTTGCCCGCTATTACTTCCAGCACTTCCTGAGCGAAGAGGCCGTGCAGTGGCTCAGCCGCTTCCGCGACCTACACCTGTCGGGCGAAGAGGCGCGGGCGCTGGTGGCGGTCCGAGAGCAGGGCGCGATCGACAACGCCATGTATCGCGGGCTGAATCGGGTCGATACACTGAGCGCCAGTCAGGCGCTTCGCCGTCTACGCGATGCCGGCCTCCTGGAGCAGAAGGGGCGCGGGTCCGGAACCTACTACCAGACCACCCCGTGGTTGCTGGGTAGCGACGAGGAAGCTGACTTGTCCAGTGACCCTGAAGGCTTATCCAGCAACCTCCCAGCCTTATCCAGGAACCTCGAAGCCTTAACCAGTAACCCCCACTGGGCTGCGCTGCCGAAGGACCTGCGCGAGCAGGTCGTCTCGCTTGGCCGGCGCGCGCCGCCAGCCGCGATGCAGGCAGCCATCATTGCCCTGTGCCGGCACCAACCTTGGCAGGCGTCCGAGTTGGCAGCCCTGCTGGGGCGGACTCCGGACTACGTGGCTACCCAGCATCTGCGCCCGCTGGTCCAGGCCGGTGTGCTGGCCTATACACGCCCGGACCAGCCCAATCATCCGCATCAGGCGTACCGGGCGACGGAAGGCGGGGAGAGCACGGCATGAGCCACTACAAGCCGTACCCGTCGTACAAGGAGTCGGGCATCGAGTGGATTGGTAGCGTGCCGGAGCATTGGGAGGTCAAGCCCATCTGCCGCGTGGCGTCATGCAACGACGACTCCCTGCCCGAGAATGTGCAGCCCGACCAGATGCTGCGCTACGTGGACATATCGTCCGTCAATCACACGGACGGCATTGCGGAAGTGGCAGAGATGCGCTTTGCGGATGCGCCTTCACGGGCTAGGCGCAGGGCCAAAACGGGCGACGTTGTGATCTCGACGGTTCGGACTTACTTGAAGGCCGTCTCCGCTGTTACCGAGTCCTATGCGGATTGCACTTACTCAACAGGATTCGCGGTACTGCGCCCTCGGCT
>JAGWNX010000105.1 GCA_028872955.1 Acidobacteriota bacterium
CAAGGAAAGACTCAAAAAAAACTTGCAGGGGGGTACAAAGCCCGGTCAGCCATCCTCAGGAATGAGGCTCGGCAGGGCCCGGCACGCTCAGCAGCACGGCCTTCTCCAGCAGGCCCAGCATGGTCTCGCGCTCCTCCTGGGTCAGCGTCTCCACCAGTTTGCTGATCACGCCCAGCCGGTGCTCTTCAAACCGGGCCTTGTGCTCGTAAGCGATCGGGCTCAGGTCAACCTCCACCAGGCGACGATCCTTCTCGCTCCGGCGGCGCACCACCAGGCCCTTCTTCACCATACGGTTCACAATGCGCGTGGCTGTGCTGAGCGGTACGGCAATCCCCTGGGCAAAGTCGCTCATCACCGCGGTGCCATGTCGGCCCAGCCAGAACAGGCTGCGAAACTCGGGCGGCGTGATGTTCAGCATCGCCTCCACGTGCTCCTTCGGAGTCTGCATGTCCCGGTGCATCACGGTGTCCAGCGCTTCAATAAAACGGCCCGCATGCTCGCGAATCCGCCGGCTGGCGGAAGAGGCGGCTGCGCTGCGCTGTTTGCTGGTGGTTCGTGGCATCTCTCTCCAGTATGCACCGAATCGGCCCGCAGCCGTCCCTTCGCTTACCGCTGCAGTGCCGCGGCGATACCTTTCTCGGCCAGCGGCGCCATGATCGCGTAGCCCTTGGCGGTGGGATGCACACCATCGCTGGCCAGGTCCTTATCCAGTCCGCCTGCGGCATTGGTCATGGCATCGTAGTAGTCCACGTAGACCAGACCCTGCTCCGCACACAGCGCCTGCAGCTGCCGGTTCAGCTCGCGGATCGGCTCCGCCGGCTGCACGCCGGGCTTCCATGGATACGCGGAGGCGGGCAGGATGGACGCCAGCACCACGCGGATGTGGTTCTGCTTCGCGATGGCCACCATGGCGCGGAAGTTGTCCATCGTCATCTCGGGTGTCATGGGCCCGGTGTTGCCCGCCACATCGTTGGTTCCGGCCAGAATCAGCACCACGGCAGGCTGCAGACGCACCACATCCTGCTCAAACCGAACCACCATCTGCGCCGTCGTCTGGCCGCTGATGCCGCGGTTGACGTAGGGACGTCCGGGAAAGAACTCACCCGTGTTCGGACGCCGGCCCCAGGCGTCGGTGATTGAATCGCCGTAGAAGACCACGCGCTGCTCTCCGGCCGTCGGCGCCGCCAGCGATGCGTTCTCTGCACGGTAGCGGCCCAGTTGTGGCCAGTCGTTCAGCTTGGTGCGCGCGGCGGCCAGCTCCGCCGCCTGCTGGGCTGCCGCATCGGGCTTGGGCGTGGCCGTTGCAGGTGACGACTGCGCGGGCTGTTGTGCCAGAGCGGGCCAGACCAGGCCCATGGCCACCAGTACGTACTTTGCTGCGTGCTTCCTCTGCATCATGCGGTTCTGTCTCCTTGTACTGCCGTCGTGTGCGCTGCGGGTCGCGTTAGTACTGGTAGACCCGGGCCTCCCAGCCCTGCAGGTGCAGCGGGCCCGTCTCCGCCGCTGCGGTGTGCAGGTTGCCCAGCACCAGGCGGTCTGCCCGCACGCCCGGCGGCAGCGCAAACTCCGCCGGCTTCTCGCTGAAGTTGAGCACCACCAGGTAACGCTCCTGGCCCAGGGTGCGAGTATAAGCAAACACCTGCGGATTGGTGGGGTCCAGGTCCCGGTAGTCGCCGTAGACCAGCGCCGGTGCGCGATGGTGCAGCGCAATTGCCTGCGCGTAGTAGTGGTACACGGAGTCCGGGTCGGCCAGCTCCGCGCTGGCATTGATGGTGGTGAAGTTCGGGTTGACCGCCAGCCAGGGCTTGGCCGCCGTGGTAAACCCGCCGTTGGCCGTGGCATCCCACTGCATGGGGGTGCGGGCGTTGTCGCGGCTCATGCGGCGCAGGTTGGCCAGGTAGTCTGCCGCAGGAACGTGGCCGCCCAGCACGTCCTCCTGCCAGCCGTTCTTCGCCTCAATGTCGTTGTACTCGTTGATGCTCTGGAACGGGTAGTTGGTCATGCCGAGTTCATCGCCCTGGTAGACAAACGGCGTGCCGCGCAGCGTCATCAGCATGGTGGCCAGCAGTTTGGCCGAGGCTACGCGGTACTCCGGCCGGTCATCGCCGAAGCTCGAGACCAGGCGAGGGTTATCGTGGTTCGACAGAAAGACGGTGTCCCAGCTGTGCGTGTCCAGCTGCGCGGCATGCTGGGCGTAGATGGCCTTCAGCCCGGGCAGCGTCCAGTCCTTCCACTGCTTGCCATCGCGGTTGATGCGCACGGCGTCGAAGTTGAAGATCATGTTCAACTCATGGCGGCGGTCATCCACCAGCGCCGGCTCCTGCGCCAGAGTCACACCGGCAGCCTCGCCCACAGACATCACGTCGTAGTGCGAGAGCACCTCGCGGTTCATCTCCTGCAGAAACTCATCGCGTCGTGGTCCATTGCCAAACACCTGGTCAGGGTGCTGCTGCTGCGCCGGCGTCAGGTCCGGCAGCCCCGGCTGCTTGGAGATGTACGGAATCACGTCCATGCGAAAGCCGTCCACGCCCTTGTCGAGCCAGAAGCGCATCAGGCTGTAGACCTCTTGCCGCACCTTCGGGTTCTCCCAGTTCAGGTCTGGCTGCTTGATGGCGAACAGGTGCAGGTAGTACTCGCCGGTCTGCGGGTCATATTGCCAGGCCGAGCCGGAGAACGCCGAGCGATAGTTGTTCGGCGGCATCCTCTTGCCGTCTGGCCCCACCTTGCCCGGCCGCCAGATGTAGTAGTCGCGATACGGGTTGTTCTTGCTCTGGCGGCTCTCGACAAACCAGTGGTGCTCATCGCTGGTGTGGTTCACCACCAGATCAATGATCAGCTTCATGTGACGTGCCTTGATGCCGGCCAGTAGCGCGTCAAAGTCCGCCATGGTGCCGAACTCCGTCATGACTTTGCGATAGTCGCGAATGTCGTAGCCGTTATCGGCGTTGGGCGAGTCGTAGTGCGGACTCAGCCAGAGGACATCGACACCCAGCCCGTGCAGGTAGTCCAGCCGTGCGGTAATGCCGCGCAGGTCGCCGATGCCGTCGCCGTTGGAGTCCTGGAACGACCGCGGATAGACCTGATAGACCACGGCACTCTTCCACCAGGTGGGCTGGTACCCGTTCACCAGGCCCGAGCCCGTCTGCAGGCCCTTCGTCTGGCTGCCCGCCGGGCTCGTTGCCTGGGCACCCGCCGCCAGCACCGCCCCCAGCACCAGCCCCGCCACCATCCCACGCACTGCAAGCTCACGCATCTTGCGACTCCCTTGAACATCCTCAAATTGCCGCAACGACGCAGTAGCCCGGCCGTGGCAGTTTTACACAAAGCCGCACGCTCGTGCACCTGCTCTGCCAACCTGTGGGGTACATCAACAGCATCCCATTGTTGTAACTTTGGTTAACGATGCAAGCAGCCGTCTCCACCCACGTCTTTCTGCAGCAGCGCCTGCACCCCGGCCTGCTGGACGCCATGCGCGCCGGCGGCGCCACCTGCGTGGAGCTGTTTGCGGCGCGCCACCACTTCGACTACACAGACCGCGCCATCGTCCGCGAGATCGCCAACTGGTTCCGCGACACGGGCACCACGGCACTGCTGCATCAGCCCATCTTTGCGGAGTCCTCGGCCTCGCACTGGTCGCGCCACGTGCCCCCCACGCTCAACCTGATTGACCCGGAGAAGGCCCGCCGCATCGACGCCATGGACGAGGTGAAACGCGCCCTGGAGTCTGCCGAGCAGATCCCCATTGCCGCCATCACCCTGCACCTGGGCCTGAAGGGTGACGCCTGGAACCTGCGCGCCATCGAGAACTCACTCACGGCCATCGAGCACGTCAAGGCGTTTGCCCACGGCCTGGGCGTCAAGGTGCTGCTGGAGAACCTGCCCAATGAGGTGACCACGCCGGAGCATCTGCTGGAGATTCTGCACACCGGGCACTTTGACACCGTCGGCCTGGCGCTGGACCTGGGCCACGCCCACCTGACCAGCGAGCACGGCATCGACGAGGCCATTGAGCTGCTGCGTCCGCGCGTCCACGCCTTCCACCTGCACGACAACAACGGGCTGAAGGACGACCATCTGTGGCCCAACCTGGCCGGTCTCGCCAACCAGGGCTCCATCGCCTGGGCCAACGTCGCGCGGCAGCTCGCCAGCTTCCCCGCAGACACCCCTGCCGTGCTGGAGATCAGCCACGAGCTGAACATGACGCCCGAGGCCGTCACCCTGGCCACGGCCGAGTGCTTTGCCCGGCTCTCTGACCTGCAGCACACAGCCTGACCCGTCACGCTCACGCGCGGCCAGCCTGCGATCGCAACCGCAGGACGCAACCAGCGGCTGCCTTTCCCCGCTCCCGCCGTCGTGTTTCAATGAAAGATAGAGCCAAGGAACCCACAACATGCCTTTGAACTGCGGAATCGTAGGGCTGCCGAACGTCGGCAAGTCCACCATCTTCAACGCCCTTACCTCGGCCAAGGCCCAGGCGGCGAACTACCCCTTCTGCACCATTGATCCGAACACCGGCGTGGTCACCGTGCCAGACACCCGGCTGGATCGCATCACCGCGTTCGTCAAGCCCAAGTCCATCGTCCCCACCACCATGGAGTTCATCGACATTGCGGGCCTGGTGGAAGGCGCCTCCAAGGGCGAGGGCCTGGGCAACCAGTTCCTGGGCCATATCCGCGCTACGGACGCGATTCTGCACGTCGTTCGCTGCTTTGCAGACCCCGAAGTGGTCCACGTGGCGGGCGGCGTCAATCCGCTGCACGATATCGACATCATCAACACCGAGCTGCTGCTGGCCGACCTGGATACCGTGGAGAAGCGCCACGCCAAGACCGAGAAGCTGGCCAAGAACCCCTCCGCCGACCACAAGATCAAGACCGAGCACGCCGCTCTGGTGAAGCTCAAGGCCGCGCTGGAGGCCGGCAAGCCCGCCCGTACCGCCGACCTGACGGACGAGGAACGCCCCTACACCCGCGACCTGCACCTCATCACGGCAAAGCCCATGCTCTACGTCGCCAACGTCGACGAGAGCGGCCTGAACGGCCCGAATCCCTGGGTGGATGTCGTCGAGCAGCGCGCCAGCGAAGAGGGCTCGCAGGTGGTGCGCATCTGCGGCGCCATGGAGAGCGAGATCGCGCAGCTGGAGCCCGCCGAGCGAACGGAGTTCCTGAAAGAGATGGGGCTGGAGGAGCCCGGCCTGAACCGCCTCATCCACGCCGCCTACGCGCTGCTCAATCTCATCACCTACTTCACGGCCGGTGTGCAGGAGGTTCGCGCCTGGACGATTCTGCGAGGCACCAAGGCACCCGGCGCGGCGGGCGTCATCCACACCGACTTCGAGAAGGGCTTCATCAAGGCCGACTGCTACCACTGCGACGACCTGTTCAAGTACGGCAGCGAACAAGCCGTCAAGGAGAAAGGCCTGCTGCGGTCCGAGGGCAAGGAGTACGTCGTCCGCGATGGCGACATCCTCTTCTTCAAGTTCAACGTCTGAGCGATTGGAATTAGGCCCATATTTCCAGGTGTCCAGAGGCAGATGAACCTAGGGACACCTGGGCCTGAACGCTGGGCCTGAACGCTGGGCCTGACGCTGGGCCTGACACCGGGTCAGGACGCTTGGGCAGGCTCCGACTCGTCAGCCTCTCAGCTGCGGTTGCATCGGGCTAGCGATGCCCGCCACCACCGCCCCCTGCCGGCCCACCACCGCCAGCGTGTCCACCGCCGCCACCACCACCAAAGCCTCCGCTCGCGGCTCCACCGCCGCCGCCAAAGCCTCCGCTCGCTGCTCCGCCGCCAGCCGGTGCTCCGCCCTGCGCGTGGCCGCCGAGGCTGCCTCCACGCACTGCCGCAGTGCTTGCCGGGTGGCTCGCGTTACCGGCCTGCCCCTCACGCCAGGCCATGGGCCCATAGACCTGGCCCGGACCTGGCCCCGCTGGCTGCGCATACAGCTGACGACTGACGATGCCCCGCTCGGCC
>JAGWNX010000106.1 GCA_028872955.1 Acidobacteriota bacterium
AGCCTGTCCGCCAGCTTCTGCGTCTCAGGCAGATCGCCACACAGCAGATTGAATCGGTCGAGAATCTGCCTGCGGGTATACCGTGGACGCACACTATGCACCCGAATCACCTTCGGCTGCGCGGGGTGTGGCTTCTTGGCCACATAGCCGGCCAGCTTGTGCTTGGCGTAGTGCTTCACCCGCGCATGCGCCAGCTGCATCCGCTTGATCGCCCTGTTCTGGGCCAGTTGAGCGCGGTAAGCCGTGATCCATCGCTGACAGTCTGTCGACGCACTCACGCCGGTCGCGGAACTGGCGATCAGCAGCGCAAACAGAAGCAACATAATGGAACGACGGCGCATAACAATCCCTCTAGTCTCTGCCTTGCAAATCTTTAGCACTATGCCTGGAAGCAATTTCCTTGCCAAAGCAAACGTGCCTTATCTGCCTGTACCTGCTGGGCGAGCAACCCTGCCGTTGACCCAATGGGAAAACTTTTATCCCGGGCCTATGCCAATTTGTTCACACTTGGTGGCCTGCAACCCGGGCGATCCAGGCTGCAGATGCAGATGCTTCCTGCCAGACGTGCCAGTGTCTCTCTATCTTCCCTTAACCGAACAGTTAATGCGATCAAAGAAATCCACAGCGGCACGCGCTGCCTCCCGGCCTGCCAGGCCAGGAGACAAGGAATTTCGACCGTACAACGTCCAAGGGGCAGGACATTGCTGGTTCATCTGACCTCTGAGTACAAGAGATTCCTCGTTCCCGGTCAGAGAAGCAACAGCCTGGAGAAGCCTCACGTCTAGACGCCAAATGCCAGATCGATCAGCGTCTTCTCTTCCATCTCGTGCGCCTTGGCAGAGCCTGTCGCCGGGCTGGCGCTGGCACTGCGCTTGACGCTGAGGACGCTTCGATCGCCTGCCATGCGGCGCAGCTCCGGAATCACGTAGGAGTAGGCACCCATGTTGGCGGGCTCTTCCTGCACCCACACAATGTCCTGCGCCTCAGGATGCTCGTCCAGCGCCGCCTGCAGCTCCTCCTCCGGCCAGGGATACAGCTGCTCGACGAAGATGACTCCCACGCTGGTCTCTTTCCGGCGCGCTCGCTCCACACGCAGGTTGTGCCCAATCTTGCCGCTGCACACCAGCAGCCGGCGCGGGTTCTGCACCTCATGGTCAGGCAGCACGTTCAGGAAGCGCTCCGCCGCCAGATCCTCCAGCGACGACGACGCATCCGGGTGCCGCAGCATGCTCTTGGGCGTAAACACCACCAGCGGCTTGCGCCAGGTACGCAATGCCTGCCTGCGCAGCAGGTGGAAGAACTGCGCTGCCGTGGAGGGCTGGCAGATCTGCATGTTGTCGTTCGCGGCCAGTTGCAGATAGCGTTCTATCCTTGCGCTGGAGTGCTCCGGTCCCTGCCCCTCGTACCCGTGGGGCAACAACAGCACCAGGCCCGAGAGCAGCCCCCACTTGGCCTCGCTGGCAGCAATGAACTGGTCAATGATGATCTGTGCGCCGTTGGCAAAGTCGCCAAACTGCGCCTCCCACAGCACCAGCGCCTCCGGGTAGTCGCGCGAGTAGCCGTACTCAAAGCCCAGCACTGCCGCCTCCGAGAGCAGCGAGTTGTGCACCTCAAACGCCGCCGCGCCCGGGCCAATGTGCTGCAACGGAATGTACTTGCGCTCTGTCTCCACATCCACCAGCACGGCATGCCGCTGGTTGAAGGTACCGCGCTGCGAGTCCTGCCCGGTCAGTCGCACATGCGTACCCGCCTGCAGCAACGACGCATAGGCCACCAGCTCTGCCGTCCCGTAGTCAAAGGCGCGCTTGCCGGCACCCATCTCCTCACGCTGCTCAAACAGCTTCTTGACCTTGGGATGAATCTGGAAGCCCTCAGGAGCGCTTGTCGTCAGCTTCACCAGCTCCGCAATCTTCGCTGCGGGCAGTCCGGTAACCACATCGTCTTCCGGCTGCAATTCGCCGCCGTGGTAGGGGTCCCAGTAGGCAGGCAGGGTGGCCATGTGCGGCTTCTCCTCAGCCTGGGTCGCGGCCTTCTGCTCGGCCAGGAACTCTGCCTGAATCTGCTTGACCTCCGCCGCCGGGTCAACACCAATCCGCACCGCGTAAAGCTGATAGAGCGGCGGATGATCCTTGATGATCGCGTAGCGACGCGGCTGCGTCACGGTGGGGTCATCCACCTCGCTGTGCCCATGGCGGCGATAGCCTACCAGGTCCACAACAATATCGCTCTGGAAGCGCGCGCGATACTCTGCCGCCAGGGTGGCCACCCGCATCACAGCGTCAGGGTCTTCGGCATTGACATGGAAGATCGGAATCGGCAGCCGCTTCGCAATGTCGGTCGAGAAGCGCGACGAGTTCGACTCCTCCGGCACGGCGGTAAAGCCCAGCAGATTATTCACGATCACATGCACCGTGCCGCCCACATGGTAGCCCTCAAGCGTCGCCATGTTCAGCGTCTCGGCCACCACGCCCTGCCCGGCAAACGCGGCATCGCCATGCAGAATCAGAGGCAACACACCGGCGCGCCCCGTACCGCCCGGGCGCAGTTGCTTGGCGCGCGCGCGGCCCAGCGCCACCGGGTCAATCGCCTCCAGATGGCTTGGGTTCGAAGCCAAGTGCAGCGCAACCACCTCACCCGTCGGCGCGTGATATTCGCCCGTGGCGCCAACGTGGTACTTCACATCGCCGCCGCCCATGGTGCTGCGCGGGTCAACGTCTTCAAACTTGGTAAAGATCTCTTCGGCGTGGCGGCCAATCGTGTTCGTCATCACGTTCAATCGCCCGCGATGGCTCATCGCCAGCACAACCTTCTTCACGCCACGCGTTGCGCTCGTCTCCAGCACGCGGTCCAGAAACGGAATCAGTACGGTCAGACCCTCCAGCGAGAAGCGCTTGGTGCCCAGGTAGCGAGACTGAATGACCTGCTCAAACAGGTCGGCGCGGATCAACTGCGTCAGGATATGCGCCTGCTTCGTCTCCGTGTAGCCGCGCTCCATCTGCTGCTGCAGCCAGCCCCGGCGCTCAGGGTCCGCGATATGCATGAACTCAGCGGCAATCGTGCCGCAGTAGTAGCGTCGCGCCTCGGCAGCATCGTCGCCCTCGGCAACCGCAACCGGAAATGGCTCCGGCGGCAGGTACTGCCCTAGTGGATCCAGTGACGCCTGCAGGTACCCCCACCTGCGGAAGACGTCAAACACAGCCTCGCGCTCGCCACTGCTCTTGCCCTTTGCCTTCACTGCTGCCCCTGCGGCCACCGTCTTGCTGCCCATACAATCCTCACTCCAATGCTGCTCGTCGTGCCGTTTCGCGCATCTCCTATGCTAGACCCTTCTGGCAGGAAGTACGACCCTCGAGCCGCCCCACTGAACGGTAATCGGTCAGCAAATTCGTTTGCCGAACCTGCCCGGTTCACACCGGCCTCGGTACCACCATCGGCCGTCGAGGCAACTCGCTTGAGCGGCCACGCGACTGCCAGCAAGATGCTAGAGTGAACGCATGGGTCGGAGCCTCGCAGGCCTGGGTCTATGGTTGGCACTAGGTGCTGTAGCCGTGGCTGCCGTGCAAGCCGCACCGTCAGGCTGCCAGACGCAACCCTCCGCAGCCCCCAGCTGTCCGCTCCCCGACATCCCTACGTTGCTCAAGGCAGTGGAGGCCCACCAGCGGGCCGAAGAGGCGGCACAGCGGGACTACACCTATCACTCCTTCGTCACGTCGCGCACGCTGGATAGTCATGGCCAGCTGAAGAAGAGCAGCACGGCGGAGTTTGATCATTTCGTTCTGGACGGCGTGCCGGTCCGTCGCATGGTTCGCAAAGATGGCAAGGACCTGACACCCGACGAGTTGGCCAAGGAGGATCAGCGCCTCGAGAAGGAGGCCCGCCACGCCAGCGAGCGCAGATCCAGGGCCGATGCCGCCGGCAAGGAGACAGACCCCACCGGACACGACGAGGTCACCGTATCGCGACTGCTGGAGCTGGGCCAGTTTCTGCACCCACAGCGTGTCCAGCTCAACCAGCGCAGCGCCATCCGCGTCGACTTTCAGGGCGATCCTAACGCCCACACGCGCAACCACGCAGAGGCGGTCATCCGCGACATGGCCGGCACAGCGTGGATCGATGAGGCAGACCAAACCCTCGTCCAGGTGGATGGCCACTTCGTCAACAGCTTCAAGATCGGCGCCGGGCTGGTGATGAACATCCAGAAGGACACGAACTTCCACGTGCAGTGGCGCAAGATCAACGACGAGGTCTGGCTACCCGCTCAGCTGAACGCCTCCGGCGCGGCGCGCATCCTGCTGGTGGACAGCTTCCACGGTACCATCGACGTAACCTACGCCGACTACCGCAAGTACCGCACCAGCAGCCGGATTCTGCCCGAGCTGAACACAGTGGAACAGTCGCCAAAGTAGCCTTCGAGGAAATAGCTCCGAGGCCCGCGCTCGAAGCCATAAGTCAGAGCCATCTTTCAGAAAAGGATGTTGACTTAAAAGCACAAGAGGACGGCTAGCCGTCCTCTTGATAGCTTGCTTCGATCCTGTGTACCTACTTACGGCAAACTTAGATCGTTTGAGTTGTTCGTCGCGCGAAGCGAAGGCTTAGAGAGGCTGAACGTCCGAAGCCTGCCAGCCCTTGGGCCCCTTCACCACGTTGAACTGAACGGCTTGGCCTTCCTGCAGGCTCTTGAAGCCGGTCGTGTTGATCGCGGAGTAGTGTACGAACACATCCTCACCATTCTGACGGCTGATGAAGCCAAACCCCTTGGCATCGTTAAACCACTTCACTGTTCCCTGTTCCATTTTCTTTTATTCCTTAATGCTTTGAATTTGCCGCTAGATCCAAATCGGGGTTTGACGTTACAACAGTCCAGACAACCAATCTGTTCCAAACGATGTGTGAAGGTTAGCACAGCTGGCAAATTTTTCCACAAAAAAATGCAAAAAGGTTGCCTATGCACTAGAAATAGTGCAAATGAGGCACATTACCCAGCACCAATCGTCTCAAATTGCCGATTGCGTCCCACCTTCCGACAGATGCGAGCGCACAATCTGCTCTGCACGTGCCAGCACCTCATCCAGCGTCATGCTGGTCGAATCCAGAATCACCGCATCGGCGCTGGGCCGCAGCGGGGACTCCGCACGGTTCCGATCCCGGTAGTCCCGCTCCTGCAGTTCGCGCAAGATCGCGTCCTGCATCGCGGCCTGCTCCTGCTGGCTGGTTCCGGAAGCCCCCACGGGCGACTCAGCTGGCTGCATGGGCATCGTCTGCTGGTAGCGACGGTTGCCGCGCACCTCTGGCGCTGCATCCAGAAAGATCTTGACCTCAGCGTCAGGAAACACGGCTGTTCCGATGTCGCGCCCCTCCATCACCACGCCACCCTGCTGCCCCAGCGCACGCTGCTGCAGCACCATCCAGGCGCGGAGGCGAGGATGCACAGACACCTGCGAAGCCCCTGCAGTCACGTCTTTCTCGCGAATGCGGCGCGAGACATCCTGCCCATCCAGCAGAACGCGATTGCCCTCGCGCTGCGGCTCCAGGGTGATGGTCGTACGCTCGGCCAGCTCCAGCAGCGGCTCCTCCTCGTCAAAGGCAAAGTCGTTCTGAATCGCCTTCAGCGCCAGCGCGCGATACATGGCGCCGGTCTCCAGATTCAGGAATCCAAAGCGACGCGCCAGGTGGGCTGCCAGCGTGCTCTTGCCGGCGCCCGCAGGCCCATCAATCGCAATCACAGGACGCGCACGGCGTGGCAGGTCCGGCTGCTGGTAGCTCTGCTGCGACTCACTCATTCCGCTGCTCCACCTTGCCGTGGCTTACCCTTGGCGCCTCCGGGACGTTTGGTAAACGGCTTCTTACCGCCCTTGAAGCCGCCGCGCGACTCGCCATCACGCTTCACAAACGGCTTGCGCTCGCCAAACGACGCACGGCCCTCGCCCGTCGACTTGCGGTACGGCTTCTTCTCGCCGAAGCCTCCG
>JAGWNX010000195.1 GCA_028872955.1 Acidobacteriota bacterium
TTCCAGACCAACATCCTCGCCTTGAACGCTGCGGTGGAGGCAGCACGCGCCGGGGAACAAGGCCGGGGATTTGCAGTAGTTGCCACCGAAGTGCGCGCCCTTGCTCAACGCAGTGCCACCGCTGCGAAGGAAATCAAGACCCTGATCGGCAGTTCCGTCGAACGCGTGGAGCACGGTGGGGCGCTTGCGGTGGACGCCGGCAGGATCATCGAAGACGTGGTCACCAGCGTCCGCGAGGTCAACGAACTGCTGGGTCAAGTCGCACTTGCCAGCCACGAGCAAAGTCAGGGCTTGACCCAGGTCACCGATGCCATTCAGCAACTCGACCACGGAACGCAGCAGAACGCCGCGCTGGTCGAGCAGGCCGCTGCTGCGGCAGCCAGCCTTCATGAACAAGCGGGCTTGCTGAGTGCAGCTGTTGAGACGTTTCACCTGCAAGCCGACACATCGGGCACGAGCGCGAGTGCCAGCGCAGATCTCGACTACGACACTGTGATTGCAGCGCACCTGCAGTGGAAGCATAAGCTTCGCGACTACCTCGATGGCCGTGGACCCAAGTTGGATGCGGACACCGTCGGCCGGGATGACAAGTGCGCGCTCGGTTGCTGGTTTTATGGCGACCGCACCCGGGCGGCCCGTCATCCAAGATATGAGGCTCTGAAGGCCGCGCATGCCCATTTCCACCGTTGCGCAGGTCAGGTGATCCGCCACCACCAGGCGAAGGAATCCGAGGCGGCCGATGAATTGCTCAATGATGAATTTCTGGCGCTTTCCGAGCAGGCTGTGCAACACCTGCGGGCCATGAAGAAGGAGACAGCCTAGCCCCGCCCCCCTGCCAAACCGCGCAGCGGTGCCGGCAGCAGGAGCCGGGCTTCATGCCCTGCGCAAGGCCAGGGTCTCGGTCATTCGCACCGCCGCGAGAATACCGGACAACCAGGGAGAACACGTCGTGCGTTTCGATGCGGACTTTCGACGACTTCTGCCAAGAGGCCAATTCACCCGTCTGGCTCCTTGATCGACGTCGTCAACATGGTCGGCACTCAGCCGAAGATCGGAAAGGTCTCGAAGCGGCCGCGCA
>JAGWNX010000107.1 GCA_028872955.1 Acidobacteriota bacterium
ATGCCAACGTCAGCTGTACCCAGTGCCACGTCAACAACGTCTACGCTGGCACCCCGACGAACTGCTACGCGTGCCACAAGGCAGATTTCGCCAGCACGACTAGTCCCAATCACATCACCAGCGGCTTCCCGACGGATTGCTCCGTCTGCCACTCCACGGCAGGCTGGATTCCCTCGTCGTTCAACCACAACAACACCAGCTTCCCCCTGACGGGCGCACACACCTCCGTCACCTGTGCGCAGTGCCATGTCAACAACAACTTCACCACGGTGCCGACGGACTGCTACTCCTGCCACACGGCAGACTACTCCGGCACCAACAATCCTCCCCACGCTGCGGCCGGCTTCCCCACCACCTGTGCCACCTGCCACACCACCGTCAACTGGTTGAACGCAACCTTCAATCACAACAACACGCCGTTCCCGCTGACCGGCGCACACACCACGGTGGCCTGCAATCTGTGCCACATCAACAATGTCTTTGTGGGCACGCCCACCGACTGCTACTCCTGCCACAAAGCGGATTACGCCGGAACCACCAATCCGAACCACCTGAGCGCCGGCTTCCCCACCACCTGCGCCACCTGCCACACCACCACATCCTGGCTGGGCGCAACCTTCAACCACACCTACTTCCCCACCAACCACGGTGGAGCCAACGGCGTCTGCGCCACCTGCCACACCAACGCCAACGACTACTCCGTCTTCACCTGCACCAGCTGCCACGCCAAGACTTCAACCGATCAGAATCATCAGGGCGTCTCAGGCTACGTCTACAACAGCGTGAACTGCTACGCCTGCCACAAGAATGCGTCGGGAGGAGGCTAGAACGTGCGTCGGCTTGTGATTCTCGGTCTCCTCATCCCCTCTGTTGCGGCGCGCGCGCAACAGAGCGATGCCTCGGCGCAAACGGCAGAGTCTGCTCCGCCCAGCACGCCCGCCAGCACCGCGTCGATTCCCCAGCGCATGGACTTTCACATCCGCTACATCAGCGGCACCAGTATCTACATTGACGGCGGCCGCTCCGCAGGACTGGCTGAAGGCACGCAACTCGTGCTGAAGACAGACCCCAATGCGCCGGTCGACCCCAGTGCGGCCAAGCCGCTGGAGCCCGGCGTGCTGGCCAAGCTCAATGTCCTCTCCGTCGCCTCCACCTCTGCAGTCTGCGAGGTGGTCGCCAGCGCTCGCGAGCTCAAGGTAGGCGATACCATCTCGCTACCCCAGACCGAGGTCGAAAAGCGCCAGGAGAAGCAGATGCTCGGCAGCACGCGCAGCTTCCCCATGATCATCAGCTTTACCGAGGGAGATCCACTGGAAGAGGACATCCGCACGGATGAGCCGCGCCCGCCGCTGCCGGAGATCAACCAGGCGCGTGGCCGCATCGGGCTCGACACCAGCGTCATCCGTGGCCTCTCGGGCAACACCACCACCGCTTCCACCCTGGGCATGGTCGTGCGTGCCGACATCAATCGTATTCACGGAACCTACTGGAACCTGAACGGATTCTGGCGCGGCACCCTGCAGAATGCTGCGACGCCATCGCAGCCCACCATGCAGGATCTGATCAATCGCACGTATCTGATGAGCGCCACCTACGTGAACCCGAACTCCCAGTGGACGGCCGGCGTGGGTCGCCTGTTTGTGCCGTGGGCCAGCAGTCTTGAGACCATCGACGGAGCCTACGTGGCACGCCATCTCACCAAGGCCACCACCGCCGGCCTCTTTGGTGGCTCCACGCCAGATCCGACGGCCTGGAACTACAACCCGCACCAGCAGATCTCCGGCGCGTTCGTGAACGTGCGCAAGGGCAGCTTCGACTCCACCATGCTCTCCAGCACAGCCGGCTATGGAGTCCAGCTGCTGGACTGGGCCGTCAATCGGCCCTTTATCTTCACGGAAAATGATCTCTCCTATAAGCGCATCTTCTCGATCTACCACTCCATGCAGATCGACAAGCCCACGCCCAATCCATCCACACCGGCTATCAGCATGGGCCTTGGCCAAAGCCTGCTCTCCGTGCGGGCCCAGGTCACGCGACGCGTTGTGCTCGACCTGAGCGATACCTATCTGCGTGATGTGCCCACCTACGACCCGCAACTGGTGGGAACCGGACTGCTCGATCAATATCTCTACCAGGGCGTCAACGGCGGCGCGCGCGTCACTCTCCCGTTGCACATCACCGGATACTTCACCCTGGGCAGCAGCAGCAACTCCAGCGATCCGAAGTCTGCGCTCAATAAGCTCTTCGGCGTGACCGTTGCGAACATCTGGCGAACGGGCCTTACCGCAGACGCACGCTACTCAGTCTTCAGCAGCGCCTTTGCCAGCGGAACCTATCAGACGGTGACGCTCTCGCGCGACCTCACCGACCGTCTGCGGCTCAGCCTGCAGGCTGGCAAGCAGTCGTTCAGCAGCAACCTGACTGCCAACCCCGGCTCACGTTTTATCAACGTCATGCTCGACACCAACCTTGGTGCGCACTACTTCTTCCAGGGCAGCTACTCCACCCAGCGTGGAGGCACTGAGGACTACGAGCAGTACATCATGACGCTCGGCTTTCGCTTCGATAATCGCGGTGCGCAAAGGAGGGCAGCCCGTGCGGCACATCCCTAGTCTTCGCCTGGTCAGTCTTCGCTTCGTCAGTCTTCGCCTCGTCGCCATTGCGATCGTGCTCCTCGGCACACCATCGCTTCATGCTGCCGATGTTGCAGGCAGCACCGTGGATCGGGTAAGCAAACAGGTCACCACCTACCTCACCAATCTTGCCGACCTGCTATGCCGGGAGTCTGTGCTGCAGGAGAAGCTCACCCCCAACGGACACGTCGACACCTTCGAGCGCAGCAACTACGAGTACTTCATCCTGATCGATGGCGACAAGGACAACCTCCAGCTCACCGAGTCGCGGGTCGAGACCTCCAAGACGCCGCGGCGGCCACTGCCGCTGCTCGTCACCAACGGATTCTCTTCGCTGCTGCTGATCTTTCATCCGTACTACCGCGATAGCTTCCGCTTTGATGCGGGCGCACCCGAGGTCATCGAGGGCCAGTCGCTGGTCCCGATTCACTTCCGCCAGATCTCCAACAACCGTGCTCCGGCAGCGCTGGCAGTGCGTGGCCGCCAGTACACGCTGGAGCTGACCGGCACCGCCTGGGCCGACGCACGAACCGGCCAGGTCTTTCGCATGGACGCCTCGCTGGCAAACGACATGACCGACATCGGCCTGCGCAGCCTCCACGTGCAGGTGAACTACGCCCCCACCTCGCGCGGCCCGTCGCAACCTGACCTGGTGCTGCCCACCTTAGCCGTGGTCGATGTTGAGAGCCGGCATCAGCACTGGAGAAACACCCACACCTTCAACAGCTACAAGACCTTTACCGCTACGGCCGAGCAGGATCCCAACGTCACGGTCCATACGCCGGCGAGCGAGGACAAAGCGGGCCAGGCCGCTCCTGCGTCCACCACACCGAGCAAGCCCTAGGAGTCAAGCATGTCAACCCTTCAGGTTCCTATCTCCAACCTCTCCACGCGCAAGCGCGGAACCGGCCACCGCATACGCGTTCTGCTGGGCTGGCTCACGTCGCTCGCGCTCGTCGTGGCCCTCGCCGTCTACGGTGCAGACTACTACCGCCTGCCGCTGGAAGATCGTCCCTACTCCGCCAAGTACGAGTTGCTCAAACCGGGCGGCATCATCGGGCTAAAGCTTGGCATCCTCGGCACAGTCCTGTTCTGCATCATCTTCCTCTACGCGCTGCGCAAGGTCATTCCGCTACTGTCGCAATGGGGCACAGCCAGGCAGTGGATGGACTTCCACGTCATCGCCGGTGTCACTGCGCCTGTGGTGATCGCCTTCCATGCTTCGTTCAAATTTCGTGGCATCGCCGGCATCGCCTTCTGGATCATGCTCGCGGTTGCGCTCAGCGGCATCATCGGTCGCTATCTGTACTCGCAGATTCCGCGCTCCATCTCTGCTGCCGAGCTGTCCATGGCAGAGCTCAAGTCCAACGAGGCCGAGCTGACGCAGACCCTGTTGTCCCAATCGATCTTTGCCCAGCACGATCTCGACCGGCTGTTGCGCACGCCTTCGCAGGAGCACCTGCGGCGCATCGGCTCCTACTTCGCTCTGCTGGAGATGATGGCCTACACCCTCCGCCAGCCCTTCGTCGTCGCGGCACTGCGGCGCAAATCCGGCGGAACGCTGCGCACGCTGGGTGGAATGCTGCCCGCTGCAGAGCCGGGCGTGGAGAACATCATCCAGCTCGCAGCGCAGAAGTCTTCCCTCTCGCGGCGCATCGTCTTTCTGGATCACACCCACAAGATCTTCCACCTCTGGCACGTCATTCATCGGCCATTCAGCTATGCGTTTGCGGTGCTCGCTCTCCTGCACATCGCGGTTGTCATGGGACTCGGCTTTATGGGCTTGAGCATCGCCCAGCTAGGAATGCACTAGGTTATGGATACACTTCTGACTGCGATCATCGCAGGCGTTGTTCTTGGCTTCTTCTGTCTTCGGTACTGGATCGCGGAGCGCCGCAAGGCGCGGCTTACCCAAGAGGCCACGGCCAACGGCCCACTGTTCTCTGAGGGGCCGCGCGCCCAGCACCCCCTGGTGCACATCGACTCCTGCATCGGATGCGGGGCCTGCGTCACCGCCTGTCCCGAGGGTGATGTCCTGGCCCTGGTCAACGGCAAGGCCGCCATCATTCACGCGCACAAGTGCATCGGCCACAGCCTGTGTGCTGAGGCCTGCCCGGTCGAAGCCATCACCATGGTGAACGCCAAGGCCAGCGCCTCGGCCGATCATCCGCGGCTCACCGAGGAACATGAGACCTCCGTTCCCAACCTGTTCATCGCGGGCGAGCTGGGCGGCCTTGCGCTCATCAAAAATGCCGTCAACCAGGGTCGCGAGTGCGTCGATACCGTCCACGCGCGCATCGACGCGCTGCGTGCCACGCTGCCGTCCGGGGATCTGCTGGACGTGCTCATCATCGGAGCAGGCCCGGCCGGCATCAGCGCCTCGCTGCGTGCCCATGAGCTGGGCCTCAAGTCCCTGACGCTGGAGCGCGAGAGCGTGGGTGGCACCGTCGCCAAATACCCAAGGCAAAAGCTCGTCATGACCAGCCCGGTCGAGTTCCCCCAGTACGGCAAGTTCCGCAAGACGCAGCTCAGCAAGGAGGAGTTGCTGGCCTTCTGGCAGAAGGTCATCGATCGCGTCGAGCTCAACATTCACACCGGTGTGCCCGTCACCGGCGTTACGCGCTGCGACGACGGCAGCTTCCTAGTGACCACGCCGCAGCAGAGCTATCGCAGCCGCTCGGTTCTACTCGCTCTCGGCATCTCCGGCGAGCCCCGTAAGCTCGGCGTTCCCGGCGAAGACCTGCCCCATGTGCTGTACCGCCTGATTGAGGCCGATCACTACAAGGACACCAACATCCTGGTCATCGGCGGCGGCGACAGTGCCGTGGAGGCTGCACTGGGGCTCGCCCGGCAGCAGGGCAACCGGGTCACACTCTCCTATCGCGGCAGCGAGTTCACCCGCATCAAAGATCGCAACCGCAAGCGACTGACGGAGCAACTCCGCAGCGACTCTATGCGCGTGCTCTTCAACTCGTCCCCGGTCGAGTTCCGCAGCGACTCGGCGCTGCTCCAGGTGGGCGAGACGCAGATGGAGCTGCCCGCCGAACACGTATGGATCTTTGCCGGCGGCACCTCGCCGAAAGAGTTCCTGAAGGCCGCCGGAGTGGCCTTTGGCGAGTCAGCGTAGCAACAACGAGCTCGCTGCCGTGGGAAGAGAGAGATGCCTGCAGCTTGCGTCTGGATTTGAGTCTGGATTTGTGTCTGGGGGATTGTGTCCTGGTAGCGCCACCGGGGCTCGAACCCGGACTCTCAGCCTTGAAAGGGCCGCGTGTTAACC
>JAGWNX010000044.1 GCA_028872955.1 Acidobacteriota bacterium
TTTGAATTTGTATCGAAAAGTAGCACGAATCAAGCGGTAGCCAGCCCACAGAGACGCTACAACTGTCAGGTAAGCTTGCGCGACTTTCAGGGGATTATGCGCAGCTTTCTGGTGATTCAAGCCTGCGGCAAAGGCATCAATCATCAATACCTGAAGGTGTACATCGTGATCTTGTTCCTGGTCGCCAGCATGGTGCATTTTTCTGATCGTCACCCCGCTGCCGAGCGACTTTAGAAACACTGTGGAGTACTTATGCGCAACCCGTTTCGGTATCTGACTTACTTGCTACTTCTTCTGTGTTTTGTGCAGCCCCAGCCCACGCGGGCCGCCACGCCCATAGGTGCCGAAGATGCGGAACTGCTGTCGCGCGCAGTATTGAACAGTGTGCAGCCTTACTTTGCCAGTGCTGTCACGATTGCGGCCAACGCGCCTGCATACAACTTTCAGGTCCTCTCCGGCTCCACACGCCAGATCAACGTTCTGCTGAGTGGCGGCACGCTGAACACCGTGAACTGGACGGTGGCGGCGACCACTGGTGGAGCCTCCGCGACCTTCACCACGCCGCAGGCCAGCGGTGTCGCCTCACTTGCGGCGAGTCTCCCTACGGTTCAGGTGAATATTGGGCCGGTGGCCGGCAACTGCACGATCCCGCAGGCGCAGACGGCGATCGGTACCTACACCGTCACCTCCACGGCAACGGTCACCATCCAGGCGCAGTCCGTGGATGACCCGACGCAGATTGCGACCTTCCTGTTCAACGTCTGCGCCAATACGACACGAGTCCTGGTGGCGCCTGCGTACCGTCAGGCCTATCGCGGGCAGCACGTCTCGCTGCAGTCGTGGGTGACGGGCAACACGGACGAGACCGGGACCTGGAACATCGTGTCGCAGCCCACGGGCGGCGACGGCACGCTGGCGGACACGACGAATCGTGACGCCGACTTTGTGGCGACAGTCACCGGACGCTATACGCTGCAGTACACCAGCCATGCAGACAACTCGCAGTCGGCAACCGCGATTGTCTATGTTGCTACAACGGCGATGCCAGCCTACAGCGCGACACCCAACCAGACCGAGCCTCGCGCCTGCGAGGTTGACCCAGCGCTGACTGGCGCTGTGTACGACGTAGGCGCGGGCAAGCCTTATCCCACGCTGCAGTCTGTACCGTCGGCCAACACATGGGCGCCGGGTACCATGCTGCGGGTATGGAATACCGACACGACGGGCAGCAGCCCCTCCACGTATCACGAGTTCTTCCAGATTCACAACAGCGGCACGCCGACTCAGCCGATTATTCTGTGCGGCGTTCCGGACATTGCAGGCAACCTGCCGATCCTGGATGGAGCCAACGCCACCTCGCAGGCTGGAGTTTCGCCCTGGGCCGCGGCAGGCTACGGCATTATCAGCCTGTGGGCGGGTGGCTACGGCAGCAACACACCCTATGCCTATTGGCAGTCCGGCTCGTCGGGCCCGTCGTATGTAACCATCTCTGGCCTGCATCTGATGCATGCCACACCTGCTTACTCCTACACGGTTCCTGGCTCCAGCGCGACGTCCACGTATGTGATTGGTGCGGCATGCCTCAATATTCGATCGGGCAGCTATGTTGATCTTGGTGGCAATGACCTGGATACCTGCACGAATGGCCTGTTCACAGCAGAGAACACAAACAGCGCCTTTGCCCCTGTCACGCAACTTGTAACCTTCATGGGTAACCATGTACACGGCTCCGGCTGGGCGCAGGACTTTACCGAGCATCAGCTCTACTTTCAGTCGTTCTTTGGTGTCATGCAAGGCAACCTGCTGGACCACTACAGCACAACTGCCTTGGGCAGCAACGTGAAGTGGCGCGGTGTTGAAGGCATCTTCCGCTACAACGTGCTGAGCAGCGGACCCACGCGCGACTTTGATCTGGTAGAGAACCAGGACGCTACGCCCTATGTCTCGTTTGAGGCCTATCTTGCGCCGCATGGAGACAAAAACTGCTATGACTCGTTGTACTGTGCAGGCGACACGGCCGGGCCGAACATCATTGCAGCGTATCAGGAGAGCGCGCAGAAAGACTTCATCTACGGCAACATCATTCAGGGTGCCTCGTCGCAGTATCAGATTCACTATGGCGAAGACCATGATGGCCAGATGGCAGATAGGAATGGCGTGCTGTACTTCTACAACAACACGCTGGACCACGCGCAGGTTGTCTTTGATACAGGCAGCGCACTCGGCTACAACCCGATCTATACGCAGCGCATCAGCGCGCAGAACAATCTGCTGTGGTCGGCCGGCTCACAGGTTGAGTTTGGCCGCTATGCCTCCATCATTGGCACGTGGACGACGAACATGATGAAGGCAGGCAGCTTCGGTATTGCGACCCCGATCCTGGGCGGCAACTACAACGCAGGAACGGCGAACGGTTGGGAGGCAACCTGCGACAACAGCACTTGCTTCTGGCCGCTCACCGTACCCATTGATGCCCACCAGTACGGGTTGAGCGCAACCAACTTTCTGACTCTGCCCACGCAGCCCTACAGCGCTACCACCTTTGTGCCCATCAGTGATCCGGCACTGGCGCTCGGCACTCCGCTGGCCGGTGCCGCTGCCACACTGCCCATACGCTGGCAGTATTCCATTGCGTCCTCCGCGCTTGCTCCGCGCGTCAATCCGGCGGTCCTTGGCGCTGCGGACAGCGGTGCCCCAGCCTCAGGCGCTACGGCACCCACCACGCCGATCGCAGCGACGCCGTCCTTCAGCGTGGCGGCCGGGGTCTACACCACGGCGCAGTCGGTCCTGATTGCAGACGCCACTCCCGGTGCGACGATCTACTACACCACGGACGGTTCCACGCCCACCACCAGCTCTGCTGTCTATACCGCAGCGCTCAACATCACCAGCACCACAACGGTCAAGGCAATGGCCGTTGTTGCGGGCGACACGAACAGCTCCATCGCAGTGGCAACGTACACCATTGCGGTGTCGACACCCACGTTTAGCCTGGCAGCGGGCAACTACACAACAGCGCAGACGGTATCGATTGCCGACGCGACGCCTGGGGCAACCATCTACTACACCACGGACGGTTCTACGCCCACCACCAGCTCGTCGGTCTACACGGCACCAATCTTGATTTCGACGGCAACCACGTTGCAGGCGATCGCCGTGCTGAGTGGCTATACCAATAGTGCCGTGGCCTCTGCTGCGTACACCATCGGTGCAGCCACCGCAGCCACTCCCATCTTTAGCCTTGCCTCGGGGACGTACACAACCATCCAAAATGTAACCATCGTAGATTCGACGGCTGGCGCGATTCTGTACTACACCACGAATGGTGCTACGCCTACCACCAGCTCGGCCATCTACACCGGCCCGATTAATGTCGCTTCGTCGATGACATTGAAGGCGATTGCAGTGGCCTCGGGCTACAGCAACAGTGCCGCAGCGGCAGCCGCATACACCATCAATCTGGTGCCTGCCTCGGCACCTGTCTTCAGTCTGCCTTCTGGCACGTACCTTGGGCCGCAGACGCTCAGCATCTCGGATGCCACCAACAGCGTATCGATCTACTACACCACGGATGGATCAACGCCGACTACCAGCTCGCCGTTGTACACCGGCCCCATCAGCATTAGCGGCAGCGAGACCGTGCAGGCAATCGCGGCCTCGCGAGAGCATCCGGCCGGTCCGGTTGGCGTCGCGGTGTACACCATCAGCGCCGCCTCTGCCGCAGCCACGCCGGTGCTGAGCCTGACGCCCGGTACCTATACCGCAGCTCAGGTCGTCAGCATCAGCGATGCCACCCCGAACGCAACCATCTACTACACGACGAACGGCACCGTGCCCACCACCGCCTCATCGATCTACACCGGGCCACTGGCCGTAAGCGCAACCGAGACGCTGCAGGCAATCGCGGTGGTGCCCGGCTATGGGAACAGCCAGGTTGCAAGTGCCGTGTATGTCATTGCGCCTGCCACGACGCAAACCGGTTCGTCGCAGAACGGAGCTGCCGCTACTCCCGCGATCAGCCTGCCCGCCGGGACCTACTCCACCACGCAGAACGTTACGATCACTGACTCGACGCCCGGCGCAAGCATCTACTACACGACCAACGGCACGGTGCCAACCGCCAATTCGCTGCTGTACACGGGGAGCGTCACTGTCTCTGCGACCGAGACGCTTGAGGCCATCGCCATCGCGCCGGGCTACAGCGCCAGCCCAGCGGCCATTGCGGCGTATACCATCTCCGGCAGTGCATCGTCTCTTGACTTCACGGTCAGGGTCCAGAGCTCGCCTTCGCAGGTGATCAACGTTGGAGGCGTCGCGAGCTACAAGCTGCTCATCACGCCCACCAACGGCATGTACCCCGGGCCGGTGGTCTTTGCAGCGAACGGCCTGCCCTCCGGAGCAACGGCAACCTTCTCGCCCAGCTCGCTGAGCGCCAACGCCGGCACGCAGACGGTCATCATGACGGTGCAGACTCCGTCGACGCTCTCGCAAAATACAAGCACACCGTTCCAGCGTGATGCTGCTCCTATCGTTGCGGCGCTGCTTCTGCCTCTGCTGGGTGTCCGTCGAATTTCGCGGCACCGTCGCAATCTCAGCCGGCTGCTTGCGGTCGTGCTGGTGCTGCTCGGGTCCATCGCGGGCATGTCGATGCTGACGGGCTGCGGCAGCGGTGGCGTCATCCCAGGCACACTGCAGAGCTACACGCTTACGGTTGCTCCCACCAGCGGAAGCGTGCAACACACCACGCAGGTTACACTCACCATCCAATAACGGCTGGCTTCGAATCTCATCAGGCCCGGCGGCTATGCTCCGGGCCTGATGCGTTTGCAGCGCAGGTGGAGCTCGCCAGGCTGGCTTTGCGCAGTACGTCCACACACCTGGCAGTGCGCGTGTACCTGTTGCCGGCAAGATTGCTCAAGGTTGAGGGCAGAAGAGTTGGTGCTGCAGGTTGCCCCGTTGCAACCGCAGTGTCAGGCGCGGCCTCGTTCCATACCCAGGCGGGTGGTAGCGTCGTGGCCTGCCTGCGTGGACTGGTTGGTCGCAGACCAAATCTTCCAGAGAGGACCACGCGTAAACAGAAACTTGTACAGCCCCGCCACGGCAGCCAGGTTCAGCACCAGCAGTGCTCCAGCGCCGCCCGCCAGCTTACCCACCAGCGGCAGCCGCACCTTCAGCCCTACAGCAGCCAACACCCAGAAGCACCACTGCGCCAGGGCCAGCAGAGCCCATCCCATACTGTGCATGCCCAGGACAGTGGCGCTGAGCAGTGTTGCGAGAAAGCAGTAGGGAACCACCAGACGAAGCAGCTTGTGCGAGACCAGCTGCCACCACAGGCGGTTGTACAGCCCCAGCATCCACGGTGCGCGTGCCACCAGTTGGTAGTTACCGGCGAGGGTACGAATCTTGCGCTGGAACTCGCCGCTCACCTTCTCTGGCCAGCGATCGAGCACGACCGCCTCACGGTCCAGCACGCTGCGGTAGCCCTGGCGCACGATGGAGAGCGGCTGAAACATGTCATCCAGAATGATGCCCTCAGGATATGGCCTGACCAGCGCCCGGCGCGCGGCGTAAAAGCCGCCATACACGCCAACCGGCGAATCAAATGCCGCCTCACAGTTTCGTATCCACTGCTCGTAGCGCCAGTACACGCCGCTCACGGCAGAGGCAGCGCCATCGTGGCCGGCCTGGCTCAGCAGCAGCTCACCGGCCACGCAACCCACGGCGGGGTCAGCAAAGTTGCTCATCAGCCGCGCCAGTGCGCCCTCTGTGATCTTGGGGCGGATATCGACGAAGAGCAGGATCTCGCCGGTGGCGGCGCTTATGCCGTGGTTCAGCGCCGTGGCCTTGCCCACTTGCTCGGTCAGCACAATCGCCTTGAAGCGCTTGTCGGCAATCTCGGAGAGGATCGCGGGTGTTTCGTCGGCGGATCCGTCTGAGACGATGATGATCTCGCGCACATAGGCAGGGTCCAACCCGGCGAGATGCTCAATCTGCCCACGCAGCAGGTGTGCGCCGTTATGCACGGCCATCACAACACTGACCGGTCGCACCTGTACACGACGCTGCCATGGCTGCGGACGTACTTTGCTACAAGCCCAGATGAGCAACGGATAGCCGGCATAGGTATAGCCAATGACGCTTGCGGAGAGCCAGAACAGGCCTTGCATTACTGCGACCCCTGACGGCGAATAATGGTCTTGATCGTCTCAAACATGATGAGCAGGTCCAGGCCCAGCGTCATGTGCTTGATGTAGTACAGGTCGTACTCCAGCTTTTCGCGAGCTTGCTCCATGGTGGCGCCGTAGCCGTAGCGCACCTGTGCCCATCCGGTCAGCCCCGGGCGAATCATATGGCGCAGTTCAAAGTAGGGAATCTTTTCCGCAAGCATCGGCACAAACTCCGGCCGCTCGGGCCGCGGGCCAACAAAGCCCATATCGCCCCACAGCACATTCCAGAGTTGCGGCACCTCGTCCAGCCTGGTCTTGCGCAGGAACATGCCGATGCGGGTGACGCGTGGGTCGTTCTTGGTTGCCCACTTCGCACCTGCAGACTCAGCATCCGTGCGCATGGTGCGGAACTTGTGAACCTTGAAGGGCCGTCCGCCCATGCCAACTCGGGTCTGGTGAAAGAAGATCGGCCCGGGCGAGGAGATGCGCACCAGCAGCACGACAAACGGAAAGAAGGGAAGAAACAACAGCAGACCAACCAGTGCTGCCAGCGTAGAGACGACGCGCCGTGCCAGCTGCTGCGATGGTCGAATCCGGAAGCCCTCGCTATAGATCATGTTGCTCGGGTGCAGGCTGTCCAGGTAGATCTTGCCGGTCAGGCGCTCCAGCAGGGCAGAGGACTCTTCAATCAGAATGCCGTTGAAGCGTAGCCGCAGCAGCTCGCGCACGGGCAGGCCGCCGCGGCGGTCCTCCAGCGCAATGATGACGCGGTCAACCGGCGGTCTGGGCACCAGGAAGCTGGCAAGCGCAGCCTGAAAGGTGTCGCGCCCTGCGCCGTTCTGCTCTGCGGCAAGTTCGTCCCAGCCCACCACTTCCATGCCGGCGTCCTTGCGGGTCCGCAGCGTCTCCACCACGGTGTGCGCGCGCTCGCCGGAGCCCAGGACAAACACCCGCTCCTGGAAGAGCCGCTTACTGATCAGCAGATCGTAGACACTGCGCCACACCAGCAGAGACAGGGTAAGGAAGATGAGACCCACCAGCAGAACGTAGCGCCGGATGGCGAACTCAGGCACAAAGTAGGTGACGGCAGAGAGGCCAAAGGACAGTACGCCCAGCACCAGCAGCAGGCGGAAGTGGATCTCCCACCGTTCGGAGATACGCTGCGGCTCGTACAGGTCAAAGTAGTACGAGAGCAGCAGCGTCAGCAACGTGAGCGCGGCGATCTTAAGCGCGCCATACTCGTAATTCAGGACCAGGTACGTGTCTGGACCCGCTACGAGGTAGGTGGCCAGCAGAAAACAACCGCTGACAATCAAGCCCTCGCACACCAGCAACACAAACGTGCGGGTGGGGTAGTACACGTTGAACAGCCGTATCATTTGCCTGTCACTCCGTAGGCCGGTTACTCCGACTCTGAGTTATAGCCGTAGTAATTGCCGCTGTGAGGTTGCTTTTCCGTGCCGTTCAGTACAAACCCCAGAATGTTGGATGCCTTCAGCTCGCCCTGTGCGCGCTGTGCGTTCTCATACTTCGTTACTCCACCACGAGCCACCAGCAGAACGCCATCACACGAGCGTGCCAGATTCACGGCATCGGAGACAGGAATCACAGGCGACGAGTCAACGATGATCCAGTCAAAGAAGGGGGCCGCCGCATGCAGCAGTTCGCTGAAGCGTGGGCTGCCTGAGAGGTCTGCGGCGCGATCGCCGCCGTTGCCACCGGCGATGAAGGTCAGATTGGGCAGAATCGTCTGCCAGATCTTCTCCTTATCCTTGCCCTCTTCGGGTCGCTGCATCACCTCCGTCATGCTCGCTTTTCCGCCCAGGTACTCGGCCAGCCCGGGGCTGGACTCGCAGCCCAGCAGCTGGTGCAGCGTGTAGCGTCGCATGTCGCCATCGATGAGCAGCACCTTGCTGTTTTTATGACGTGCCAGGCTGATCGCCAGATTGGCGGCCACAAAGCTCTTACCCTCCTGGGGCAGTCCGCTGCTCACCAGCACAGACTTGAGCGGCTGCACATCGCGCAGCTCATACAGGCGCGAGCGCAGACTGCGGAACTGCTCTACCGCAGAGCCGCGCTCCATCAGCGCGGGCAACTTGGTGTAGCTGGGCGTCCAGGGCTTCCTTGGCACGCCGGAGATGTCCAGACGCGCGGGTGCCGCAGCTCGGGCCTCGGCAACAGGAGGCAGTGGCTCGGCGACAGCAGCGGGTGCCAGCGCCTCTGCCTGGAGTGGCATCGGAGGTTGATGCTCCGCCACGGCGGTCGTGGAGACTGGCTCCGCCACCACCGGCTCAGGCCGCTCCTGTCGTCTCTCGGACTCTGCCTTCTGCAACGCTTCGTAGATTCGGCTCATCGCTCGCGCCTTCCGTTGGGTTCACTATCAAAAATTGAGTTCCGGTCTGTGTCGTTGAAGATCAGGCCGCGCGAATCCGGACCGCCGCCCATGGCTGCCGAAGAGATCAGGAACGGTTGCGTATCCAGCTCCAGTTCGGCAGCGACACCTTCAATCATGGTTGCGGTCACCTGCTGCACCTGCTCGACATAGGCGACGATCAGCGCGTGCTCGCACAGCAGGTTGATGACACGCGGAATTCCTTTGCTGTAGCGGTGGACCAGTTCCAGAGCCTCTGCCGGGAAGATCTGCCAGCTTGCACCGGCGATGCGCAACCGCTCATTGACGTAGGCGATGGTCTGGTTCTCTGTCAGGGCCTGCGTGCGGCACCACAGGGCCACGCGCTGCCGCAACTGACGCACGCTCGGGTGGCGCAGCTTCTCTTCAAGCTCCGGCTGGCCGGAGAGCACAATCTGCAGCAGCTTCTCGGACGACGTCTCCAGATTGGTCAACAGCCGAATCTCTTCCAGCAGGTCCCAGGAGAGGTTCTGCGCTTCGTCGACCACGACAACGCAAGTCTCTTCCATGCGAAACTTCTCAATCAGCCAGCGGTTGAGCTGCAGCAGCATGCCGGATTTGGTGCGGGAGCTGGGCGTCAGGCCAAAGTCCGTCAGCACAAACTCCAGAAAGTCCAGCACGTCCAGCCGCGGGTTGAAGACGAACGAGGTGGAGACCTTGCGCGAGTTCAATCCGCTGAGCGCACGACGCAGCAGCGTCGTCTTGCCAGTGCCCACCTCGCCGGTCAGCACCGTAAAGCCCTTGCGTGCCGAGATGCCGTACTCCAGACAGGCAAGAGCCTCGCGCGTGTGCGGCATCATGTAGAGAAAACGTGGGTCCGGACTGGTTCCGAACGGACTGGCTTGCAGCTTGAAGAATGCGTTATACATGCTCAGCCACCTACATTCATCAGCGGTTTGCCAGCGGCTGCCTGGGCGCCGGGACGCGACTGAAACTCTGCCGCATCTGCTGTCTCTGAGCCGTCCAGCAGTGAGATCACACCCAGCGTGGGCAGTTTGGTAAACGCCCACACATCACGCTCGCTGCGCATCGCCGTGTCGCGATACTCAGTCAGTCCCAGCCAAACCAGGCCCACCATAAAGCCAAACGCAAATCCGCCCGCCAGGAAGATACCTTTCTTGGGGAACGACGGCGAGTCCGGGAGGTTGGGCTCGTCCATGACGCGGAACTGCTCGCCCTGCTGACGCCGCTCCAGGTCGGTGGCCATCTTGGACTGGTTCATCTTCTTCAGCAGATCATCGTAGAACTGCTGAGCCGTCTGGTAGTCGCGCGTGATGTTTTTGAACTGCTCCTGAACCTCTGGGCTGGAGTGGATGCGCGACTGATACTCGCTAATCCGCTGAGCCAGGGACTGCTGCTCAGCACGCTTGGCCGCGATAGCCTGATCCTGAGCGCGCAGTTGCGCACGAAGCTGCTGCACGTTCGGCGGCTCAGCCCGGTTCACCCTGGTCACAGTGGAGGGTGCAGCCGGTGCCGGTGCTGCTGCCATCTGGCGGCGCAGCTCGCTGATCTTGCGGCGAACCTCCACCACATCCGGGTAGTCCGGCGTATAGCGCGAGGTCAGGTCCGCCTCCTGCGCCAGCAGCGAATCTAACTGCGCCTGCTGCGCCTGCGGGGTCTGCTTGGCAGAGACGGCCGTATCTGCCGGGGGCAGGTCGCGGAGCTGCTGGGCCAGCATGGCCTCCATGTAGGTCTTATCCTGCTCCAGGCGACCCAGCGCCTGCGTCGCTGCGTCCATCTGGGTGTTCAGGCTGGAGAGCATATTCAGATTGGTCGCCTCTTCACCCGGCAGCCGGCCTGCGTTGGCCATCTGGAAGGACGCAAGCTTGGCGTCCTGCTCATCCAGGTTGCGCTTGGCATCTTCCAGCTGGCTCTTCAGAAAGTCCGTGGTGCCCTCGGCCGTCTGCTCCCGGGCCTCCAGGTTCTCGCTTACAAACAGCGAGGTGATCTCGCCGCAAACCTGCTGGGCGATGTGCGGGTCACTTGAGGTGAAGGAGATGAAGAAGCCCGGCAGGCCACCGGCACGCGAGATATCCGAGTGGATGATCTTGATGTCGATGTCCTTGCGAACTCGATCGAGGCGTTCATCCATGCCCATGCCCTTGTTGCCGTACAGGTTGAAGCGCTCAATGATCGGCTGCAGCCGCGAACGGCTCAAAATCTGCTCCTGCATCGAGGCCAGACGCCCGCTCAGGTCCTGGTCCACGACCGGCTTGACGTAGTCATCTGGAACCTTGGGCTCCTCAACCAGGACCAGCGTCTGGCTGATGAACTTTGGCGGCACAACAAACGTGATCGCAAACGCCAGCAGCATCATCACGACGGTGGGGACAATCAGCATCCAGCCACGCCGCTTTACGATAGCTACAAAGTCCTCTGGGGTGAGGGTGCGATGACCAAGCATACTTGCTCCTTAGAATTGCCCCGGATGCTGCGAGTTCGGGGAGTACGTGATACCGATGGCAAACGTCTCGCCGGTTCCATTCAGCAGATACGTTGTCGAGAGCGCGCTGTTCAGTTGCTGGTGCTCCACTGAGGCGCTGGAGTACACAAACACATCCCGGCCCAGACGACGCGAGACCTGCAGCGTAGAGAAGATATTGGTCGTACTGCCGAGAACGCCGAGTCCCGCCAGCGTGTTGTAGTTGGCGCTCAACGAAGCCGACCAATCGCGACCAAACGACTCTGCTACGCTGCCCATCACGCTGTTGGAGAGTCCGCCCGACTGCACGCCGGAGCCATTGTTCACGCCGCGCGAGTAAGTCACCGCCGCCTGCGTGTAGCGGTGCGAGAAGGAGAGGCTGGCACTGGTTGCAAAATTGATGGTGGCTGGTACCTGCACCGCAGTCAGCGTCGGTGCGCCAAACGTCAGTGCCGTGTAGCTGCTCACCCACTGTGGGCCACCGGAGAAGCTCAGCGCCAAGGACCGCGACATCTCGCGGCTCCAGGTTCCGTTCAGCCCTTTGGTCTGAAAGTTGGTGGTGCCCGGATAGGTGTAGATGCCGTACTGAGCATTGGCACCGATCTTCGTGCGTGGGCTCAGCTCGTATGTTGCGCCCACCATGCTGCCAATCTGGTCGTTGTCGTAGCCATTGCCGTCCAGGTAGCGCAGGATGCCGTAGTTGGCGTTGCCATCGAGCGTAAGCCGCTCCGTAATGCGGCGTTGAATATCCCCGCTCACGGAGTTGCTGACGCGCGTGCCGTAGAGCGAGAGGACGGTTTGCCCAGGGGCATTCGGATTGGTTGGAGGAAGGATGCCTTGATTGCCCAGACCTACCACTCCGGTCAGGTCGCCCACCGGAGCGTTCGGCAGGTAGGACACCGAGTCTGAGATGCCGAGGTTCCAGCGATTTGCGACCAGACCCTGCGTTACGGTCAGGTCATGGAAGGTCTCAACGCCGATGTTTGCCAGGTTGGAGTAGCCGATGCCGCCCGAGTAGAGGACGCTGAAGGGCGTCACCGGGCTCAGGTTCTGATACTCCAGCGTCCCGGAGCCGAAGGTGCTCTCGTAGCTCTGCAGATCGCCCCGCTGCACGGTCTCGGTCGCAGTCAGGGAGTATTTGAACTTGTCGCTCAACACCGGGAGCACCGGACCCGGGTTATAGACCGAGTCGGTTGCCGTAGGCGTCGCCTGCGACCACAGCGAGCCGGTCAGGCTTGCTGCGGCCACCACAGTTGCCAGCGCGTTGGTCAGGAGTCGTCTCATTGCACCACGATCGTATCGCCGGGGTGCAACGCGATCATCTGCTTGTCATCACCCTTCAGCGCGGCTTTGTAGTTGAACGGAATCTTCTGCTGGCCCCGCAGAATGTAGATATGCTTCTTGTTGGCAAACGGCGTCAGGCCGCCTGCAGCCGCAATCGCCTGCAGCGGAGTCATGCCGGCGGTGAGCTGGAGCGGGCCAACGTGGCTGATCTCTCCGATGACGAAGATGCGCTGGCTGGCGACGCTCGTCACCACCACGCTTACGCTGGGGTCCTGTACGTATTTCTTGAGCAGCTCGCTGATGCGCTGACCGAGCTGCAGCGGTGTCAATCCGGCGGCCTTCACGTCGCCGATCAGCACCATCGAGATCATGCCATCGGGCCGCACCGGAAACGCGCCTGAGAGCTGCGGCTCCTTCCAGACGGTCACCAGCAGTCCGTCCTCCGGACCGATCACATACGAGGTGGCGTCAACCTGCGGCGCCGGGGCCGCGGTCGTTGCCGCTGCCGGTGCGGCGGCTGGTGCCTGCGCTCCCTCACTCTGCTGTGCCCAGACGCATGCCGGTACGGCCAGCAACGCAGTCGCTACCATCTTCTGCAGCCGATTCATCGTCAACACTCCCATCCAGTTTCGATTCCTAGTGCCACGGGCCCGTCATCCTGTGCGCAATCTTCCGCGGTAGCGTGCCCGCTTGCGTTGCCGCGGCCTATGCACCTTCACCATGCACCACACGACCGGTTCCCGGCTATGCACCAGAAGTGCCAGTCCATGCGTAGAGTTGCATGCTGTGAAGCACTTTGCAGCATAGCCGCTTTCCTGGCCCGTGGTACCAACTCCAGCATCCGAAACGTCCTGTTTTACAGCCAAAACTCGCTTTCAAGAGTTAGGATGGCAATCAGGCCGCAATCGCATATGTGCAGATTAGCAGCAGAAGATGCAAAGTTTTTCCTATTTTGCCCGGTTCCCACTACCACTTTGGTAGGCCGCATCCCCCTCGTTCGGGGGGACTTTTGCGACTCAGGCAGTCTTGTACCCTACAGACTGAGTCGCTGCTTCGATAGCACTGGCAGCGTATGAAGTCCCTAGCAGTATAACGTCATGACTCGATCCGTCGACCTCCAGCCCGAGCCGCACCTGGCGCCAAGCGCCCCGGCATTGCTCGCAGACAGCGCAGCCGCCCGGCCCAGCAATGGAGCTTTGCTGGGTGCGGCGGCCGTTGGTCTGCTGCTCCTGCTCATCTACGCTCACATTGCGGGCAAGCTCGTTCTGGACTGGTACATCCTGCCGGACTACTCCCACGGCTTCCTGGTGCCTCTGTTCTCGCTCTACGTCCTGTGGGAGCGGCGGGACCGCATCCGTGCCGTACCTGTCCAGCAGTCCTGGGCAGGCCTGCCGCTGGTGGTGCTGGGGCTGCTGACGGTTGTCTTTGGGGTCTACGGGGCGGAGCTTTTCCTCTCGCGCGTCTCCTTTGTCATCCTGGCCGCAGGTCTCGTCTGGACCTTTTTCGGCCTGCGCATGCTGCGCGAGGTCCGCTTCCCCCTGCTTACACTGCTGCTGGCCATCCCCTTTCCTGACATTCTGTTCAACCAGATCACGTTCCCGCTGCAACTGCTGGCGTCCGATGGGGCAACCGGTGTGCTGCGGCTGGTAGGCGTGCCGGTGCTGCACGATGGAAACGTGATTCAGCTGCCGGTGATGAAGCTGGAGGTGGCCGAGGCCTGCAGCGGCATTCGCTCGCTCATGAGTCTCTTTACGCTCTCCGTGCTGTACGGCTACTTTCTGGAGGAAAACACCTGGCGACGGTTGGTGCTGGCGCTGGCCAGCATTCCGATTGCGGTGGTGGCAAATGCCGCTCGCATCGTGGGAACCGGGCTTTGTGTTCAGTTCTGGGACCCCGACAAGGCGATGGGCTTCTTCCATGAGTTCTCCGGCTGGGTCATGTTCCTCGTCTCGCTGCTTTGCCTTTACCTCTTCCACCGCCTGCTGTTGCTGCTCGTTCCTCGCTTCAGCCGGGCAGCGAGGACCTCATGAAGGCCGCGCGTCTGGTTACCGTGTTGCTGCTGCTGGCGACCACCGCCTTTCTGCTGATTGTGCGGGGCGATGCTGACCGCGTGCCCCCCAGCGAACCGCTCTCCAACCTGCCGCAAACGATCGCAGGCTGGCACTCGCGAGACTATCCGCTGGATCCCGATGTTCTGGCCGTGTTGGGCAAGGGCGACTTCCTGAATCGCGTCTACGTCTATCAGCCCTCGGCCGGTAGCCAGCCGTCGGGTCCGCAGCCGCCGGTCACCTTGTTTATTGGATACTTCGCCACGCAGCGCACGGGGCAGTCGATCCACTCGCCCCAGCACTGCCTGCCCGGTGCCGGCTGGACGTTTGAATCCTCTCGCTACACGACGCTGACCGCCGAGGATGGTGTTCTCTACCATGTGGGCGAGTACGTCATCAGCGACGGAACGACGCGCCAGTTCGTCGTGTACTGGTATCAGGCCCACGGTCGAAGCATCCCGAACGAGTACGTGGCCAAGTTCTACATGATTGCGGATGCCATCCGCATGAACCGCACGGATGGTGCCATTGTGCGCGTGATGACGCCCATGACCGGAGACGAGACGATCGAGAGTGCGCGCCAGCGAGCCGTGCGATTTACCCAGCAGATGTCACCAGCATTGCCGCGATTTATTCCTAACTAACACATTTGAGGCAGGGTAAGAATGCGCCAGCCACCGTACGCTGAGGATGACACTGAACCGCTTCGGCGTGAAGATACCGCAGCCAAACCATGTTCGACTCGTGTGCGAGTCTAAGGAAATGATGGGAATGAAGAAGATACTTTCGCTGGCCAGCCGCCAAGGTTCGCTCGTCCTGGTGGCGTCGTTGTTGCTGGGCGCATCGGTGGGTTGCCACCGCGACCCCAACGTCGAGAAGCAGAAGTACCTGGAGAGCGGAAAGCGCTACGCCAGCCAGGGTAAGTACAAGGAAGCTGCGATTCAGTTCTCCAACGCGTTGAAGGTAGACCACAACTTTGCGTCAGCCCACTATGAGATGGCCAAGGTCTATCTGAAGAACGGCTCGGTGATGCCGGCGTATTCCGAGTTGAGCAAGGCTGTGGAGTTAGAGCCGGGCAACGTGGAGGCTCGGCTGGACCTGGGCAATCTGCTGGTCGCCGGCGGCCAGGCAGACCGTGCGGCGGAGCAGGCCCGCGCGGTGCTCGCCGTGCAGCAGAACAACCCGGAGGCGCATGCGTTGCTCTCCAGTGTTGCCGCCGCCAAGGGCGATCGCGCCACGGCGCTGGCAGAGATTCAGCAGGCCATCGCGCTTGCTCCGTCAAAGTCCAGCTATCACGTCACGCTGGGCGTGTTGCAGGCCTCTGATCCCGCGAGCAGCGCCGGCGCTGAGGATCAACTTCGCAAAGCCGTAGCGCTGGACTCGAAGAACGTCTCGGCCCACTTGCTGCTGGCGCAGATGCTGGAGCGCAAGGGCGATGTCGCCGGCGCTACCAGTGAGGTGCAGCAGGCCATTGCGGCAGATCCCTCCAGCGCCACCGCGCGTGGCAGCCTGGTTGGGTTGCTGCTGCGACAGGGCAAGCAGCCTCAGGCGGAGGCTGCGGCGAATGCTGCCGCCGACGAGATCTCCGACAACAACTCCGCGGTCGATCTGCCCCGGCAGTTCTACACGCAGGTGCGCCAGCCGGAGCGGATTGAGCCGGCCTACGCAAGCCTGGTGTCGCGCCACCCCAAGAGCGTGCTGCTGCGCGTAGCCTACGCGCGGATTCTGCTGGCTCAGCACAATGTGGAGAAGGCACGCGGTATTGTGGACGGGCTGGTGAAGTCTGACAGCAGCAGCCAGGAGGTGGCGGTGCTGCAGGGAAGCTTCCAGTTGGAAGATGGCAAGGCGGCCGACGCGGTCGACACCCTGCAGAAGGCGGTCAAGAGCTATCCGGAGAATCTGGACGCACACCTCTGGCTGGCACGCGCCGCGGCGGCCAAGGGCGACGTGACCCTGGCTGAGCAGAGCTACCGCGATGCGGCGCATCTGAATCCTAAGAGCCTGGAGGCGCAGGCGGGCCTTGCCCAGATCGCGGTTGCAACCCGCGACGGCAACCAGCTGGCCCAGGCCGCCAACAGTATCCTTAGCTTTGCGCCGCAGTATGCCCAGGCCTATGTGTGGCGGGGTATGGCAGAGCAGTCGCAGCATCTCAGCGACAAGGCAGACGCAGACTTCCACCAGGCACTGCGGATCGACCCGAACAATTCCGACGCGTATCTGCAACTGGCAGAGACGCAACTCAGCATGAAGCACCTGCCAGAGGCGGCGAAGCTGCTGCAGCAGGCCGTGCAGTTGAACCCCAACGCAACGCGCGCGCTGGCCATGCTGGTCGCAATCGACCTGGCGAACAAGCAGCCCAACGTCGCAGTCAACCGCATTCAGGAGCAGATCACGCGCTCCCCGGCGAACAGCGAGCTGTATGACCAGCTGGCTCAGGTGCAGATTGCCGCGCACAACCTGCCAGCCGCTACGGATGCGGCAAGCAAGGCCATGAAGCTCAATCCGCAGGACAACGCAGCCGTGATGGCGTACACCCAGGCGCTGCTCTCTGGCGGAGACGCCGCGCACGCCGCTGCCACCTGGCAGCAGTGGACCAAGGAGCATCCCACGGATGCGCAGGCGTTTGCCATTCTGGGCACGATTCAGGAGGCGCAGGGAGATCGTGCGGCAGCTCAGGCCTCCTATAAGCGGTCTCTCGACATCAAACCGGATCAGCCAATGGCTGCGAACAACCTGGCTTATCTGATGATTGAGACTGGACAGAACATCGACGTTGCGCTCTCCCTGGCACAGACGGCGCGTCGCCTGTTGCCGAACTCCTCCAGCACAGCCGATACGCTGGGCTGGGCCTACTATCAGAAGGCGTCGTATCTGACGGCGCGCGACATTCTGGAGGATGGCTTGAAGGTTGCGCCGAACAGCGCCGCCCTGCACTACCACCTGGGCATGACCTACGCCAAGCTGGCGGACAAGGCGAACGCTCAGTTGCACCTGAAGAAGGCGCAGGATCTTGCGCCCAACACGCAGACCGCGCGCGATGCGGAGAAGGCACTCGCCGGCTCCGCCTCGTAACCGAACCACACCTGCCAGCCGGTGCTGGTGGGCAGCATAGTCGTGACGCATCCGTTGGCACTCTGCTCCGCGTCGATGTTTTTGAATCTGGCACTCGCGGGTAGACTGGCCTGCGGCCGCATGCAGCTGAATAGACAGGGCCCGTGAACACAAAGACGATCGCACGCAATACGGCTTGGTACGGCCTGGAGAACATCATCTCGTTTGCCACGTCGATGATCACCTCCATCGTCATAGCCCGTACTCTGGGTCCGGCGAAGATGGGCTACATCATCTACGTCAACTGGATCGTCAGCATCACCAGCAGTCTGGGCAGCATTGGAATTCCGGCGGCAACCCGCAAGTACATGGCGGAGTTTCTGGGCGGAGACGATCGCAACACGGCGCGGTTCATCTACTTCCGCACCCTGACGCTGCAGACCGTGCTGGCGACGGTGGCAACGATGTTTGCCACGGTGTGGGTGCTGTTGGACTCCCCACCCAACTACCACACGGCGGCGGTGCTGCTGGTCTTCAGCATTCTGCCGTCGATGATTAACTTCATCTCGGCTCAGGCCAACGTCGCTGCCGAGCAGCTCTCGGCGAATCTCGCCGGCTCTGCCGTGGGCACCGTGGCGTTCTTCGTGCTCACCATGCTGACCGTGTTGCTGCACTGGGGCGTGATCGGCGTATGCGTGGCCATGTTCTCCATGCGCTTTCTGGATTGCGTCGTTCGCCTGGTGCCTACCTGGCGCCGGAT
The DNA here is from genome assembly GCA_028872955.1 of Acidobacteriota bacterium. GTDB lineage: Bacteria > Acidobacteriota > Terriglobia > Terriglobales > Acidobacteriaceae > Edaphobacter. Next base: position 18,143 of record JAGWNX010000044.1, read on the forward strand.
ACACCGCTGGCCAAACCAGTCCGATGCCATTCCTGCAGACCTGCGTCCGCGCATGATGCGTTTTGCCCTGCAGGGTGTATCGGCCATGCTGTTGAGCCTCATCGTATGGGACCGCTCAGAGCTGTTCCTGCTCAAGCACCTGTGCTCGGACATCCGGCAGGTTGCGTACTACTCGGTTGCCTTCAGTCTGGCGGAGCGCCTGCTGGTCTTTCCGGGCGTCTTTGCCGCGGCTACTGGGGCGTCGATTCTGGCGCAGTATGGGCGCGACCGCTCGCGCCTGCCCGCCATGACGGCCTCTTCGGTCCGTTACCTGGCTCTGGTCTCGCTGCCGCTGCACATCATCGCCGGAGCACTGGCAGCACCGGCGCTGCTGACGTTGTATGGCAAGCAATATGTCGGCGCACTTTTGGTGGCCAGTATTGCGCCCATGCTCTGCCTGCCCAAGGCCTTCCTGGGACCGATTGAGAGCCTGTTTGAGAGCACTGACGAGCAACAGTACTTTCTGATCTACAACGTCATCGGGTCGGTGCTGGACCTTGGCGTAGCCGCACTGCTGATCCCTCGCTACGGCGCGATCGGTGCCTGCCTGGGCAGCGGTGCGGGTCAGTTCTTCGCCGTTCTGTCTCTGTGGACGGTGGGTATCCGGCGGTACAAGATCCAGCTGCCGTGGCGGTTTATCGGGCGCATCTCGCTCATCAGCCTGGTGGCCTCGGCTGCGTCCTACTACGTGGCGCGCCACCTGCAGTTCATGCTGGGCCTGGTGCTTGGCTCTGCCACCGCAATTGCGGTGTTCTTTGTGCAGGCTTACTTCTTCAAGATCCTGGAGTCAGAAGACTGCCTGCGTTTTGCGGCGCTGGCAAAGTCGCTGCCCGACTCATTGGCCGGCCCCTTCAATCGTGCGATCGCGATGATCAGTGTGCCCAAGGCTCTCGAGCAGGCTCCTGCAGAGCCCAGCGTGCCGGTCAACTAACCTGCGCGCACCTGCAGACGTCTTACCTGCAGCGGTGGGCCCGGGCTACTGCGCTGAGGGTACAGAACCAGGGGGAAGTGTCTTGCGATTGCGTTTGAGCTGGGTAGTTTCAGCCGTTCTGCTGGCTGCCGCTGTCAGTGGCGGACTCACGATGGCTCGGGCAGAGGCTCGCCCACTGTGCTGCGATGCCCTGAACCAGGGCTACCACGACCTGTACAACCTCGACTTCGCGGATGCCCATCGGCAGTTTCAGCAGTGGATGGTGGCGCACCCGGAGGACCCCATGGGCCCGGCGGCCGATGCCGCGGCCTGGCTGTTTGGCGAGTTTGATCGCCTGCACGTCATCGACGTCGAACTCTTCGCCGACCAGTCCCGCTTTGATGCCCGACAACGCCTGACGCCCGACCCCGCCGTGCGTTCCAGCTTCGAGCAGCGCACTGCTCAGGCAGACCACCTGGCCGACCTCGCCCTGCAGCGCAACCAGCACAACGCCATGGCCTACTATGCCAAGACGCTGGTGGCCGGTATGCGCTCTGACTACGCCCTGATGATCGACAAGCACGACCTGGGGGCCCTGAGCTACAGCAAGCAGGCCAGCGCCTTGTCGCGACAGGCGCTCGCCCTCGATCCGACTTTGTATGACGCCTACCTCGCCACGGGGGTCGAGAACTATATGCTCAGCCTGCGCTTTGCCCCGGTGCGCTGGCTGCTCAGCCTGACGGGCTCTGGCACCGACCGTGCTGAGGGCATCCGCCAGTTGAACATCACCGCGGCTCAAGGACACTACCTGGCCCCCTTCGCACGCATGATGCTGGCCGTAGCAGCACTCCGCGACAACCAGCCCCAACAGGCTCGCACCATTCTGGCGGCGCTTGCCCAGGAGTACCCCCACAACGCACTCTACCGCTTCGAACTGAACCGAATTCACTAGGTTGCAGGAATCCGCACCAGCCGCTAGTCTATCTCCTAAAGCATTAAGACTTCGCGCTGCCGAGGCTGATACACTCGGTCGGTAGCCGGAATTGTTTCGTTCGTTTACCTACAGAAGGGCTTTCTTCCGCATGCGCATCTCCGCTGTTGGCACCGCTTATCCGCAGTATCGCTACTCCCAGTCCCAGATCTCGCAGGCGCTGATTGAACGTTGGGCCGACAAGCTGGAGGAGCCTCGCCTGTTGCAGCGTCTGCACGCCAACTGCGGCGTCAACTTTCGCAACTTCGTCTTCCCGCTGGAGGTCTATCCGACGCTGGTCGGCTTCGGCCCCAACAATGACGCGTGGATCAAGGCGGCGGTGGAGCTTGGCGAGACGGCAATTCTGCGCGCGCTGGATCGTGCCGGCATTACGGCAGCTGATATCTCGGCGATCTTTTTTGCCACCGTCACCGGCATCGCCAGCCCCACGATCGATGCGCGGCTCATCAACCGGCTGCCCTTTCCTGTGAACGTCAAGCGTACGCCGATCTTTGGTCTGGGCTGTGTGGCCGGTGCGGCCGGCATTGCGCGCGCGTCAGACTATGTTCGCGCCTTCCCCAAGGAGAATGTGCTGCTGCTCTCCGTGGAGCTTTGCTCGCTGACCTGGCAGGACGACGACCAGTCCATTGCGAATCTGATCTCCACGGGCCTGTTTGCGGATGGCGCCGCGGCGGTCGTCATCTCCGGCTCGGAGAGTCCGCTGGCCACGCGTCAGCGTCCTGCACCGCGCATTCTGGCCACGCGCTCCACCTTCTATCGCAACACCGAGAAGGTGATGGGCTGGGACATCTCGAGCAACGGCTTCAAGATTGTGCTCTCGCCGGATGTGCCCAAGGTCGTGGAGGAGAATCTGCTGGGCAACGTGCAGGGCTTCCTGCAGGACAATGGCCTGCAACAGTCCGATATCTCGACCTACATCTTCCACAGCGGCGGCCCCAAGGTGCTGGAGGCGATGGAGCAGTCGTTGAGCCTGCCGCCCAATGCTCTGGCTCCCTCCTGGAAGAGCCTGTCGGAGGTGGGCAATCTGTCCGCAGCGTCGGTCCTCGCGGTGATGGAGGATTACCTGGAGGTGCATCCGGGTGAGCCTGGCAGCTACAGCATTCTGGCGGCCATGGGCCCGGCCTTCTGTTCGGAGCTGGTACTGTTGCAGTGGTAACGTGCCTGGGCCGGCGCCCGTTGCGCGCCGACCGGGCCATGCCGCAGACCGGGGGCAGCGCGTCCACCCAGCGCATCAAGCCGCTTTACAGCGCGCGGGTCGTGACTGTAAGTTCACACGAGAAGGATACGATCGACGACCATGGACGATATCGCACAGCGCTGTATTGACATCATCGCCAAATCCAAAGGCCTGGATCCGCAGTCGATTAGCCTGGAGAGCAGCTTTGACTCGCTCGCCATCGACTCGCTCGACAAGATCAATATCTCGTTCGAGGTTGAAGAGGCCTTCAACATCGAGATTCCGGATGACGCTCTGGGTAGCCTGAAGACGGTTGGCGATGTGGTGGATGGTGTTCGCCGACTGACCAGCGAGCCTACGGCTTAGCGTCTGCGCCAGCAGGAGGAGCAGCCCGTGCATCGTGTTGTCGTCACCGGAATGGGATGTGTGACGCCCATCGGCTCCTCGGTGGCTGCGATGGAAGAGTCGCTGGCCGCCGGGACCTCCGGCATCTCTGCCTTTCCACCCATTGCCGAGGCTCCGGCCTCGCCCGGGCTGCGCTTTACCCAGACGGCTCGGGTGGATGGCTTCGACGCTCGTGAGTATCTGTCGAGCGGCACCCTCTCTGCCGCAGACCGTACGGCCCAGTTTGCCATCGTCGCCTCGCGCCAGGCGGCACTGCAGTCTCAGCTGACGCAGCACCACGCGCCGCAGCGCATCGCTGTGGTTCTGGGCTGCTCTACGGGCGGTCGCTCGTCTGAGGAGGCCGAGACGGCCAAGCTCTACACGCGCGACGCACGGCTGCATCCGCTCTCGGTGGTGCGAACCATGGCCAACGCCGGAGCCAGCCATACCTCCATTGACCTGGGCATCACCGGGCCGGTGTTTACGCTCTCCACGGCCTGTGCCTCTGGCACGCACGCCATCGGCATGGCGTTCCACATGGTCCGCTCGGGCATGGTCTCTGCGGCGCTGGCCGGGGGACACGAGGCCCCGCTGACCTTTGGCTTTCTGCGCGCGTGGGACAGCATGCGCGTGGTCTCTGCCAGCCGCTGCCGGCCCTTTGCCGCAGACCGTGACGGCATGACCCTGGGCGAGGGAGCCGCCGTGCTGGCGCTGGAGACGCTGGAGTCTGCGCAGGCACGGAAGGCGACCATCTTCGCGGAGGTGGTAGGGTTCGGCATGTCCGCCGATGCGCACCACATTACCAATCCTGCCGCCAGTGGTGCCGTGGCAGCCATCCACGCGGCGCTGGCTGACACTGGCCTGCCCGACGCGGCCGATCGCGTGGGCTACATCAACGCGCACGGCACGGGAACGCAGGCGAACGACGCCACGGAGGCGACTGCGATCCACCAGGTCTTCGCGGAGCGGGGCGCACGGATTCCCGTCAGCTCCACCAAGTCACTGCATGGCCACTCCATTGGAGCGACGGGGGCAATTGAGGCGCTGGCCACAGTGCTCAGCCTGCACCATCAAACTCTGCCGGCAACGGCCGGTGTGACCGCGGTGGATGCAACCCTGAACCTCGATGTGATCACCGGAGCACCGCGCAAGGCAGCGGTGGAGCTGGCGCTCTCAAACTCGCTGGCCTTCGGCGGCATCAACGCCGTGCTGGCTCTGGCGGCGTGGCGAGGCTAGGCCTGGCCGGGGCAGGGAAGCGTGCCATCTCGCACCTCATGCGCTGCGTCCGGTAGCGCCGGTTCCTCCGCACCTCTAGACCGGCCAGCGCCAGCCACTCACGTCCGGGCGATCGACTCCATTCTGATGGGCGTAGCGGACGCAGTCCAGAATCTCATCCTTGAGCCACTGTTTGGTGTGGGCCGCGCGCTGCTGCAGACGAGGCACGCGGTCGATTACGTCGATCGCAAGGTTGAATCGATCCACCTGGTTCAGAATCGCCAGCTCCAGCGGCGTGTTGATGTTGCCCTTCTCCTTGTAGCCGCGCACGTGGATGTTGGCGTGGTTGGTGCGGCGATAGGTCAGCTTGTGAATCAGGGAAGCGTACGCGTGGAAGTTGAAGATGACCGGCTTGTCGGTGGTGAAGATGCTGTCGAACTCCTTGCTGGAGAGCCCGTGCGGGTGCTCGGTATCCGGCATCAGGCGGAAGAGGTCGACGACGTTGACGAAGCGGACCTTCAGGTCCGGGCACTTGACGCGTAGCAGCGACACGGCGGCGAGCGCCTCCTGGGTAGGCATGTCGCCCGCGCAAGCCATCACAACGTCTGGCTCGCCGTCCATATCGTTACTGGCAAACTCCCATATGCCCAGGCCCTTGGTGCAGTGCCGGATCGCCTGGTCCATCGTGAGGTATTGCAGGTGCGGGGCCTTATCCGCAACGGTGACGTTCACGTAGTTGGTGCTGCGCAGGCAGTGGTCGGCTACGCTCAGCAGGCAGTTGGCATCGGGCGGCAGATAGATGCGGACCACCTCAGGGCTCTTGTTGGTTACCACGTCCAGGAATCCGGGGTCCTGGTGGGTGAAGCCGTTGTGGTCCTGCCGCCAGACCAGCGAGGTGATGAGCAGGTTCAGCGAGGAGATGGGCGCGCGCCAGCGCAGCTCCAGCTTGCTCTTCTCCAGCCACTTGGCGTGCTGGTTGAACATGGAGTCGATGATGTGGACAAAGGCCTCATAGGTGGAGAAGAAGCCGTGCCGCCCGGTCAGCAGATAGCCCTCGAGCCATCCCTCCAGGGTGTGTTCACTCAGCATCTCCATCACCCGGCCGCAGCTGGAGAGGTTGCCGCCATCGTCGTCCTCCGGCAGGCGCTCTTCCATCCAGGCCTTGCCACTTGCCTCGTAGATAACCTGGAGCTTGTTGGAGGCTGTTTCGTCCGGGCCAAAGACGCGGAAGTTGGTCATGTTGCGCTCAATCACGTCGCGCAGCAGGTGGCCCAGACGCTCGGTGGAGGAGAGCTCGAGCTGCCCCGGCTTCTCGACCGGCACGGCGTATCGGGTGAACTCCGGCATATCCAGCGGGCGCCGGAGCAGGCCACCGTTGGCGTGTGGGTTGGCGGTGATGCGTCGCTTGCCCTGCGGGGCTGCGGCGCGTAGCTCACGTCGCAGCGTGCCGTTCTCGTCAAACAACTCCTCTGGCCGGTAGCTGCGCAGCCACGCCTCCACCTGGGCAAGATGCTCGGGGTTGGTGGCAGGGTCAAGGATGGGAATCTGATGGGCACGCCAGGAGCCCTCCACCTTGTGGCCGTCAACCTGCTTCGGGCCGGTCCAGCCCTTGGGACTGCGCAGCACAATCATGGGCCAGCGCGGGCGCTCGGCAGAGCCCTCTCGGCGCGCCTTCTGCTGGATAGCCTGGATCTCGCGAACACAGCTCTCAACCGTGGCTGCCATCCTGGGATGCATCACCATCGGGTCGTCTCCAGAGACGATGTGCGGCTCCCAGCCCAGGCCGCGGAAGAGCAGGGTCAGCTCTTCTTCTGGAATGCGAGCCAGCACCGTAGGATTGGCGATCTTGTAACCGTTCAGGTGCAGTATTGGCAGCACGGCACCGTCGTGGATGGGATTGAGAAACTTGTTGCCGTGCCAGCTGGTTGCCAGCGGACCCGTCTCCGCCTCGCCATCGCCTACCATCACGGTGACGATCAGGTCCGGGTTGTCGAAGGCTGCTCCGAAGCCATGCGACAGGCTGTAGCCAAGCTCGCCGCCCTCGTGAATGGAGCCCGGCGTCTCCGGCGTGCAGTGGCTGCCGATGCCGCCCGGGAAGGAAAACTGCCTGAAGAAGCGCTGCATGCCGGCGAGGTCTTCGCTGATCTCCGGATAGACCTCGGAGTACACGCCCTCCAGGTAGCTGTTCGAGAGCGTTGCCGGGGCTCCATGTCCGGGGCCGGAGAGAAAGATCAGGTTGAGGTCGAGCTTGCGGATGACGCGGTTGAGATGGACCCAGGCAAAGCTCTGGCCAGGGTCAGAACCCCAGTGGCCCAGCAGCCGACGCTTGATGTGCTCCGGACGCAGCGGTTCGCGCAGCAGTGGGTTGGCCTGCAGGTAGAGCATGCCCACGCTCAGGTAGTTGCACGCACGCCAGTAGGCATCCATGCACGCCAGCTCTTCGCTGCTCAGCGGGTGTAACGGCTCCTCAGTTCCCATCACGGTATTCCTCCTGGCGTCCCCTTTGGCTTGCACCTTGATTCACCCCATCGTGCCATGGCATCCACGCTTCGTCCGTGACCACCGTCACGACCCCAGCGGTGTACCTGGCCTTCACGTTTCCTGTCCCCCGGCCTCTTCCATACGCAGCACGTGGCCAAGCACCATGCGATCCTCGTCTGCGGGGATCACATAGAGCGCGACGTCGGACTCCAGCTGGCTGATGCGGCGCGGGCTGCCGCTGGCTATGCGGTTGCGATCCTCGTCCATCTCAACGCCCAGTCGTTGCAGCCCGCGCAGCACCTCGTCGCGCAGCAGGGCGTCGTTCTCGCCAATGCCGCCGGTAAAGACGATGGCATCCAGCCCGCCCAGCACCCAGGCCGCAGCTCCCAGCGCCTTGCGCACACTGCGGGCGAACACCTCCAGGGCCAGCACCGCCTGTGCCGAGTCTGCCTGGGCGGCCAGGCGCAGGGCTCGCATGTCATTTACTGTTCCGGCCAGGCCGGCGAAGCCCGCTTCGTGGTTGAGCATCTGTTCGACTGCTGCCGCGCCCTGCAGCAGCGTGCCCTTCTGCTGGCGCAACAGGTACAGGACAACGCCGGGGTCCAGGTCGCCGGGCCGCGTGCCCATCACCGTGCCGCCGGTGGGCGTCAGGCCCATCGTGGTGTCGACGCTGTGCCCCTGCATGACGGCTGTGACGCTGCAGCCACTGCCCAGGTGCGCGATGGCCAGCCGTCGAGGAAAGCGCAGCTGGCCCTCAGCTGCCAGAGCGTCCAGCCTGGCCACGACAGATTCGCAGCTAAGGCCGTGGAATCCGTAGCGGCGCACGCCACGGTCGCGCCACGCTGCGGGCAGCGCGTAGGTGCTTGCTGCGGCGCTCATGGTGGCGTGAAAGACGGTGTCAAAGCAGGCATAGTGCCGGGCATCGGGCAGATGCTGCATCATGGCGCGAACGGCAGCAACGGCCTCCGGCTCGTGCAGCGGAGCCAGCTCCGTAGCGGCCTCCAGCTGCTGCAGCACCTGCGGGGAGATGCGCACATGCTGGGTCAGGTTCGGCCCCGGATGCACCACGCGATAGCCAACCGCCTGCACCGTGGCCATGCCCATGGCCGTCAACAGCGCTACGACCAGTCCCATCGCGGCAACGGTGTCCGCTACGGCCAGGGGAGCGGGCAGCGATGCGGTTGGCCAGGCAACGGCTCGGCCCGCGCCATCCTGCAAGGTGAGCTCTACACGGCTGGCACCCACCCCGGCTACGGAGCCGGCCAGCACCACGGTCTCGGCGCGGTCCGCAGTCTGGTACACCGTGAACTTGACCGAGGACGACCCCCCGTTGATCACCAGAACCTGCATACGCTCTCCTGCCCGGCCGATCTTGACAGCGCTTGATTGCGTTGCACTCACTATAGACCCTTCCTGCGAATGCTCTGTGAGCGCCGTTTGTCAGGGCTGCTTCCACGTTGGGTGGCTCGCCCCTCGGCGGTACCTCAGTCCCACAAAAGTCCCACAAGTGCAAATACCGGAATCTGTGGCCAGACCGCTACACTGGAGCCATGTGTGGAATCGTCGGATACATCGGTCCTAAGGAAGTCGTTCCCGTCATCATCGAAGGTCTGCGTCGGCTGGAGTACCGTGGCTACGACTCGGCTGGCATCGCCGTCTCCGGGGCGGCGCCCTCGACCGACGCCAGTGGCGTGATGCAGCTGCGTCGTGCGCCGGGCAAGCTCCGCAACCTGGAGACCGTGCTGCACGACAACCCCGTCACAGGCACCTACGGCATCGGCCACACGCGCTGGGCCACCCACGGCCGCCCGACCGAGGAGAATGCGCACCCGCACCGCGACTGCACCGGCTCGCTGGTGGTGGTACACAACGGAATTGTGGAGAACTACCTGGCGCTGAAGAAGGAGCTGACCGCGGCCGGCCACAGGTTTGTGACCGAGACGGATACAGAGATCATCGCGCACCTGATCGAGGAGCAGATCAAGCAGGCCCCGGGCATCCACCTGGAGGAGGCGGTGCGCCGCGCGGTCAAGCATCTGACCGGCGCCTTTGCCATCGGCGTGCTCTCGGCCAACGAGCCAGACAAGCTGGTGGCGGCACGCTTTGGCCCGCCTGCCATCATCGGCATCGGCGACGGCGAGTACTTCCTGGCCTCGGACGTGCCGGGCATCCTGCACCACACGCGCAACATTCACTTTCTGGCCGACGGGGAACTCGCCATCCTGACGCGCGAGGGCGTTACTCTGACGGACTTTGACGGCAAGCCGCTGCCGCTCAAGACACAACGCATTACCTGGGACCCCATCCAGGCAGAGAAGGCCGGCTACAAGCACTTCATGCTCAAGGAGATCAACGAGCAGCCCCGCGCCATCCGCGACACCACGCTCGGCCGCATCTCGCTGGATACCGGCAAGGTCTTCCTGGAGAAGCTGGATCTCTCGGCTGACGAGATTCGCAACGCCAGCCAGATCACCATCGCCGCCTGCGGCACCTCGTGGCACGCCGGGCTGGCCGGCAAGTTCATGATCGAGCGCCTGGCCCGTCTGCCCGTCGAGGTGGACTACGCCAGTGAGTACCGCTACCGCGATCCCATTGCCGATCCGCGCGCCATCGGCCTGCTCATCACGCAGTCTGGCGAGACCGCCGATACGCTGGCGGCCCAGGCGGAGCTGATCGCCAAGGGCTCCAAGACGCTGGCCATCTGCAATGTGGTGGGCGCTGCCATTACACGCAAGGCGGCCGGCACCATTACCACCAACGCCGGGCCAGAGATCGGCGTAGCCTCCACCAAGGCCTTCACCGGCCAGCTTACCGCGCTCTTCCTGCTGGGCCTGCACCTAGGGCAGGTGCGCGGAACGCTGACCGACGCCGAGTCGCTGCATCTGGTCAACGAGCTCTCGCGCATCCCGGGCAAGCTGGAGATGATGCTGAACCTGCCGGCCGCGCCGCAGTCTGTGGTTCCCGTGCCGGTGCCGGATCGCCGCTCGCAGAGCCGCCTTTCGCTGACGGCGCAGTGCGAGGAGCTGGCACGCGTCTTCCACACCGCCAACGACTTCCTGTTCCTGGGCCGTGGCATCCACTATCCCATTGCGCTTGAAGGAGCGCTGAAGCTCAAGGAGATCTCCTACATCCACGCCGAGGGTTACCCGGCTGGCGAGATGAAGCACGGCCCCAACGCGCTGATCGATGAGACGCTGCCCGTGGTCTGCATCGCGACCAAAGACGCCTCTGACCCGGCCAGCGTGCTGAAGTACGAGAAGACGCTCTCCAACATCCAGGAGGTCACTGCGCGCTCCGGCCGCGTGATCGCTATCGCGACTGAGGGCGACACGGAGATTGGCCAGCTGGTGGAGCACACCATCTACATTCCGCCCGCGCCGGAGCTGCTGTTGCCGCTGCTGGAGGTGGTGCCGCTGCAGCTGCTGGCCTACCACATCGCCGTCCGCCGCGGCTGCGACGTAGACCAGCCACGAAACCTGGCCAAGAGCGTGACGGTCGAGTAGACGATCGACCACCGTCGCAGCTTGATCCGGAGCCCGCGAGGTGCTGCGCCTCCGCAATGTCTTCCGGTCTGTGGCAGAGCGGCAGGTGGCTGGCGCGATGTTGTAGTATTGGCGGCTGTGAATCTCAGATTTGCTGAGCGGGACTCTCCGGCCGTGGGCCGCAGCGCTCAATTCCAAGCACGTGGATCGTCAACGCATTCCAGCCTGTGGAGGAAGAGTGAAGCAACTTTTGTTGTTCTGTGTGGCCATCCTGATTTCGGCGACGACGTTTGCCACGACGGCAAACGGACCGGAACCGAAGATATTCATCGTTGCGAGCAATGGATTCGACACCGACCTGACGGCGGCGATCTCCAAAAAGAAGACCCCTGCCATCGTGGTAGGGGATAAAGCAAAAGCAGACTTCATTCTGGAAGTTGCGCCGGTGAATGACCATGAGGAGTCAACCGGCAGCAAAGTCGCACGATGCCTGTTTCTCGACTGCATTGGCATGAACGGCTATTCGTCTGTCTCGGTCAAGCTGACCCGTGTGAACGACAGTGCGGTCGTCTGGGCCTATCAAGTTCGAAAAGGCATGAGCGGTCCTGCGGCACGGCAGTCGCTGAGTGAGGCAATTGCCAAGCACCTGAAGAATGACTATCTGGACAAGCAGGCCAAGTAAGCCCGGCCTGTCATTGCTCCGGTGACTGGGCGTAAGACGGATTAAACCCGGCGGACTTGAGATGCTCCACCAAGACAGACACGCGCCCCGAAGACGGAGCGCGTGTCCTTCTTGGTGCCTGTATGGGGATGCCGGTCGCGGTTGCTCAGCTCCACTGCTTGCCGAGCGACTCCAGCCCGGAGCGGGCCAGATCCTCAGGCGTCATGGTGGGGTGGAACTGCACCGCGGCGTTGAACGTCAGGAACCATGGCTCGGCGAGCGTGGGGATCTGCGCCACGTCGGCCATGTCCAGAATCAGGATTCCAGTGCGTTGGCCATCAAAGTCAGTAAAGTAAGCTGCCTCGGGTTTATTGGCTGCCAGAATGGCACCCATCTTTGCAGCGATCGAACCATCCCGTACAGCGGAGTTAAATGGCTCAACAGGAAGCGTAACTTTCATCAACATGCGCATAGCGCCCTCCAGAGATTTGGCGAACAGGGCCCGTGGAAATCGCACCACAGTATCTGCGCCGAGGCAGCGCGTCAAGTCACTTCCCTTTAGGGGGCTGCAAACTGGGTCGTGTGCCGCTCAAGCCACCAGCAGGCGCTGGGGGCAGCGTGAGGAAAGAGGCTGTGGCTGCAGGGCTCGGTGGTGACGCCGTCGTCGTAGAACTCCTGCTTGTTGCCCTTCAGCGCCGCAACCGTAATGTGGCTCACCTGGAGCTGGCCCATACCCTGGCCATGGCTGCAACGCAGCTGCCAGACGGCCCAGTCGCCCGCATAGGCCAGCAGGGCTGCCAGGGCCAGCGCCAGCAGCAGACCTCGGAGGGGCCTCCAGAGTAGACGAAGCAGCCACATGGCGCAGGCAGCATCCTTTCGGGGGCGGTGGCCCCGGCACCTAAGCTTACGCCCGCAGTGCGTTGCAGGCAGAGAGAAGCCCCGGAGGCTGGTCCGGGGCTTGGGTGGGGATGGTAGGCAGCGATACGACTGCCGCGCTGGCCCGCAGGGCAGGGTGGGGGGTGGGGGCTACGAGGCGATGCCCATCAGCTCGCGCTCGGCACGGAGCCAGTCCTGCTCGGCGAATCCGTCCTGCCAGCCGCGCTCGGCCCAGTACTGCTCGGCCAGACGTGCGATCTCCTGGTGGCTGGGGACGCGCGGCAGAGCCACGGCCTTCGCCTTGGGAGCTGCCTTTTTGCTGACTTTAGCCTTGGGCGCAGCAGCCTTCACCGTCTTCGCCGCGCCGGTCTCGGTCGTCTTTTTGGCCTTGGGGGCCGCCTTCGTCTTCTTCACCGTCTCAGTTGCCATTCTTTAGTCTCCAATCGTAGAGGTGTTGGGGATCGTGAGTGTCCCGTTCGTTACCGGGGGATTACTACTAGGATACTAGGTCGCACGAATCCTGCGGTTAACAGCCCTTATTCACCGCTTTTTTGAAACAGTTTCGTGTCAGACCGCTACTTTTGAGCGGGCGATGGCGGTTTTTCAATCTCCTAGAGGCAAGACTTCTTCCGCCCGGCGAAACCGTCCAGTGCGCCAGACTCTCATCGAAGATGAGCACACTGTAAACCTCTCAACCTCGAACCGCGCATTGACCAAAGCCCAAAGATTAGGGCATGAACACGCCTTGACGTGCGAGGCTATCGCCAGCATTTACTGGCGGCATTATTTCAGTGCAAACATCGATCACTTCATGCGTTTCAAGGTGCCGCGTTCGCTGGAAGAGCATGATGATGCTACTCGTGAAGATAGCCATTATCAGTATGCCATCGTCGATCTTTCTCCAGGTCCAATTGACCACTCCCGTTATGTTGGCGAACAGTAATGAGAATATCCACAGTGAGGATGATGGTGACCTGACCCCATTCTTTTTGAAGATGCGAACCAATAAGACTGCTAGGGGGATCGTCATGGCGGCAACGTCGTATTCGATTAGACGTGGATTAAGTAGAATTACGCCAACAATTAGTATCGGCATCCAATCGAGAAATGCAATCTTGCCGCGTGAGTAAAGGTGTGCAAGGAATAGTAAGATGCCCAGCATGCTTATCGAGTAGAAGGCATAAGCGATCTCTCCGATTCGCATGTAGCCTATTCCATGTTGTGCCAGTATGGTCTCTAAGATGCCCACCGGGCCGCATCCGAAATCATGGTTCAATTTAAACATCAAATTGATTGATTCGAGGTAATGCTCGAAATAAAGAGGCCAGAATACTGACTGAAGATAGAAGACGAGCAATCCAATTGCGCAGATGGGGATTAAGGAGAGGAATTTGCGGCGTCGGAGCATCGCGGGAATCAATAACATGGTCA
>JAGWNX010000196.1 GCA_028872955.1 Acidobacteriota bacterium
GACCCCACATGTACTCCGAACCGGCTGGATCGGAGCGGCCGTGGCCGCGGAAGTTGTTGAGCTGACTGGTCAAATACGCAGGGGTCTGGGCGGCGAGGCGTGGGAACGCCGGCGATACGGGATTGCCGTCCAAACCGTGGCAGGTGGAACACACCTGCTCGGCCAGCACTTTGGCCGGCACTGCCGGATCGGCCACGTTGCGGGAATGTTGCAGGTTTGCGCAGCCGGCAGCCAGCAGGGACAGGCCGAGCGCACTCAGGAACAGAGGCTTTTTCATGGTTTTCTCCTGGGGGATCGGGTGGCGTTCAGTAGGCGCCCCAGACGTAGAGCATCAGCGTGTTGTTGTCGCCGGCACTGCGTCCGAGTCCATCGTAGTTCGTGGTGGCACCGGCATAGGTCTGGTAGCCGGTGAATTGAAGCCCGACGCGCACATACTGTACTGGCATGAAAAAGGCTTCCCAGGTGTAACCCTTGGTATCCGGCAGTCCCTGTACGTTGGCACTGCCGTGGCTGCTGAAAAAGGCCAGACTGCCGCCATACTTGGCTTCGTACACATACGACAGCTTGGCGCGGATCAGGTTGGTGGAATCCATCGCCGGTACACCCGTGAGCGCGGCAGCCGGCGACGCGGCAAAAGTGGCCGGTGAGTACTGGGTTTCCTGATGGTTGTAGACCAGTTGGGCGGTCACGGTGTGCGGATCCAGCAGGTACTGGTACTGCATGTCGAGACCGCTGGTACGGGCGGTGCCCAGATTGGCCGCGCTCGTCGTGTCGTTGCCATCGTAGAGATGCGCCACCATGCCCGAGGCGCCGACCATCAGGTTGTGGGCGCCCCATTCCTGCGACCAAGCCAGACGCCAGTAGGGATTCCAGCCTCCGGCAAGGTGCGGGGTCTGGGCATCGGTGTTGTTGAAGCTCAGCAAAGACAGCAAGCCATTGGCGGTGCGGTAAGTGCCGGCCTCGGCGTACAGGTGGCGGTTCCAGAACAGGTAGGTGGTCAGTCCGGCGGTGTTGGCGGGCGCTGCGGTCTGCGGGAACGGCGTCGTGGCATCCGCAAACTGATAG
>JAGWNX010000108.1 GCA_028872955.1 Acidobacteriota bacterium
ATATCTATGAAATAAAATATTTTATTTACAATATATGAATCTCTCTCCCCCTTCCGAAGACATCCCAGAACATCCAGAAGAAATAAAAAAGACCAAGTAAGCACTGGGTTTTCGTGTTTTTAGCGTCCAGCGACGTACCCGCGTTGATCGGGACATCTCAAACGCAAAGGTGCCCTATTTCAGCAGCGATACATAGAACGCGTTGTTTCCGGAACGAAGATCTTTTCCGTAGGAAAATGCAAAACCTCTTCCAAACAGGCTCAGCTTTGTTTCGATTCCGACGTCCCAGAGCCACTTATGCGAACCGAGCGCCGCAGAAGAGTCGGTGATCTTGCCTGTGTCAAGAAATGGTCCAAGTTTCAGCTTCACCAATCCATTTCCATACACATTTTTGTCCGTCTCCCAGGAGGCAAGAAAGTAGTCTCGGCCCAGGGGAGCGCTGCCCTTACGTCCATCGCGCGTGCCTATATGTGCGCGCATCGGCAGATCGTTATCCCGCTCGAGTCCCAGCATAAAAAGCTCGTCGAAGGGTACTTCCCCGAAGGTTTTGCCTGCTCGAAATATTTGCTGCGTCTCGAGATCGTCTCCCGTTGCTCGGGGAAACCACTGCCAGCCCACTGAACCTTCCAGTTTCTCGAAGGTCTCCCGGCGGTGCGACCACAATCGTGCCGTCTGAGACGAGGCTGCCGCGTCCAGGGTGAATCGACGCTCCGGCACGCGCCACAGTGTGCTCGTCGCCTGCGCCTGTTGCTTGAGTTCGAAGCCCCCGGCCAGCAAATCCGGAGTGAGAACCGTGCCAGGCACAACGCTGCGGAAGTCACGATGGGAGGCCTCCGCACCGGCCGACCAGCGCATACGGTTACTGGCATACGAGGCAAGGTCAAAAGCCAATGCCTCGCGACGCAGGTTAAGGCTTCCGAGCGTTGGAGCCGGTCCCGTAAACGAATTCCTCAGTGCCCAGTTTTCGTTCCTGAGATCTGTACCCAACTCGTAGCGGTATTTGGCGCTGTGTTCGAAGGGGCCGGAAAGCTGGGCGAGTATGCGCCGCTTCTGCGGGTCCCAGCGGAAGAGTGACACAACATTGATCGCTTCATGATGCAGGTTGTCATACTCGGGTTCGACCGACTGAAAAGGAAGCCCGCGCAGAAACTGGAACAGTGCTTCCCCTTTGCTGTCGCCGAACCCGTTGCGTTCCTGACTGCGGAACACAAGATCGAACTTGCCGTCGTCGCGTGCCCGGAGATCGAATTGGTACTGCGGAAATATTCCCAGGCCACGGATGCGCGCGTCCGTGTCCAGAAAATCCGGCAAAAAGAGAGTGCTTGCAGGCGACATCGCAAACGCCCGGTCCAGCAGTGCAGGCGAAACGCGAGGCATCGGGTCCTCGCGCACTTCCGCAATTCTGGGTTTCCCCACGCGGTTCCAGTACTTCAGCGACGCTTCGGGATTCTCTTCGAGGAAATAGACCGTTCCCAAAAAGTCGTTTGCATAGGTGTCGTTTGGCGCGAGCTTGATCGCCTGCCGCAAACGATGGGCGGCTACGGAATATCGCTTTTGCCTGAAGGCGATTCCCGCGAGCTCAATTGGGAACCTTGGATCGGCTGGAGCGAGTCGATATCCCGCCTGAAACGCCCTCTCCGCCTCCGGCCAACGCTCCAGTCGCGACAATGCAGTCCCGTAGGAAAAATTCATGTCGGCTGAGCGAGACTGCATCGGCTCCAGCAAACGAACGATCTCTTCCCAGTGTTGCCCGGCGGCGAGCTTCTGAACCTCTTGCACTGAAGGCAGGTCAACTGGACCAGTCTGTGCGCCAAGGCGCAGGCAACCGCAGAAGAGAACAATCCATATCGTCCATTGCAGCATCTTCCGGCAGTTGTTCATCCGACTGTCGACGGGCTGCATCAGTGCGAGCTCGTCTCGGGAACGGCGAGGAGCGTCCAGTCTTCGGTTGCCTCCCATTCCTGTTCGAATCTGGATTCATCCTCTTTGAGGAGTTTGCGCTGTGCAGGGTCGTTCAGCAGTACGAGCTTGTGCTCCTCGTCCACTCCCACCACGACCACATAGTGGAGTTCGCGACTCGAAACCGGCTTGAGCGCCGCGATCAATGGGCGACCCTTTCCAAGGTGGCGCTTCAGGTCTGCCCACTCTCCCCGAAATGCGAACGTGCGATATCCGTTCTGCTGAAAGTATCGCTCCATATCGGAGGTATAGATTCCGTGCGCTGAGTCCACGTGCAGAGCGCGCAGGATATGCGTCGGCTCCGCAAACGTGCTCACGGGCTGCCCCTGTTGCTGCTCCCAGTACTGCATGACCATCGCGATGCTCGCAGCGCCGCAGCCTTCCTTCTCCTGCTTCACGAACGGAACATCAAGCCACATGCTGCGAGGCTCGGCTGCGACGAGAACACCACGCAACAAGAGCATCAGAAGAACAGCTCTGAAGATGCTGCGTGGCATTCGGAGAGTTCTCAGTGCACTGTGACGATGACAAGGAGGAGAGCGGCGATGCATACCAGGATAATCAACAGGTCATGGTCGTCAATCCTGCCGGCCGCGAACTCCGCCTGCGCCTTGTTCGCGCGGGACGCAAGTTCCGCCAGGTCGCTATCACTGAGGCTGGCAACGGCCTTCCTGACCTGCTCCGGGTTTTGATGAGCCGACTCCAATGCCTGCTGCGCCTTCTCAGAGGAGAAGAATTGATTCAGCGTGTCCAGATTCTGCTGTCTTCCACGCGACGCATCTACGACTGCTTTTTGGAGCTCAGTGGGACTCACCACATGTTCAGAAGACTGCGCTACGAGGCCTTGTGGAATGGCAAAGGCCGTAACAAGGGCAGTCGTCATCAGGGCTCTAACCAACTGCCTTGAATGAGTGTGCATTATTTTTTCAACCCTCCAGGGGAGATTTGGGGTTAACTAGGTCCAGTATACGTTCGCCAGACCGCTGAGCCAAATATTGAAGTCAGAAGCACCCACCATAGATGGCCCTCACGGACAAGCACAGTGAACGCGCTTATAAAACGAGCGCGCGATAGGTCTCAAGTGAGACAAGGCCGCAAAGTCGAAATTCCACACCTCGCAATCTCGCTGACGGACGGGCGGGCTTGGATGTCGCTACTCTACCGACTCTTCTTCGCGGCGGAGTTGGGCAACAGCGCTTAGCGTAAGGCCTTCTTCCCTGCTGGCCTCCGGCAGTTTGGTGCGGCCGACGCGCTGAGCGTGGTAGATGCCCGTGTGGCCGCTGAACAGATAGCTGAGCACACAGGCGATGCCGGCGTACGCGCCCGCCTCGCCACCAAACAGCTCCACCGCCATCAGGGTGGAGGCAATGGGCGTATTGGCTGCGCCGGCAAAGACGGCGACGAAGCCCATGCCCGCCAGCAGCGAGGGCGGCAGCGGCAGCAGGCGTGCCAGCGCGTTGCCCAGCGTGCTGCCGATGTAGAACAGTGGCGTGACCTCGCCGCCTTTGAAGCCGGTGCCGATGGTCACCGAGGTGAAGATTGACTTGAACGCGAAGTCATACACGGGCAGCCGCTGGTGGAAGGATGCGACGATGGTGGGAATCCCCAGGCCAATGTACTTGGTGGTGTGCATCAGCAGCACAGCCGCGGTCACCAGCAGGCCGCCAGCGATGGGGCGCAGCTCGGGCCGCGCCACGTAGCGCTTGGCCAGGTGCTGTACGGCGTGGGTGGAGCGGGCAAAGGCCATGCCCATCAGGCCGAAGGCCACGCCTGCCACCATGGCATACAGGATGTGCAGCAGGCTCATGGGCGGCACTTCGCTCACGGTGTAGAGGGTGTGGTGGATGCCCCAGGCTTTTGTAACCAGATCGCCTACGAATGCGGCCAGGAAACAGGGGCCGATGGCGTCGTAGCTTAGCCTGCCGATGGCCAGCACCTCAATGCCGAAGAAGGCGCCCGCCAGTGGCGTGCCAAAGACGGAGCCAAAGCCAGCGCTGACGCCGGCCATGAGCACAATGCGCCGGTCATGGGCGTGCAGCTTCAGCAGCCAGGTAAGCTGATCGGCCAGCGAAGCGCCGGTCTGCAGCGCAGTGCCCTCTCGGCCGGCAGAGCCGCCAAACAGGTGCGTCAGAAAGGTGCCCAGCAGAATAAGCGGCGTCATCCGCACAGGAATCACGGCGCGCGGGTCGTGGATCTCTTCGACGATCATGTTATTCCCTGCCTCGACGCTGCGGCCCAGGTACTTGTACATCAGTCCCACAGCCAGGCCGGCGGGTGCCAGCAGCAGAATCAGCCAGGGGTGCGCCTCGCGGGTCCGGGTGGCAACATCCAGCGACCACAGCAGCAGCGCTGACGCAGACCCGGCTAAAGCACCGATGACGGCCGCCATCGGAAGCCAGCGAGCCAGGGCAAGCAACATGCGAAGCTGTTCTGGAAGAGAGTTGCGTAGACGTGCCTGTGGCAATGGGCCTCCTTATCGTCCCAGGAGTCATCAGCTCCCCCGGCCTTGCCGTAGAGCATCGTCGCGAACCCCATCGCCATCAAGATTTCTGCTCTCAAACTACCCAAAGCGCGCGCGCGGGTCAATCCCGCAGCAGTGGCGCTGACTACATTCCCAGGGCGCGGCGACCCAGCGCCAGTGCATCGGTCCAGAAGGCCGTGGAGGTGTGCATGGCCTCCAACACAGAGCGTACGGACTCGACGGCGTAGGCCAGGTGCTCCTCGCTCACGGTCAGCGGTGGGGCCAGCTTGAGCACCATGAAGTTGTTGCCGCAGATCTGCGTCAGCATCTTGCGATCCTGGAAGAGCCGCATCACCAGCACCTGCCCCAGCAGACCCGCGTGTACGGCCTTGAATGTCTCGTAGGAGAGCCGCAGCTTCAGGCTGCGCGGCGGCTGAAAGACGACCCCGGTCATCATGCCTGCCCCGCGCACCTCGGCTACCATCTCAAAGCCCGCCAGCGCCTCGCGCAGCATGGTGCGGAACTGCTCGCCCAGCCGCTCTCCGCGCTCGATCAAACCTTCGCGATCCAGCACCTCCAGCACTGAGAGCCCGGCCCGCATGGCCAGGCAGTTCTCGCTGAAGGTTGAGGTATGGATGAACGCACGCTTGAGGGATGGGAAGACGCTGCGATAGATCGCGTCTGTCATCAGCACGGCAGCGCACGGCACCAGTCCGCCGCTCAGGGCCTTGGCAAGCACCACCATGTCGGGCTCCACGCCATACCGCTGCGCCGCCACAAAGGTTCCAGTGCGGCCCATGCCGGTCTGTACTTCGTCCAGCACAAACAGCGTGCCGTGCTTGTGGCATAGCGCCTGGGCGTCGCGCAGATAGTTGGCCGGGGGCAGCACAATGCCGGCTTCGGCCTGGATCGGCTCCAGCACCACGGCTGCAATCTTGTGTCGGGTCAGCACCTGCTCCAGCGCCTGCAGATCGCCGAACGGCACCTCGTGGGTACCGGCCAGCATGGGGCCAAAGCTCTCCCGCCAGAAGTCGCTGCCCATCAGCGACAGCGCACCGCAGGTCAGGCCATGGAACGCGCCGCTCGCATAGACGATATCCGTGCGCCGCGTGTGGGCGCGGGCAAACTTGATGACCGCCTCAATGCCCTCGCTGCCCGAGCTGCAGAAGAACGCCTTCTGTACCCGGCCGCCGACGTGCGCGCACAGTGCGGAGGCCAACTCGCCCGCAGACTCCACCACGTTGCTCTGCAGCATGGCCGGACTCTGGCGTTGCAACTCGGCCACCAGCTCACCCACGACATGGGGATGGTTGTGGCCTACGTTATGCACGCAGTAGCCGGAGAGGAAGTCCAGAATCGTCTGCCCATCGCTGGTGTGCAGCTCCGTTCCGCTGCAGCGCGTGTAGCGCAGGTTCATCCCCAGCACATCCAGCAGGCGCGCCCAGAT
>JAGWNX010000197.1 GCA_028872955.1 Acidobacteriota bacterium
TGTGATGGAGAAGGCGACACGTCGTCGTTATACGTTGGAGTACAAGCAGGAGGCTGTTCGGCTGGTGACCTCTGGTCAGAGGGTGGCTGCTGCGGCGAAGGCACTTGGGCATCGTGGAGCAGACGCTGGCCAACTGGGTGAAGGCGGACAGGGCGGGCCAGTTGCGCGGCTTGAGCGGCGAGCAGCTCAGCGCGGAGCGTATGGAGAACATCCGTCTGCGGGCGGAGCTGGCGCGGGTGACCATGGAGCGCGACATTCTGGGAAAAGCCACGGCGTACTTCGCGAAGGTGCAGCGATGAAGTACGCCTGGATCGAACGGAACAAGCGGCAGTGGCCGGTGTGCGTGCAGTGCCGAGTGCTGGGCGTGAGCGCGTCGGGATATCGTCAGCATCTGGCGCGGCGGAGGAAGATCGTGACGCGTCGTCATGTGTCAGAGACGGCGTTGCTGGTGGCGATTCGTGCAGTCTACGCCGAGGCGCGCGGAGCCTATGGATGGCCTCGTGTGTGGCGGCAGCTAAGAGAAAACGGCGTTCGCGTGGGCAAGCTGCGGGTGCAGCGCATGATGCAGCGAGAAGCCCTGCGGGCGCGTGGCAAGCGGCGATTTCGCGTTGTCACCACCGATAGCAACCATGCACTGCCGGTCGCGCCGAACCTGCTTGCGCGCAACTTCACGGTGGCCGCACCGAACATGATCTGGGCCGGCGACATGACGTACATCCAGACGGCGGAGGGCTGGTTGTATCTGGCCGTGGTGCTGGACCTGTTCAGCCGGCGCATCGTCGGCTGGGCGATGGGCGATACGATCACGGCGGAGCTGGCCTGCCGTGCGCTCGACATGGCGTGGCATAGCCGCAGGCCCGGTCAGAACCTGATCTTCCACTCGGACCGTGGCAGCCAGTACGCCAGTGGTCGCTACACGGAGCTGCTTGCCGGGCATGGGATAAAAGCTTCCATGAGTAGGAAAGGCAACTGCTGGGACAACGCCTGCTCGGAGACCTTGTTCGGATCGCTGAAGGTGGAACGGCTGCATGGCATGGTGTTCAAAAGCCACAGGGAGGCAAA
>JAGWNX010000198.1 GCA_028872955.1 Acidobacteriota bacterium
CACCTCCGAGTCGACTCCCCTGTATGTACCGCTCAACAATCCATTCGTTCTGGGCAACCCGGCGTTACAATCCCTGCTGGCGGCCCGCACCAGCCTGGATGGCGTGACTCCCCCCGGCAACGACCCGCTGCGACTCTCTGTCATGCTGGCCCCGTTCGGGCAGACCTCCCAAACCTTCAAGTACACCAACTACCAGGTCACCGGCGGCTTGAAGGGCGGCATCGGCTCGACGCACCTGGCATGGAATGTGTTCGGGTCGTTCGGCGAGAGCCAGTATGAAAACGTCGAGCATGGAAACGACAACTTCCTGGCGCTCGACACGATGATGTACGGCACGGCGAACTATATCGCGTCGAACGGCCAAACCTGCCAGGGCTATGCCTGGAACCCGTTGGGCGACCAGCCGATGAGTGCGGCTTGCGTGGAATATGCGAGCAACAGCCCGAAGAACACCAACCGGATGCAGCAGAAGTACCTGGAAGCTGATCTGACCGGGACGTTGTTCAAGCTGCCGGAGGGCGACCTCAAGTTCGCGGTGGGCGCCGATTACCGTGGTGAGAACTTTGACTTTGTGGCCAGCCCCTTCCTGTCGCCGGCGGGCAATGCGATACCGCTTCCCTATCCGCCGGAACAGATTGCAAGCACGTTCGACCTGGTGGGTTCATCCGGTGGCTCGCAGAATGTTCGCGAGGCTTACGTCGAGCTGCGGGCCCCGCTGCTGACGGACAAGCCCCTTGCCAAGGACCTTTCATTGGATGTGGCGGGGCGCCACTCGAGCTACGACCTGTTCGGAGGCGCCAACACCTGGAAGGCTGACCTGCATTGGCAGGTAAACAGCACTGTCATGTTCCGGGCTGGCTTCGACCGCGCGATCCGTGCACCCAGCCTCCAGGAGCTGTACAACCCGAAGATTCGCGCAGGCGCCTCCATTTCATCCGACCCCTGCGCCTACAACAGCCCGTATCGCGCAGGCGCTGCCGCGGCGCAGGTGGCGGCGCTGTGCCAGGCTCAGGGAGTGCCGGCGGCGTTCCTCGGCAGCTTTCTGCCGAGCCTGGTGGACG
>JAGWNX010000002.1 GCA_028872955.1 Acidobacteriota bacterium
CTAAGCATGACAACCAACACCGAGTCGAAGAGCCTGGGACAACTGATCAAGAGCTACTTTTTCTGGACCTATGAGCGGGGCAGCCTGCACTACGACGTGATGGTCACGCTGATTCTGCTCTTCCTTTTTCTTGCGCCGCAGTTGATTGACTTCAAGGACCGTCCGGTGGAGACCGTTGCCCTGCACTCCAGCGAAGTGCTGGTGAAAGAGGCGGGCACCAGCGGCCAGAGCAGCCGCTTCATGTTCCAGATCCGCGAAGATGAGATGAACTCTGCCCATACGGACGCGGAGATTCGCGCCGCGATCTTGCGGGTGGTGGAGCCGATCTCGGGCGAGGTCTCGGTGGAGCGCTATGAGCCGGTGCTGGACGCACAGGGCCATGTCGTCGCCTATGACGCGTGGATCCTGCGCTGAGCAACGCGGCCAGGCAACGAAACGGTGCCATGAGACAGACAGCGTCCGGCCGCGTCCAACGGCCTGACGACGAGACGAGAGATTGAGGAGCGTACGCGTGCGAATGCAACCAACCTGGTGGAGAACAAGCCTGGCCGGCCTGCTGCTGGCCTTCGGCGCACACAGCATGCAGGCGCAGGACCTGGCATCGGTCATTCGACAGATGGATGCCTCCAGCAAGACCTTCCACTCCGCGGAGGCCGACTTCAAGTGGGAGTTGTATGAGCGGGTGGTCCGCGAGACCACCACGCAGAACGGCTCCATCTATTTTGTGAAGCAGGGTGGCAGCACCCAGATGGGCGCGCGCATCCTGCCCCCGAACGCCAAGTTTCTGGAGTACAAGGGCGGTGACTTCCGTATGTTCGACCCCGTCTCAGACCATCTGGTGGAGTTGAAGGCAGGCGACAAGCAGAGCCAGGTGGAGGGCTTCCTGGCGCTCGGCTTCGGCGCCAGCGGCAGCGACCTGCTGAAGAGCTGGAATGTCACGCTGGTCGGCACCGAGACGCTGAACGATGGCGAGCGTCCGGTGGCTACGGTCAAGCTCGACCTGGTCTCCAAGGACCCCGCCGTCCGCAACAGCTTCTCGCATATCATCCTGTGGGTCGATCCTGTGCGGGACATCTCGCTCAGGCAGAAGTCCATCACACCCTCGGGCGATGAAAAGACCGCCAGCTACACGCACATCCGCATGAATAAGCCGGTCAACACACGTCCGTACGAGATTAAGACGGACAAGAAC
The DNA here is from genome assembly GCA_028872955.1 of Acidobacteriota bacterium. Taxonomy (GTDB): domain Bacteria; phylum Acidobacteriota; class Terriglobia; order Terriglobales; family Acidobacteriaceae; genus Edaphobacter. Next base: position 1,193 of record JAGWNX010000002.1, read on the forward strand.
ACCACCCGCTAGGCGGCTGCCACCGCAGGCTGGCGCGGGCGCAGCAGGGCGCTGGCCCACACGACGAGCACAGGAAAGAACTCCAGCGTGTAGCGTGGCTCGGAGTTATCCAGCGTCAGCAGCAGCAGGCATCGCAGCACGATGCTGGCCGCCATGGCCAGCGCCAGCGCGCGATGCGAGGCTGGCAACTCGCCCCGGCGCACCAGGCCAAGCCAGCGGCGCAGGCCCAGCAGACCAGCGGCAACGAACAGCGCATTCAACACGGCGTAGGCGGCGGCAAAGGCCGTCTCGGCATGGCTCTGCGACCACTGCCACCACTCCAGCGAGATGGGCAGATTCTCCGTCCGCGGGCGGAAGATCATATTCAGCAGCCGGGCCACGGGCAGCGCCACATAGTAGCGCAGCGGATTGGCGCGGATGCGCTCCTCAGCCAGAGCCGCAAAGAGGTGGTCTGCCGCAGGAGAGGCCAGGTTGGTCCGGTTGTACTCTGCAAAGGCCGCGGCCGTGCGGTCGTACTGGTCCTCGGAGTCGAAGGCGCGGGTGGGCAGGTCGCTCAGCTCGATCCGTGCCCCGTCGTAGTTCCAGTAGATATCTTCCGTGGAGGCGAAGTCGATGGCCCAGGTGCGGTACCACCGCTGGAAGCCAAACGGGATGAACTCGCCGGGGTCCGTTGCGTAGCGCGGGGCCAGCGGCTGCAGCACGTGGAAGGTGCGGGCGTTGCGAATCGTCCAGGGCAGCAGCGGCAGCAGCGTGCATAGCGTTGCGACGCACACGGGGGCCAGGCGGCGGAGCAAGGCTTCCCTGCTGCGCACGCCGGCCCACAGCATGGCAGGCAGTACAGAGGCCGCCAGCAGCACCTGCTCCGGCCGCAGCAGAATGGAGCAGCCCAGCGCCGCAGCCAGTATCCATAGCCAGCCTCCGAACGGGCGGTTGGGCTGTGCCTGCCAGCGCTCCAGCGCCATAAACGCCAGTGCGATCATGGCGAGTACAGGAATCTCTGCCAGCGGCAGCGAGACGTAGTTGGCCGTAAACGGACAGAGCGCCGCCAGCCAGAGCGCGGCCAGACCTGCCCGCCTGCCAAACAGGTTGCTGGCCAGCCAGCCCAGCACGCCGCAGGTCACGGTGTCCAGCACCGCCTGCACCAGCATCACCGCGGTGTAGTGCTCGGTTCCGAACAGGCGAAAGCAGAGGACGAGAAACAGCGGATAGCCGGGGAGTCGAATAAGGGTAGGCACCGGCTGGCCCGCAGGCCCGGTCAGGCCATAGACGCCGTGAGTCATCCAGTTCTTGGCGATGTCGCCGTAGATGAAGGTATCGCCCGAGATGTTTGCCGTATGCAGCACGAACCACGCGCGCAGCAGCAGCGCGCAGGCCAGGCCACCGGCCAGGCACAGCCAGTGCAGCAGACGATAGCCAGTGCGCGACGGGTGCATGTAGAGGCATCATACTGTGCCGCGGGGCTGGCATGGTCGGCTGGCTGCGTTGACGCGGGCCGTGCATCCTCCTTAAGCTGAAGATGGCCTCGCGGAACCTCCCTCATGGACAAACAAGTCTTCTACGACCCACTACGCAAGCGCTGGAAGCGGCTGCGCCGACTCTTTGACGTGCTTGCCCTGCTGGGCCTGCTGGTGGGTGGCGGCTTCCTGGTTGGCATGATGCGGATGCGTCCCCTGCCCGACCTGCTGCTGCAGACGCCGAAGCGCAACTACCGCGCGCTGGCCAACCCTCCGGTTCCGGAGCTGAAGCAGGGGCAGAAGCTGCGTCGCTCGGTCCACCGCAGGACCGATCAACGCCCCTCCGAGGTTACCCTGAACCAGGGCGAGGGTCTGCGTGCTGCCTACTATGTGGAGGACGACCCCGCGAGCTACTCCTCGCTGAAGCAGCACATCAAGCAGATTGACCTGCTGTTTCCCGAGTGGATCCACATCGTCTCTCCAGACGGCAACCTGACCGCCTACACCATCGACAACCGCGCCTACCCAGTGGTGGATCGCAGCGGTGTGCACGGAGTGGACCGCGAGAACAAGGTGCAGCGCACCATCGCGGACGCGAAGGAAGATACGGAGATCTTTCCGCTGGTCAACAACTACAACCCGGTACGCGGCGTCTTCCAGCGCGAGATCGGCGACTTTTTGACCAATGCCCAGTCGCGCGCCAACTTTCTGGCGCAGATGGACCAGTTTCTGGCCGCGAACCCGAACTACCATGGCATCTCGCTGGACTTCGAGGACATTCCAGCCAACGCGCAGCCCGGGTATATGGCACTTATCCGTGCCCTCTACACCGACCTGCACGCAAAGAATCTTCGCCTCTACGTCAACACGCCCGTTGGCGATGATGACTGGGACCTCAAAGGCATCTCGGAGATATCCGACGGCCTGTTGCTGATGAACTATGACCAGCACCAGACCGACAGCGAGCCGGGTCCAATCGCCTCGCAGGACTGGTTTGTCGACAATCTGAAGCAGATTCTGAAGACCGTCCCGAAGGAGAAGCTGATCTGCGCGCTGGGCAGCTATGGCTACGACTGGACGACGACCCTGCCGGAGCCAACCCGGAAGGGCCACAAGCCTGCCCCGGTCAAGGTGCTGACCTCGCAGAACCTCTCCACGCAGGATGCCTGGCAGGAGGCGGCCGACTCTGACTCGCAGGTGGAGTTGGACGGCGACAGCATGAATGCGCACTTTGCCTACGACGACGAAGATGCGCACGTCCGCCACCAGGTATGGTTCCTGGACGCGGTGACCGTTCTGAATCAGATGCGGGCTGCCCGGGCACTGGGTCTGCAGACCTTTGCGCTGTGGCGGCTGGGCAGCGAAGATGACTCGCTGTGGCGCATCTGGGACTCGCCGCTGAAGGCCGACCCGGTGAAGGATCTGGCCAAGGTTGAGCCGGGCTACGACGTCGACACCGAGGGCGAGGGCGACGTACTGCACGTGGCACGCAAGCCACAGGCAGGCCATCGCACGGTCACCATGGACGACGACAAGAACGTCCCGCTCGAGTACCGCACGGCGACCGACGAGTCGATGGACTCCTATCCGCTCTCATACACCGTGGAGCAGTACGGCTACCACCCGAAGCAGGTGGCTCTGAGCTTTGACGATGGCCCGGACCCGGAGTGGACGCCACGCATCCTCGACATTCTGAAGCGATACAACGTACACGGCACCTTCTTCATGATCGGCGAGCAGGCTGAGGCCAACGTGCGGGTGATGGAGCGGGTCTTCCGCGAAGGCCACGAGATTGGCAACCACACCTTCACGCATCCTGACATCAGCGAGATCTCTACCCGGCAGGCAGACCTGGAGCTGAACCTGACGGAGCGTCTGTTCGCCTCCAAGCTGGGCGTGCAGCCACTCTACTTCCGGCCGCCTTACTCCATTGATCAGGAGCCGGATACGAATGACCAGGCTGCACCGGTGGCCCGCATTCAGGGGCTGGGCTACGTCATCGTCGGCGACAAGATCGACACCAACGACTGGGATGAGCATCCGCGCAAGACACCGCAGGAGATTACAGACTCGGTCTTCCAGCAGATTGCCGACATGCAGGCTCGGCCGTGGGCACGGGGCTCTATCATTCTGATGCACGACGGTGGCGGCGACCGCTCCGCCACCATCAAGGCGCTGCCCGTGCTGATTGAGGCGCTGCGCGCGCACGGCTACGAGATTGTGCCCGTGTCGCAGCTGATGGGCAAGACGCGTGCCGAGGTCATGCCGCCCTTGACCCCACGCCAACGCTGGCAGGCGCGCGTCGACTCGGTCGCATTCTTCCTCTTCGGCTTCTTCAGCAACTTCGTGGTCAGCATGTTCTTTGTGGGCGACGTGCTGATGAGCGCGCGTCTCATCATCATCGGCCTGTGTGCCGTCGCAGACCGCTTCCGGCGGCGGCGCTTGCACACACGGGAGGAGTATGCGCCGCGCGTGGCTGTGCTGATTCCGGCATACAACGAAGAGATGGTCATCGTGCGGACCATCCGCTCTGTGCTGATGTCGAACTACAAGAACATCCGCATCATTGTCATCGACGATGGCTCCAAGGACCGCACCAGCGAGATTGCCCGCGAGACCTACGCCAAGGAGATCGCCGAGGGGCGCGTGACCGTGCTGACCAAGCCGAACGGTGGCAAGGCCGATGCCCTGAACTACGCGCTGGCACAGACCGATGAAGAGGTCTACGTGGGCATCGACGCCGACGGAGTGATTGCGCACGACGCCATCACCAACCTGGTCTCGCACTTCGCGGACCCGCGCATCGGTGCCGTGGCCGGCAATGCCAAGGTCGGCAACCGCGTCAACCTGTGGACCCGCTGGCAGGCGCTCGAGTACATCACCAGCCAGAACTTTGAACGTCGCGCGCTGGACCTGTTCGACGTCGTGATGGTGGTACCGGGTGCCATCGGGGCCTGGCGCACCTCCGCCGTGAAAGCCGGTGGCGGCTACCACACCAACACCGTCGCTGAGGATGCTGACCTGACCATGAACCTGCTGGAGCAGGGTTACTGGGTGATCTACGAGGACCGGGCTTTGGCCTTTACGGAGGCCCCGGTGAACATGGATGGCCTGATGCGGCAGCGCTTCCGCTGGTCGTTCGGCATTCTGCAGGCGGTCTTCAAGCATCGTGGCGCCATCGCCAAGCGACGGGCCATGGGCCTGTTCGCCCTGCCGAACATCGTGATCTTCCAGATCATTCTGCCGCTGCTCTCGCCGCTGATTGACCTGATGTTTGTAGCCGGCATCCTGCACTACTTCGTGGACAAGCACTTCCATCCGGAGAGCGCGTCCACGGCGAGCCTCTACAAGCTGATCGCCTTCTTCATGGCGTTTCTCATCATCGACTTCGTGGCCTCGGCGCTGGCCTTTGCGCTCGAACGCAAGCATCCGGCCAGCAAGGGCGACGCCTGGCTGCTCTTCCACATCTGGATCCAGCGCTTCTCGTATCGGCAGGTCTTCTCCGTCGTGCTCTTCAAGACCATGAAGCGAGCCATCGACGGCAAGCCGTTCAACTGGGACAAGCTGGACCGCACAGCCAAGATGTCTGCAGAGACGGACAAACTAACCGGCGTTTAGAGGGCGTAGCCGGGTCAGGTTGCGTAGCTAGAGGCGGCTGCGGACACCACCGTCAGCGGCGTGGTGGCCGCTGCGGGTTCAGTCAAGATGCGGTGGTGGATGGTAAACAGCGCCAACTCCAGACGATCGGAGACGCCGGTCTTGTCGTAGATGCTGCGCAGATAGTTCTTGACGACCTGCTCTTTGGTGCCCAACTGGGCGGCGATGTCCTTGTTTTTGCAGCCCTGCACAATCAGACTGACGATCTGCATCTCGCGGCGGGTCAGGCGCTCGCGAACCCGGGCAGCCACGGAGTCCCGGGCTGGCGCTGCGGCACGGCGCCCACCGTGCGAGACTCGTTCGCCACGGCCCACGCGGCGGATGGTCTCAGTCAGCTCCTGGCCGGTAATGGCGCGGGCGACCAGTCCATCCAGCAGCCCGCAGGCTTCTTCGGATATCTGCTCCCGATTCTCCACCACCAGCACCAGTCGCCCATCCATGGCGCGCACCTGGATGGCCAGCTCCGGCAGCCGGGGATTCAGGCTGGAGGCGACCACTACCACCGCACCGCGAACGGCGTCGATGGCTGCGACCAGCCGCGGCAGGTCGTCACACTGCGCCACAATGCGCATGTCGTCCTGTTGCGACAGGACACGCGCCGCCCCGGCACGAAAGATAGCCTGGTTATCGGCAAGGATGATGTGATTCATCGGTCAAGGTCTCCTGCCATAAGCAAAGTGCGTTTCACAGCACTCATCGGCAGTCGCGCAACCAAGCCCGGCAATGTCTGCAAATCGGACACCAGCCCGGGTTAGCGGCCGCTCTCCGCAAGCCTACCCGAAAAGTGGAAGCCATGGCGGCAAGGTTTTTGCACCGTCCGCGTCAGCACCCGCATCTCACTCGATGGGGCGGTATGGGCGGGTCGCCCGCAGTGTTAGAACATTGCTATGGGAAAGCCGATACTTCTTGCAATCGACGATGACACCAGTGTCCTGGAGGCGGTGGTTCAAGACCTGCGCCGGCACTACGGCCCCGACTACCGCATTGTGCGCGCCGCCTCAGGCGCCGCAGCTCTGGACATCTGCCGTCAGCTGAAGGAGCGCAAGGAGACCGTCGCCATGTTCCTGTCGGATCAGCGGATGCCCGGCATGACCGGCGTGGAGCTGCTGCAGCAGGCGATGCCACTGTTTCCTGAGGCTAAGCGCGTTCTGCTCACCGCCTACGCGGATACTGAGGCGGCCATCCGCGCTATTAACTCCGCCAAGATTCATTACTACCTCAACAAGCCCTGGGACCCGCCGGAGGAGAAGCTGTATCCGGTGCTGGATGACCTGCTGGAGGCCTGGAAGGCTGGCTACAGGCCGCCCTTTGAGGGCATCCGCATTGTTGGCGTGCGCTGGTCGCCACAGGATCACGCGGTGCGAGACTTCCTGGCCCGCAACCGGATTCCCTACCAATGGCTCAACCCGGAGTCCAGCTCGGAGGCCGGGCAGCTCCTGCACGAGAAGGGGCTGGATGACACCCGGCTGCCTGTCGTGATCTTTGGCGACGGCACGGCGCTGGTGCAACCGGAGATCGCAGAGCTGGCGGCAAAGGCCGGACTCCCCACCCAGGCCCAGGAGGCCTACTACGACCTGGTGATCGTGGGTGCCGGGCCGGCGGGTCTGGCGGCTGGCGTCTATGGCGCCTCCGAGGGGCTCAAGACGCTGATCGTCGAGGGTGCCGCACCGGGCGGACAGGCTGGTTCCAGCTCCAAGATTGAGAACTACCTCGGATTTCCTGACGGCCTGAGCGGCGAGGAACTGGCCAAACGGGCCTACCTGCAGGCGACGCGGCTGGGCGCAGAGTTTCTTACGCAGCACGTCACCGGGGTGACCACAGAGAACCAGTACCACGTGGTGCATATGCGCGATGGCAGCCAGGTGACCTGCCGGGTGTGCCTCATCGCGACCGGCGTGAGTTACTGCAAGCTCGAGGTAGAAGGGGCAGACCGCCTGGCTGGCGCAGGGGTGTACTATGGCGCGGCGCAGACTGAGGCTCAGGCGTGCCAGAACGAGACGGTCTACGTGGTGGGCGGTGCCAACTCCGCCGGGCAGGCTGCCATGCACTTTGCCCGATACGCGCGTGCGGTACACATGCTGGTACGGGCCGGGTCGCTGGAGCAGAGCATGTCCAAGTACCTGATCGACCAGATCGCGCAGACTCCGAACATCGTTGTCGAGACGGGCACGGAGGTTCGCGCCATGTGCGGCGGCAACCGGCTGGAGAGTATCCGGCTCAGCACGCCGCGTGGCGAGGAGACCCGTCCGGCGACCAGCGTGTTTATCTTCATCGGAGCCGCCCCCAAGACCGACTGGCTGCCGGCGTGCGTTGAGCGCGATGAGCGCGGGTTTGTACTGGCAGGCAGCGAGCTGAAGGCACGCATGAAGGCGCGCTGGCCACTGGAGCGAGAACCCTTCCTGCTGGAGACCAGCGTGCCTGGCATCTTTGTGGCGGGGGATGTGCGGCATAATTCGGTGAAGCGGTGCGCTTCCGCGGTCGGCGAGGGGTCAATCGCCATTCAGTTTGTCCACCAGTATCTTGCCAGTATGCGCGTGTCGTGAAAGAGACCATGAGCCACCAGGAAACATCCACGATGGAGAGCCGGCAACCCGCGAAGGAGCGCGTGGTGCTGACACCAGAGATGCTGAAGCGGTTGCACGCTGTTGGCACCCTGCGTTCGTTGAATGACCAGCAGATGCAGTGCCTGAGCGAGGCAGACCACATCTGCATGCCCGCAGACACGCTGTTATGGCAACAGGGCGAGACCTCAGAACACTTCTGGATTCTGCTCGCCGGCGATCTGAAGGTCGTACAGACTCGGCCTGACGGCCACGAGACTGTACTGGCCCACGTGCACGCGGGCAGCACCTTTGGCGAGCTGCCTCTACTGGCCAAGATTCCTGCACCCGCGAGCATGCGCAGTGTAACGGCCTGCGAGTTGCTCCAACTGAACGAAGACCAGTTCTGGGGCCTGATGACCAGCTGCCCGGAGGTTCGGCGCTCGATCCTGGGCAATATGGCCGTACGCCTGCAGCGGATGCAAAGCGTCACCACGCAGCAGGAGAAGATGGCATCGCTGGGCACCCTGGCCGCCGGGCTGATGCACGAGCTGAACAATCCCGGCACCGCAGCCAAACGCGCCGCCTCGCAACTGCGCGAGAACCTGCTGCGCATGCACCAGTTGACCGAGCGCTTCACCCGCATGCACCTGACCCCGGAGCAGAAGCAGTGCATGTTTGACCTGCAGAAGGATGCGTTGCACGTGGACGGCTCGCTGGTGATGAGCTCGCTGGAGCAAAGCGACGCGGAGGAGCGCCTGGCCGAGTGGATGGAGTCGCAGACCGTGGAGGACGCCTGGCGTCTGGCACCCACGCTGGTCTCCATTGGCATGACGCCGGAGCGGCTGGAGTGCACTCGCTACCAGTTCCCCGGCGAGATGCTCTCGCTGGCGCTGAACTGGCTGGAGGCGCTGGTCTCCAGCATGCAACTGGTGGGCACCATCGAGGACAGCATCGGCCGGGTCAGCGACCTGGCTCGCGCAGTCAAGTCGTACGCCTACGAGGGCAAGGGACAACTCCAGACGATTCAGGTGAACGACAGCATCCACGCCACCCTCGTCATGCTTGCCCACAAGCTGCGGGAGAAGCAGGTGGTGCTGGAGAAGGCGTTCGGGGTTGACCTGCCGCCGCTGCACTCCGCGTGCTCCGGAGCCAACCAGATCTGGACCAATCTGCTGGACAATGCGATCGACGCTATTCCAGTCGGCGGCACAATCCAGGTCAAGACGTGGCTGGAGGCCTCGTCTGCAGGTGTGCCGGAGATCTGCGTTTCGATCGCCGACAACGGCAGCGGCATACCGCTCGAGAATCAGCAGCATATCTTCGACCCCTTCTACACGACCAAGCCGGTCGGCGTGGGCACAGGTCTGGGGCTGGGCATCGTGCAGCGCATCGTGGAGCAGTTTCAGGGCAGCATTAGCTTTACCTCCAACGACCAGGGCACCGACTTTGTAGTTCGGCTGCCGGTAGAGACAAGTGAGCCTGGCTGTACGTTGTCCGCGTAGTTCCTTGCTCCCGCCTGGCCGCACCCAACCGCGACGCAGGCCGACGCCGGCACACAACCTTTGCCGAAGAATCGCGTTTCTATACACGTCTGGAGCAGGACTGCTCCGGCTGAGGTGACACGATGAAGACACGGCGAACTCTGCTTGCCCTGGCGCTGGTGCCAGCGCTGGTGCTGATCGGTTGCGAGGAACCCCGCGCCTACGGCCCGCCCCCGCCCCCCGCCTATGCGCCCAACCCGCTGCTGGAGCGCGCCGAGCACACCGGCTTCCACATGGGCGAGGAGAATGGAGAGCGCGACGCGAACAACGGCTGGGGCTACCATCCGCGAAGAGAGCGCGCGTTTCACGACACTCCGGGCTACGATCCGGCGCTTGGCCCGTACGGCCCGTACCGCGACACCTTCCGTAACGCCTACCTGCGCGGGTACGACCATGGCTTCCACCACCCGTAGCCGGAATTTTCCGCTGCGCGGCACCAGGCTGACTTTCTGCACGGCAATGCGGGCGTCGCAGCACCAGAGTTTGTTACTGTGAATGAGACCGTTTGTACGCGACTATGAAACAAACTCCGACGAAGCGCTACTACCCGACCCCAGCCCTGGAAAAGGGCCTGGACATCCTGGAACTCTTCGCCAGCCGCCCCACCGGCATGACGGTGAGCGAAGTAGCGCGCGAGCTGAATCGGACGGTCTCCGAGATCTTTCGCATGCTGCTTTGCCTGGAGCAGCGTGGCTACCTGTCGCAGAGCGGCAGCAAAGATCGCTACTACCTGACACTGCAGCTCTTCCGCATGGCGCAAGAGCATCCACCGACCAAGCGCCTCGTCTCTGCTGCGCTGCCGGTGATGCAGCAGTTGGCCTATGAACTGCGGCAGTCCTGCCACATGGGCGTCATCGACGGCGGACACGTGGTGGTGCTGGCGCAGGTAGACTCCCCCACCCCCACCGGCTTCTACGTCAAGATGGGTGCCAAGGTCGACCTGATGTACGCCGCGACAGGCTACGTGATGCTGGCGCACATGGCCGAGGACGCGCGCGAACTGGCCATTGGCGAGTGGACGCGCGAGACCAAGCGGCGACGCCCGGCCGACCTGGACAGCCATCTGGAGAAGATTCGCAAGCGTGGGTATGAGCAGCGTGCCAGCTATGAGATTACCGGCGTGCTGAACGTGAGCTTCCCCATCCTGAACCTGCGTGGCGAGGCGATCGCCGGGCTGACTGTACCCTATGTCAAGCGCCTGCATGAGCCGACTCCCATGGCACAGGTGATTGAGCGCCTGGAGTGGGCCAGCCGCCAGATCTCCGAGGCCATGGGCGCACACCCGGAGTAACGGCGCGGATGTGCGCTGTACGGCCGCCCTGCTCGATAACCGGCCATTGCAGTCGCGTGGTGCTACACTACGCGCACCATCACCATGCGCCGACTGCTCGCCATTCTGCTGATGCTGCTCTTCAGCTTCCCGCTGGTGTCGCCGCTGCTTGCGCTGGATGCGCAGCCGGAGGCGAACCTGCCGGCGTGCTGTCGGCGGGGCGGCATACACCACTGCATGGGTATGGCGGCAACGGCCAGCGGCGCCATGGTGGATTCGCGCGGCCGGGTCACACAGGTCGGAATCGTTCGCGGTCATTGCCCATTCAACCTGCCCGCATCTGCCTCGCGCAACATCGAGGGCCGATATCTGCATCAGGCGCTCTCGTACTACGCCGACGTCGTCCACCATCCAGCCGTGCATGCGCAGACCGAGGCCTGGGCACGCGTCGCGCTGGAGGGTAGCCGGCATAAGCGCGGCCCTCCTGCCACACCACTCTCCTGATCCTTCCCTGCACTTCGTACGAACGTCCGGGTAGACGCGACTCGCTCCGTCTGGGCCCGGCGGCATACCCACAGGAGGGTGACTTGTCTCTCAAATTCCTGCAGACCTCGCTCCGATCGCTGGCCTTGCTGGTTCCAGTCGCAACGCTGCTCTTAATCTGCGGCTCACCGGCGCATGCCTCCATCTTTGGCACCGTGCAGGGCATCGTGCATGACACGCAGCACCGCCCCATTGCTGGCGCAGTCGTGCGCATTCAGGCCGAGCACGAGGATCGCAGCGCGACTGCAACCACAGGGGATGACGGCCACTTCGCCATCGCCTCGCTGCCGCTGGGGGAGTATCGCGTGACGGTGAGCAAGGCAGGCTTCGCCGACTCCACGGCCAGCCTGGTGCTCGCGTCAGACACCTCGCCCATACTGCATGTGGAGCTGCAGGTGAGCGGCGTGACCGAGAGTGTCGATGTGACCACCAACCCTGCCGACGGCACAACCGCAACGCCGGAGGTGCTGGTGAACCGCGCCGTCATTGAATCTACCCCGGGTGCCGACCGCACCAACAGCCTGGCCATGATCACGGACTTTGTGCCCGGCGCATACATGACGCACGACATGCTGCACGTGCGGGGCGGTCACCAGGTAAGCTGGCAGATCGATGGTGTCGCGATTCCCAACACCAATATCGGCAGCAACGTCGGCGCGCAGATCGACCCCAAGGACATCGACTATCTAGAGTCGCAGCGCGGCAGCTACACCGCCGACATTGGCGACCGCACCTTCGGCGTCTTCAACGTGGTGCCGCGCACAGGTTTTGAGCGCAACGGCCGGGCAGAGCTGGTGCTGAGCGCAGGCAACTTTCTGCAGGCTGGCACGCAGATCAACTACGGCAACCACACGCAGCGGTTTGCCTACTACGCCAGCCTCAACGGCAACCGCAGCGACTACGGACTGGCACCGCCGGTTGGCCAGGTACGACACGACATGGCCAGCGGGTATGGCGGCTTTGTCTCGCTTATCCAGAACCAGACGCCCAAGGATCAGCTGCGGTTTGTCGGCCAGGCGCGTGCAGACTCCTTCCAGATTCCGTACGACCCTGATCCAAACAGCTTTGGCAATCAGCAGTTTGATTCGAGCGGACTACGCGACCGCCAGCACGAAGCCGACGTGGTCGCTGAGGGCTCGTGGCTGCATACCTTGAGCAGCACCAGCGCCCTGCAACTCTCGCCTGTCTACCACTACAACCAGGCAGACTATGACAGCAGTCCACTGGATACGCCCGTCGCCACCACCTCGCATCGCACGTCGAGCTACGTGGGCGGACAAGCCAACCTGACGGCTGGGATTGCCGGCAACATGCTGGACGCAGGCGCCTATGGGTTTGGCCAGCGCGACAGCTATCTGTTTGGTGCCATCTTCAACGACGGCAGCGGCAACACGAACTTCACCGTGCCAGACAGCATCGCCGGCGGAGTCGCTGAGGCGTATCTCTCGGACAACTACAAGCTCAGCAGTTGGCTTACCGTGATTGGGGGCGTGCGCTACACGCTGTTTGACGGCTCCATCCGTGAGAGTGAGGTGGACCCGCGAGCCGGCCTGGCGGTGCGTGTGCCGCGACTGCAGTGGGTCTTTCGCGGCTTCTATGGGCGCTTCTACCAGCCGCCGCCGTTGCTGACGGCCAGCGGCCCGGTGCTGCAGTACGCGCAGGCCAACGATACGGGCTTTGTGCCACTGCACGGCGAGCACGATGAAGAGCACCAGTTTGGCCTGCAGATCCCCTTCCGTGGCTGGCTGCTGGACGCGGACACCTTCAGGACGCGCATCCGCAACTTTCTTGACCACTCCAACCTTGGCGCATCCAGCATCTACTACCCGGTCACCATCGACGGCGCGCTGGTTCGCGCCTGGGAGCTTACCCTGCGATCGCCGCTGCTGGCCCATGGGCTGCAGATGCACCTGGCGTACTCCAACCAGATTGCCGAGCAGCGCGGCAACCTGACCGGTGGCCTGATCTGCACGCCGGTAGGCTCGGTGCAGTGTGACGCAGGGTTCGCCTATCACCCGGTGGACCACGATCAGCGCAACACCCTGAATGTTGGCATGGATACGCGCTTGCCCGAGCGGGTGCAGGTTGGCGTCAACGTCTACTACGGCTCCGGCTTCGTCAATGGCAATCCGGACCCCAACACCCCGTATCCCAACGCGTATCTGCCACAGCACACGACCTTTGACGTGACCGTGAGCCGCAGCTTTGGTCGTCAGCTGCGCCTGGCGGTAACCGCACTGAACGCCGCCAACCGCCGCCTGCTGCTGGACAACAGCCTGACCTTCGGCGGCTTTCACTACAACGATCCGCGCCAGCTGTATGCCGAAGTGCGATACCGTTTTGGCCGCTGAGAGGTGTGATTGAAATCACAGCGGGCTATATGCCCCAAGCCGATACTGGAGTTGTTCCCAAGTAGATAATCGCCCCAGGGAACAGCTCATCGCATCGATTGGGAGGTATGCCATGTGCAGCTTGATGGCAACGACGAAGCAGTCGGGATCGCACCTTGAGACCTCGCCCGTGCGGTTCCGCAGAATTCTTGTGGGAGTGGATCTCTCCCCAGCGAGCAAGCTGATCCTTCAGCACGCCATGGCAATTGCCGACCTGTATGGGGCCGAGGTGAAGGTGGTGAGTGTGCTGGCCCCGCTCATCCCCGGCGATGGCATTGAGCCAGCCAGCCCGATGCAGATCGAAGCAGAGATGGATGCCATCCGCGAGCAATTAGAGCGGCTGGCGGAGAGCTGCCGGATCGTCGGTGTCCCGCTCAGCACGGAAGCCACCTATGGCAATGCAGTGGCGCTGCTTGAAGAGACCGCACTCGCAATTCATGCCGACCTGATCGTGCTGGGCTCGCAGGGCGACTCTGGAATTACCAGGATGGTCCTGGGCTCGACAGCCGAGGCGATCGCTCGGGTTGCTCCCTGCCCGGTGATGATCGTTGGACCCGCGTGCGAGATGCGTGGCAAGCCATTTGAGTCGATTCTCTACGCGAGCGATCTGGAGATCGATCAACTGCGGGCAGCACAGTATGCAGCGGCGTTGGCAGAGCGTGTCGACGGCCAGTTGACGTTGCTCTATGTGATCGAAGATCAAGATGAGCGCACGAGGGAGAGGACCATTCCTGCCGAGGCGCTGGCGCGACTCCAACAGTTACTTCCCCAGGACGCTGCACTCTACTGCAAGCCAGAGTTCCAGACCAGGTATGGAACTCCGGGCGAGACCGTGCCTGCAGTGGCTGCAGCCATGCACGCCAGCCTGGTGGTACTGGGCAGCAAGCGCAGAGGCTTGCTGGCCAGCCATGCACCTTGGACGACGCTGGCTCGCGTGGTGCGCGAAGCCAGGTGCCCTGTGCTCGTCGTCCCCGGACATCTGCGCTGAACCATTCCAGCGTGGCGCGCGGTGTGGCAGTGGTGCCCACGCCGCGCGTTTTTTTGCTCGGCCCGTCAGCCGGCGGATGACGTTGGCACCTGCTGCGCCATGCGCCATTGCTCCACCAGCATGCGGCCAGCCAGTGCCAGTTGATTGGCACCGAACAACCCCAGAGTAGTCCCTAGCACCCAGGCCAACTGCGGAAGCGGCAGACCACGTGTCAAAAACAGCAGCACGCCGGCAAAGGCCGCAATCGCCGACGAGAGGTAGCACCAGACGACGGCGTGGGGCACAAAGTGATGTCTGGCGATACGGAACTCTGCGAACGCGGCGGCCAGCGACTGCGCAGCGAGCAGCAGCACCAGCCAGGGGAAGGACTCGTGTGCGTGCACCGCGTAGAAGAGCGACGCCCCAAGCACCACACCCAAGGCACCCTGTGCGGCCAGCACCGGGGCGGCCAACGTCTGGCCACGCAGCACCAGTCCGGCCAGCAGCACAACCACACTATCCAGGGTGACGTACGCCGCCAGCGTGAGCGCTGCAACCACCACCGCCAAAGGCAGCAGCAACACCGTCGCGGTGAGCTGCGGCACCAGCACAAGGACCAACGCCGCCGAGAGCGCAAAGAGCCCGCGCGCGATCGTTGCGATCCAATAGATCGTGGCGTGTTGCATGGCGTGGCTCCTCAAGTCCGCAGCCTACGCAGCCGCGCGGGACTTGCGCTGCCATGGTAGGAGACACCTGCCGGGAATGCAAGGCAGCCAACGGCGCGCCCGCTTGCAGGGCTCAAAGCAGCGTTGCGACCGGGTGCTAGCATGGAATCTCCAAGCTCAACCCCGGCAAGGAGTAGCGGAACATGACCGAGAGCCCGAAGCTGCGCAAGCAGATGCTGGTTCGTGACGCCATCTTTCAGAGTGCGATCGAACTGTTCGCACGCCAGGGCTTTGACCAGACCACGGTGGAAGAGGTAGCCCATGCGGCCGGCGTCTCACGTCGCACCTTTTTCCGGTACTTTACCAGCAAGGACGACCTGCTCGCGGTGTGCATTGTGCAGTACGGCGAGTCGCTACTGCAGACCATTACGAGTTGCGCGGCGGGGATGGACCCGATGGCCATGGTGCGTGCCACGGTCATGCAGACGGTGGCGAGCAGCGGCGCCCTCCCTCGCACCCGGCAGATTGTGCAGATTGCCGTGGGCAGCCGCGCGGCCCGACAGGCGTATCAGTCACGCCTCATCGACGTGGAGGACGCGCTGGCTGCAGCCTATGCGCGCAAGCTGCCTGAGGATACCCCGCCCCAGATGCTGCCACGCATGCTGGCTATGCTGACCCTGATGGTGATGAATATCGCCATCGGCGCGTGGTACCACGGGGAGTGCGAGGACCTGGACGCGGCTGCGGACGAGGTGCTGCTGCGCCTGCGAACCCTCTTCGAAGCCATGCAGCAGGCGCCTGCGCCGCGCCGTTAAGTCCCATAGTCTCCGGGCATCGCCTGGTAGCGGTGGCAACGCAGCCGCTACTTCGTCGGCTCCGCAGTAAAGTCCCCATCCACGCCGAACGGATCGACCGTGGTGGTTCCGCTCATCTTGCCGGCCGCATCGAGCGTCCCTGTAAAGTGCAGGGTCAACGGCGTGCCGTTGTAGTCCGTCTGATAGGACCAGCTGACTTTGCTGCCCTCGACCTTTCCAGTCAGCTTGACCGAGCCGGTGTCCGAGGTGCAGATCCCGGTAAGCACGGCATCCTTCTGGGTCAACGTGCAGGTCTGGTCATTGTCGTTGCCAGCGATGGAAGTGTGCACCATCCACTTGCCCGAGAGGTCATGGGCAGCGGCAGCAGCAGGGGTGGATGCCGCCGGGGCGGGAGCCTGCGCGACGGCTGCAGGTACAACCAGGAGAAACATCAGAGCCAGTCGGTTCATCGAGAGTTCCTTTCCTTGCTCCCTCCGGACGCTGCGGGAGAAGATGGCACTGCGTGCCATTTCCAGAAATATACGTGCCCTTTCACGCCAGCGTCAACAACCAACTGACGCCGCATGACTGTGCCCAGTCAAGAGCACTCTAGTGGCCGTAGGTGTCTGCGTAGCCTGAGACCTTGCCCCGGAAGAGCCAGTACACGATGCTGAAGTACACGCCAGCCAGCACAATGCCAAGGCTCCACCACGCCAGGCCAACGCGCAGGGTATGCGGCCCCGCGACAGCCGATGCGAGGGTGATATCGCCCGCGCTGCCCAGCGTCGAGGGCAGCAGCACAGGGAAGAGCCCTGCTGCGGCACCACAGAGCATCGCAGTCAAAAAGGCGCACGAGCACAGGAACGCCGCCAGCGCGCGGCCGGCACGAATGAACCGCGGCAGCAGCCCCAGGCTTACCACCACCGCAAGCGGCGCTAGAAACGACGCGGGGTGCGCCGTGTAGTTTTCAAGCGAGTGCGGGCGCGCCACCACAGTGGCCGGAATGCACACCAGCGCGCCGACTGCGACGGGCACCACCAGCGCCTTGGCCAACTGGTGAGCCCGCAGAAGCAGCGCGCCCTCTGTCTTGTAGGCCAGGTACAGCGCGCCGTGCATTGCCAGCGCCACCAGGGCCATTACCCCGCCCAGCACGGTGTACCAGTCCAGAATGCCGGGCGACGCGCCTGTCCTCCAGTTGGTCCACAAGGGCAGAAAGAAGTAGTGATCCGGACCGATCGGTACGCCACGGATGACGTTGGCCAGCGCGGCACCAAAGAAGATTGCAAGCAGTGTGCTGGCGAGAAAGAAGACGCCGTCCCACAGGCTGCGCCAGAGCGCATCGTGCACATGGCCACGCAGTTCCACGGCGAGCCCGCGCAGAATCAACAGCCACAGAACAATCATCAACGGCAGATAGAAGCCGCTGAAAGAGGAGGCATACAGCAGAGGAAAGGCGAAGAAGAGCGTGCCTCCGGCGGCCAGCAGCCACACCTCGTTGCCATCCCACACGGGGCCAATGGATTGCAAAGCGTGGCGTCGCTCCTCCTCCGTGCGAGCGACAAAGGGATAGATAATGCCGACACCGAGATCAAAGCCATCCAGCACAACGTAGGCGGCCAGCATTCCAGCGACGATCCAGAACCAGAGTATTGCCACGGCGAAGTCTCCTTGGAGTTACGAGGCGAGGGCGGCAGTCGTGTGTCCCTCGGCAGGGGCCTCGGGGCCGCGCTGGATGGCGGTCCAGACCAGGATGACCCACAGCACGGAGAGCAACGTGTACATGCCCAGGAAGCCGAGCAGTGTGAACAGGCTGGTTCCTGCACCAATGTGGCGGGAGTATCCCTCCGAGGTGCGCAACAGGCCATACACCAGCCAGGGTTGACGACCAATCTCTGCGGTCATCCAGCCTGCGGTATTGGCGATGTAGGGCAAGGGGAAGCTGAGCAGCAGCGGCCACAGGATCCAGCGTGTTCGCTCCAGCGCCCCCCGCCACAGCAGCACGCCCGCGATCGCCATCAGCAGCGCGAAGTAGGTGCCCAGGCCAGCCATGATGTGGTAGCTGTAGAAGAGCAGCGGCAGCGTGCTGGGCCACTGGTCTCGCGGAATGGTATCAAGCCCCTGCACCTCGGCCGCCGTCGTGCCATAGATCAGAAAGCTGAGCACTTTGTTGACGGCGAGCGGGTTGTCGATGCGCTGATTTTCAACGTCCGGCTGCCCCATCAGCACGATGGGTGCGCCCTTCTCGGAGTGAAAGAGCCCTTCCATGCCAGCCACCGCAGCGGGCTGATGCTTGGCCATGTACTTGCCATGCAGATCGCCCGTAGGAAAGACCTGCAGCGTACAGGAGACAATGCCGGCGATCACGCCCGTGCGCAGAAAGATGCGGCCATACGGGCCACTGCGCTGCTGCAGCACATACATGGCACCAACGGCAGACATGACAAAGGCCGCCGTCACCACGGCACCACACATGTTGTGCGCGTACTGCAGCCAGGCCCAGGGATTCATCATGAGGCCCCAGAAGCTGCTGACCTCATAAGTGCCGTTGGGCAGCAGGCGATACGCGACCGGGTGCTGCATCCACGCATCCGTAACGATGATGAAGAAGCCGGAGATCCAGGAGCCGAGAAAGACCAGAAATGCCGACGCCCAATGCGCAAGCGGCGAGAGGCGCTTCTCTCCGAACAGGAACAGGCCGAGAAACGCCGACTCCAGGAAGAACGAGAAGACGCCTTCCATGGCCAGCGGTTGACCAATGACGCCACCCGTGCGGCGAGAGAACTCCGACCAGTTGGTGCCGAACTGGAACTCCATGGGAATGCCAGTGACCACGCCCAGCAGAAAGTTGACCGCAAAGATGCGCGCCCAGAACCTTGCCGCAACGTTATACCGCTCATCCTGCGTTCGCAGAGCCAACGTCTTCAGCACCACGATCAGCAACGCGAGCCCCATGGTGAGCTGCGGAAACAGATAGTGATAGGTGATCGTGAAGGCAAAGTGAATCCGGTGAAGCGTCAGCGCATCCATGGTGACTTCCCTCTCGCAACCAGCACGGCAACATCAGCCGTGGTTCATTTCCGTGGCGTCTCCCGCAGCCGGGGCTGCGGCAACCGACGGACCTCTCCAACGGTCTGTATAAAAATACAGCACGGGGATCGCGAGACGCGACAACAGAGTCGAGGCCACTTCACCGGCCATGAGCGAGATAGCCAATCCCTGGAAGATTGGATCCGTCAGAATGACGGAAGAACCCAGCACGACGGCACCAGCCGTAAGCAACATGGGCCGGAACCGCACCGCGCCAGCGTCGATGACGGCATCGCGCAGGCTGAGACCATCACGCCGCCGCACCTCAATGAAGTCCACGAGGATGATGGAGTTGCGCACGATGATTCCGGCTCCTGCGATGAAGCCGATCATCGAGGTTGCCGTGAAGAAGGCACCCAGCATCGCATGGCCCGGCAGAATACCGACCAGCGTGAGCGGAATAGGAGCCATGATGACCAGCGGGGTGAGGAACGAGCGGAACCAGCCCACCACCAGGATGTAGATAAGCACCAGCACCACGGCGAAGGCCAGGCCAAGATCGCGAAAGACCTCGTAGGTGATCTGCCACTCGCCATCCCACTTCAGCGAATAGTGCTGCGTGTCGTCCGGCAGCTGCGTTGAGTACTGGGTAATCGAAAGCCCATCGGGCGCACTCAGCTTGGCGATCTCTTCCTTCATCTTGAGAATGACGTACACGGGGCTCTCCGCCGCGCCGGAGACGTCGCCAACGACGTAGACCACGGGCAGCAGATTCTTATGCTGAATCGGCTGCTCGATGGTGCTTGTGGTCAACGTGCCCAGGCTGCTCAGGCTCACGGGACTCCCATTGGCAGCGACCAGTTGCAGATTGCTGATATCGGCGCTGCTCGCGCGCAACGACCGCTCTGCCTGCATGTGGATCGGCACCACCTCACGCGAACGGCTATCGTGCATCAGGCCGATGTCTGCGCCCTGCACGGCATCGCTCACATTAGCAGCAATCTGTTGCGGGCTCAGGCCAGCCATGGCGGCCCTGGCGGAGTCCACGTGCAGGTCATACTGCACCTGCGGAGCAGCGACAAACCAGTCCGTATCCACCACCCCGTCGGTATGTTCGAAGATGCTCTTTACCTGCGCCGCCAACTGCCGCTGCTTCTGCTCATCCGGGCCATAGATCTCTGCGACCAGCGTCTGCTGCACCGGCGGCCCGGGCGGCACCTCAGCAACCGCAATGCGAGCACCTGCGGCATCGGCAATCTGCTTGAGCACTGGCCGCAGGCGCTTGGCGATGTCGTGGCTCTGCGCCTTGCGCTCCTTGCGCGGCTTCAGGTTCACCTGGATGTCCGCCTGGTTTGCCGCGCCACGCAGATAGTAGTGACGCACCAGTCCGTTGAAGTTGAACGGCGCTGCCGTGCCCGAGTAAATCTGAAAGTCCGTCACATCGGGATCGGCGGCAATCTTTTGTCCCATCTGCTGCGCAACTGCCGTAGTCTGCTCCAGAGACGTGCCTTCCGGCATGTTCAGAATCACCTGAAACTCGCTCTTGTTATCAAATGGCAGCATCTTCACCTTCACTGCCTTCAGCGGCACCAGCGCAACCGCAAGCAGCAGCAGGCCGACGACACCGACCAGAAAGAGCAGTGCATTTCTCTTGTGATCCAGCAGGCTGCCCATCAGGTGGCGATACCGCAGGGTCAGCTTGCCCTCAGTCTCCTCGTGGTGCGAGCTTGCCCGCGAGCGCAAAAACTTGAGCGCAGCCCAGGGCGTTACCGTGAATGCAACCACCAGCGACAGCAGCATTGCCGAAGACGCACCAATCGGGATGGGCCGCATGTACGGCCCCATCAGCCCACGCACAAAGGCCATGGGCAGAATAGCCGCGATGACTGCGAAGGTAGCCAGAATCGTCGGATTCCCAACCTCGTCCACCGCGTCGATTGCCACTTCGCGAAAGCTGCGACCGGCATTGTCGCCCATGCGGAAGTGACGCACGATGTTTTCCACCACAACGATGGCATCGTCTACCAGGATGCCGATCGAAAAGATGAGCGCAAAGAGCGTGATGCGATTGACCGTGTAGCCGTAGAAATAGAACAGGGCAATGGTGAGCGCCAGCGTCACCGGAATGGCGACGAGCACCACACCGCCCTCGCGCCAGCCCAACGCCAGTGCGATCAGTAGAGTCACCGAGAGCGTGGCGAGAAACAGGTGCAGCAGCAGCTCATCGGCCTTCTGCTTCGCCGTATCGCCATAGTCCCGCGTGATGGAGACGTTCAGGTTTGGCGGCAGCAGCGAGCCGCGCAGAGCAGCGATGCGCTGCTTGATGTGGTCAGAGATCGTCGTCGCATTGGTGCCCGCGCGCTTTGAGATCGCAATCGTGACCGCAGGCAACTCCGCACCCCGGCCCTGAGCGATGCCCTGCCCTGAGAGCACGTAGTTCGTCACGTCGGAGCCACCATCCTGCAGACGTGCCACATCGTGCAGATAGACGGGCAGATTGTTGTGAATACCAACAGCGGTATGGGCCAGATCGTCGACCGAGGCGAAGAAGCTGGCCACCTGCAGCGTGGCCTCTTGCCCGCCCTGGGCAAACGGCGCGGGTGTCGTCTGGACATTGGCTGCCTGCAGGCGCGACGCGAGCAGCTCCGGTGTCATTCCGTAGGAGGCAAGCTTTGCTGTGTCCAGCCAAAGGTTGATACGACGCGGCTGTCCACCAATGACCACCGTCTGGGCCACATCGTCGACCCGCTTGATCTGTTGATCCAGCTCATCGGCGATCTGTCGCAGCTGCACCACGCTGTAGCCGTTACCGGTCAGCGTCAACGTCATCATCGGCACGTCATTGATGGAGCGAACCTTCAGCAGAGGATGCGACGCGCCCACGGGTAGATCCTGCGTATAGCCCTCAATCTGCTTATAGGTCTGGACGATGGCATCGTCCTCTTTTTCTCCAACACGGAAGCGCAGCGTGACCAGGCTGAGTCCCGGCTGGCTGGTGGAGTACGTGTACTCCACACCACTGTTGTTGCGCAGCGTACGCTCCAGTGGCGTGCTGATGCGTTGCTCTACTTCCTTGGCCGAGGCACCAGGCATGGCCGTGAAGAGATCAATCATCGGAACCGTAATCTGCGGCTCCTCCTCGCGGGGAATCTCGGACAGGCTGAGACCGCCGATGGCCACTGCAGCCAGAATCAGCAGCAGCGTCAGCTTCGATTCGATGAAGAGCGATGCGATTCGCCCGGCGATGTTTCTCTCTTTCATGGCCGCACCTCAACCTCTCTACCTGCCAGCTCAAGGGATCCCTGGCGCAGCACACGATCTCCCGCATGCAGTCCGCTCAGCACCTCCACCATGCCCGCCGCGTGACGGCCGAGGGTAACGTAACGCACCCCGGCACGGCCATCGCCGGCGACCAGCAACACAGCGTCCAGCCCACCCTGCTGCACCAGCGCACTCTCAGGAACCGTGAGTGGCTGTGCAGCGCCCGCAGACGGCAACTGCACCTGGATCACGTCGCCAGTGTGCAAGGCAGGCGAGCTGGCAATCGCCGCCTTCACCAGGAAGGCGTGCGCACTCGCATCGCCGGCTGGCGAGAGGGTTGTGACCGCGCCGGTGTACGTGGCCCCGTCCTCGGCCACCATCTTGAGTTTGCTGCCGGGACGGAGCGTGCTCAGCATGGATGCATTCACCTGGAACTCCACATCCAGTTCGCCCGTCGTCTGCAGATGCAGTAAGGGCGCACCCGGGGCAGCCATCGCGCCGGGATCCACAAGGCGGCGCGCGACGACACCATCAAACGGAGCCTTCAGAATCGTGTCGTCTGCGTTGGCACGTTGCGCTGCCAGTGCGGACTGTGCCGCAGTCACCTGTGCCGCAGCGCTCTGCTGCTGCGCCTGGGACGCCTCACTTTGCGAGCGCACCTGGTCCAGCTCATAGGCGGTGACCGAGCGCCGCTCGCGCAGTTGCTGGTAGCGGGCAAGGTTCTGCGCGGCAAGCTGCGCCTGGGCAGTGGCCGCAGCTCGCTGCTGCTCCGCACTGTGCAGTGCGGCGTCTGCCTGTTGCACGCCTGCCAGCACCGCAGGAGCATGCAACCGCACCAGCACCTGACCACGACGCACGCGATCGCCCTCATGCACGGTGACCGCATCGACCGGCGCTACGATCTGAGCGGCGAGATCAGACTCCAGCCTGGGCTTGACCACTCCGCTCACCACAACCACGCCATCCGCGCCAGACGCCGCCACCGTCACAGCTTGCACCGGTACGGCCTGCTCCGTCTGCTTGTGCGCCTCGGGCTGATCGCATCCGGTCGCTACACCTGCCAGACACACTGCAAGGACTGTCGTAAGAAACTTCATGGCTGACCTGCTTTCGCGGTAATAGAGCCTCCGGATGCCAAGGCAAGATCTGCGCTGAGCACGCGGAGTTGGTAGAAGATCTTGACGCGGCTGTACTGCGCCGCCGTCAGTTCAGACTCTGTGGTTAAGACCTCAGACAACGGCACCAGGCCCGCCGTATACCGATCGCGCGCTGCATCGCGTGCCTGTTGCCCGGTTGCGATTGCGGTTGCGGCGGTTGCGTATCTGCGCTGCAGGTCTTCACTCTGGCTCTGCAGGCTGGCGATGCTGGAGCGGGCTTCACGCAGCGTCTCCTGCTTTTGCGCCTCCAGCAAACGGATCTCCGCCGCTGCGGCCTGCTGCTGCGCCCGCCGCGCACCGCCATCAAATACCTGCAGCTCCAGCTTGGCGCCAACCGTCCAATTCGTGCCGCCGCCACTGGCCAGGTGCGGCGAGTCGGCCTCCACATGGCCATAAGTACTTAGCCTGGGCCAGGCCGTGGCGCGCACGGCAGCCAACTGTTGCTGCGCAGCTTGCTTGCGCTCAGTCAGCGCCTGAATATCGGAGCGCTGCAGCAGCGCTGGCTGAGGGAGTTCGGGCTGTACGAGCGTCGTGTTCGGCGCAGCCGCGGTGTCGAGGTCGCTGCGATCCAGGGGACGCTCCTCACTGGCCTCACCCATGGCATCGGCCAGGTCGCGGCGCGCGAGCTTCACCATATCCTGCGCCGCCTGCAGATCGTCCGCCGCGCTCTGCGCTGCCAGACTGGCACGCGCTCCATCCACATCCAGCGAAAGACCCGCCTTCACGCGGTCCTGAATATCCTCGGCCACCTGCTGAGCGCGCTTCTTCGCCGCCTCAGCCACCGCCACCTCATCCTCCGCCAGCAGCACCCGGTAGAACAGCCGCGTGACGGCAGTGGCAACCTGTTGCCCGGTGAACGTCCCGGCAGACTCGGCCGCGCGCACCGACGTGGTCGCGCTACGAATGCGCTGCCGCGTGGCACCGGCATCGAACAAAGTCCACGAGGCACCGGCCGAGGCACCGAAGTTGCCGATCGGGTTGGGCTGGTTCAGGCTCGTCAGGGCGAAGTCCGCCGACGTAAAGCGCTGCTGGCGAAGCCTGGTGCCAAACGCAAAGACCGGATCGTTCGACGCCATGACCTCTTCGGCAGCCACCACACTGGGCAACGCGCCGGAGCGAGCCTGATGCAGCGCGGCCTGAGCCTGACTGACCTGAGCGGCCGACTGTTCCACCTGCGGATGGTGGCCCAGGCCTGCAGCGATGGCCTGCTGCAGCGTCAGCGATGGTACCGCCTGCCCACGACTCCAGGGCGTAAGCAGCAGGCAGACTCCGGCAGCAAGCAGTCGATTCCGGCGGAGCGAGGAAGTTTGCTTCATCATTGAACCCTCACCTGGACAATATATCACGATGTTGGCATATAATCATACTAGTGTACAAGCCGACATAATCTTAGCTAAGAAAAGTCTGCTTCTACACCATGAAAGGACGACTCCCATGACTGTTGAAAAGGCACTTCGAATTCTCGCCGGGGCGATCACTCTCCTCTCGCTGGCCCTTGCACACTGGCTCTCAGGCTACTGGCTGCTGCTCACGGCGTTTGTCGGGCTCAATCTTTTGCAGTCCGGCCTGACCAACTGGTGCCCGGCCATGACCATCTTCCGGTGGCTCGGCCTGCCAGACGCTGGCGAGAAGACCTGCTGCAAATAACGAATAGCCTGGATGTAGTGGCACGGTACGGCAACAACGCGACCCACAATCAGTCCACCGGCTGCGGCACACTCGTTGCCGCGGCCGGGCTCTCAAAGTCACTCAGCGTATTCACGGGCAGGATCATGCGCAGCGAGTTCAGGATTGAAAGCAAGTCGATGACCTCCTGCGCGATCGCCCCCTGCATGGGACTAATCAGGCCGAAGGCAGCCGCAGCCATGCCCACCAGGCTCAGCCCCATGCCGCCCACGGCGCTGGCCAGGGCGATCCTTCGCATCCTGTGCCCCAGGTGAATCAGCTCGTCCACGCTGGATAACGTGGACTGCAGAATCACCGCGCCTGCGGCCTCTGAGGTGATGTCGCTATTGACGCCCAGGGCGATGCCAGCGGTGGCTGCCATCATTGCGGGGGCGTCGTTGATGCCATCGCCCAGGTACATCGTCCGCTGCTGCTGCGTCTTGTCGCGGACAAACTTCACCTTCTGCTCCGGGCTCATCCCACCATAGGCCTCAGTGATTCCCATGCCCGCAGCGAACAGGGCCACCTCTGCGGGGCGATCGCCCGAGAGCAGAATGACCTGCTGCATGGCATGATTGGTGCCCAGGTGACGAAGCAGAGGCTGACTCTCGCGACGTGGCTCATCGGCAAAGTGAAGCACGGCTGCCAGGGCATCATCGATCAGCAGGACACACTCCAGCCCGGGCTCGATCGGGGGCAGCTGCTCCAGCAAGCCGGGTGCCAGCTTGCCCCGCCCCGTTACCATCACGCGATGCCCGTCGATCCTGCCCTGCAGGCCGGCACCGGGCGACTCCGCCACCTCCACCACCTCGGGTAAGTCAAGTTGCTCGCTGGCCGCTGCGGCAAGTACCGCGCCAGCCAGCGGATGCTTCGAGTAACGCTCCATGCTGGCAGCAAAGGCCAGCACACGGCTTCGCGAGTGTTCCCCAAACGTCTTGACGTACGTAAGGCTTGGTTTGCCATAGGTCAGTGTGCCGGTCTTGTCGACGATCAGCACATGACAGGAGTCGAGCTTCTCCAGAATGGAGGGGTCTTTGATAATGATGCCGAGCCGGGCCCCCACCGAGATGGCACCGATGATGGCAACCGGAATCGAGATGAGCAGCGGGCACGGTGTGGCAATCACCAGCACGGCCAGGAAGCGCTCCGAGTGACCCGAGAGCAGCCAGCTGGCAAGCGCCACGGCGACTGCGAGTGGTGTGTAGTACGAGCCTAGCCGGTCGGCCAGCCGCTGCATCTTCGGACGATTCTCCTCCGAGGCGTGCAGTACCTCCACAATCTTTGCGTAGCGCGAGTCACTGGCCCGCTGCGTGGCCTGGATGGTGAGTGCCGAGTCCCCGTTGATGGAGCCCGAAAGGACCCTGACGCCGGGGGCCTTCGCAATCTGGTACGGCTCGCCCGTCAGGTAGGACTCGTCCATCGAGCCCCGTCCGGCAGTCACGATGCCATCGACGGGACACACTTCGTGGGGATAGACCACCAGCTGATCCCCCACTTCAATCGCATCGATGGCTACGTCGGCATGGTCTGGCAATCGATGCGCAATCTGCGGCATGCGTCTGGCCAGCGCCGTCAGTACCGCAGAAGCTCTCCGGGTCGCGTAAGACTCCAGGGTCTGCCCGCCGGACAACATGAGCACCACGATGGCCGCGACCCAGTACTGGTGCAGCAGAAATGCCGTGCCAATGGAGAGTAAGGCCAATAGATCGACGCTGAAGTTTCCCTGAATGACCTGCAGCGCCAAAGAGACAAGCAGCGGAAGTGTTGCGATGGCTATCGCCACACCGAGCACGTGATCAACCACAAACTGCGGTTGCTGCAGAAGGCGCGCGGCGAGCCCCGCCACCATGCCGGCTGTAATCACACCCGCCGCAGCCAGATGCGCTCCAGGAGATTCCAGCCACCGTGTCACGCGCTCCATGGACACCGCTCCTTGTGCCAGACCACCCAGACATCGCGTGAGTGGACTCGACCTGCGACGAATCATCCTGCAGCCAAGAGTACACGCATCCTACCTTGCGTGCGAGTGGCTCGCCGGCAACCGGGTTCCGGCCGGCATTCGTGGCATGATCGGCCCACATCCCGCACGGACGCATGCCACACGGCACGCTATAACGGAACCGAGACCCCACTCAGCACATCGTCCTCTCGTCGCCGCAGCAGAGTCCGCAGAATGGGCGACTGAAAGTGGCGCTTGACGGTGATGGCGTAAAAGTCCTCAAACAGCTGCGGCACGACGCAGTACTCCACCAATGCCCCGCTTTTCAGCTCATCCTGCACCACGACGGTCGGCACCAGCGCAGTCGCACCCGTGTCGCGCGCCAGCAGACGCAGCATGGCCATGTCATCTACCTCGGCCAGGATGCGGTAGCTAACCCGATGTTGCTCACAGAGCTGATCGAAGCCTGCGCGAATCTCACTCTCCATGCTCGGCAGCAGCAACGGATTGCTGCCCAGATCCACAGGGAAGATGAATGCCCTGCGGCTGCGACGAGGCTTGCCCACCAGACTGACGGGCTGCCTTGCGATGCGGTGCGACTGCCAGGGGTGGGTAGCGTCCCGATGAACCCGGCGATTCGACAAAACAAGGTCGATGCCATGGACACTGAGCCGCGTCAGCAAGTCAGACAACGCACCCGATTGCAACACGATTTCAATGTCGTCCATCTGCAGCAGGGGACGAACAAAGTTCTCCTGGAAGTTTCGCGAGAGCGTGGCGACCGCGCCGATTCTGACCGTCTGACGCTTCCGGAACTCGCCGCCTTTCATCAGAGCAGCCAACTCGTTGCCCGCAGCGAAGATGGTCTCGGCATACGTAAGGGCCAGCCGCCCAGCTTCGGTCAGTTGCAGGCTCCTGCCGGTTCGCTCAAAGAGTGCCTGCCCCAGGTCGTCCTCCAGCGATCGAATCTGTGCGGACAGGGCAGACTGCGAGACATGCAGGTGGGCTGCAGTTCGCGTCAGATTGCCGTCCTTGGCTACTGCCCAGAAGTAATGCAAATGGTGATAGTTGAGCCGCATGCCACACCTTCTGTTTTTACGAACGCTTCCATCTTATATATGCATTTTACTGAATAGACATTCTGCGTCAAAGTTGAACGTGAGAAAGGATTTGCTCCGCCCATGACTCAGCCGCAGCACCTCTCCCTGGCGCCCAGTGCCGCTGTCCTAGTTACCGCGCCGCTTCTCTATGCTCTCGGTGGCGTCTTTGGCCAGCTGGCGCGGCTGCATCGGCTCAGCGTAGCACGTGCCTGGACGATCGTCCGCGCGGTCAGCCTGGCATCAATCCTGCTTGCACTCGCCCTCTGTGCAGATGCCCTCTTCAGCTGGCGCACGCTTCGGGCAGGCGCGCAGGTCAGTACGATCGCGCACCTCGGCATCGTCACGTTGAGCTTCCGCATGGATCTGCTTACCGTGCTCATGCTCACGCTGGTGACATTCCTAGGCTGGGTCATCACCAACTACTCGCGCTCGTACATGAGTGGCGACCCCGCTGAGCAGCGCTACCTTCCCTACCTGATGGGCACGCTCGCTGCCGTCAGCCTGTTGCTGGTCACCAATAACCTACTGCTCTTTCTGGCGGCGTGGGTGCTTACCAGTCTCTCGCTTCACGGTCTGCTCACGCTCTATCAGCACCGCCAGGCTGCGCTGATCGCTGCACATAAGAAGTTCCTCGCCAGCCGCATGGGCGACCTCACCCTGCTCTGCGCGGTTCTGCTGCTAGGCACCGGGGCGCACAGCTTTGAGATGGATAAGATTCTTGAAAACGTGACCAGGCTTCACCCAGTTCCTACAGCCATGCATCTGGCTGCTGTGCTGCTGGCTATCAGCGCTGCGGTCAAATGTGCTCAGCTCCCGTTGCACGGCTGGCTGATCCAGGTGATGGAGGCGCCCACGCCGATCTCTGCGCTGTTGCACGCTGGCGTCGTCAACCTCGGCGGCTTCATGCTGATTCGCCTGGCCGGAGTGTTGAACACCACACCCGCAGCGCAGACCCTGCTGGTCATCCTTGGCAGCCTCACCGCGACTCTAAGTGCCTTGGTCATGACGACACGGATCAGCATCAAGGTACAGCTTGCCTGGTCCACCTGTGCGCAGATGGGCTTCATGCTGATGGAGTGCGGTCTTGGGCTGTACCATCTTGCCCTCCTCCACCTGCTGGCCCACTCCCTGTACAAAGCGCATGCGTTCCTCTCCTCAGGCGGCACGGTTGCCCTGGCGAGACTGAAGCAGATGCAGCCTCCCACACCTGCGACCTCTGCAAGCGCATGGATGGTCGGCACTCTTCTGGGAGTCTTCGCAGCTCTGTTCGGAGCCTGGCTCTGGCACACGCATCTGCAGTTCGATGCCTCCGCATACACCTGCATCCTGATTGTTGGGCTCGCGATCGCCGGAGCTCTTGCAAACGCCCTCGCCACCCGCACCCTGGCAGCCACATTGCCGTTAGCGGCAGGTCTGCTTGCCATCAGTGCGCTCTACTTTGGGCTGGAGCAGTTCTTTGCCGCTGTGGTTCCGCAGACGGTAACGCAGTCGCAGTGGCATCGCGCTGCGTTCGTTGCCTTCTGCTTCGCACTCCTCGCCCTCATGCAGGCGCTGGTTCGCATCCATCCGCTGGGTGCAGTCGCCACGGCACTCTACCCGTGGTTCTATGCGGGGCTTTATATGGATGAGCTGTTCACCCGCACCACCTTTCGTGTGTGGCCGGCCAGGCCCGCCCGTGACGCGGCACTAAGACGCGATGCCATGCAACCGTACCAGCAGAGAGGAGCTGCACAGTGAATACGCTGGAATGCACCGCAGAGACAACTCTTGAATCCGCCGCCGCTCAGCATGCCATCCAGGTTGCCTGCGCGCGCATTGCACCCACATGGCCGCTTGACCAGCTGATTGCGGTCAACCCCTACTGGGGCTACATCGGTCAACCGATGGAAGCTTCGGCTCGTCAGATCGAAGGCCTCTCCGGCTCGCGCATGCTGATGCCGCGCGCCTTCTATCGTGAGCGGTGGAGAGCCGGGGAGATAGGCGCGCCTGAGCTGCAGCAGGCACTCGAACACTCCGGGCTGCAGCTTTCCATGACGCAGTTGCTGGCCGCGATGGACGACGAACCTACGCCCGCAGTGCGCGTGCCACTCGCTACCACCGTCGCGGATGCTCATCGCGACCTGCTGCATGGCATGTCGAACAGTGACTTTGTTGTGCATAACATTAGCCAGCATTGTGCCTCCTACTTCGACCAGATTCAGTCCTCCTGGGAGACGCAGCACAAGAGCAACCTGTACCAGAGCTGGCTGCACCACGCCCGCACCGATCGAAGCCCACGCCTGCTGATGGGCATCTCTGGTGTGCGCCGCAACGTGGCAACGCTCCCTGACCAACCTCACCAGCTGATCCTTCAGCTGCTGGAGAAGCTGCAGATTCCGAAATCGGAGTGGGACATCTACCTGACCGCTTTGCTGATGAACATCAACGGCTGGGCCTCATGGTGTGCGCAGCAAAGCTGGCAGGCTCGTCTCAACGGTCAGCAGGACGACCACATGGTGCAGTTGCTGGCGATCCGGCTGGCGTGGGACTCGTTTGTCCTGGCCGATCTGCCCAGCGAGGTGGCGCAGACAGCATGGCAAGGGGCGTGGCAGCAGTGGCTGGCCAGCAAGCCCACCGCGCAGCACTCGATTACTGTGGACTGGGTGCTGCAGCAGGCGCTGGAGATGACCTATCAGCATGGACTATGCCGCGCGCTGCAGGGTGCCCTACCCGCCGCGACAACACCCCCGGCACAGGCTCCGGCCGTGCAGGCGGTCTTCTGCATCGACGTCCGCTCAGAGGTCTACCGTCGTGCGCTGGAGTCCTGCTCGCCCTCAGTCCAGACGCTCGGCTTCGCAGGCTTCTTCGGGCTTCCCATCCGCTACGCGCCGCTCGGCGCGCATGCAGCTCGGCCGCAGCTTCCGGGTCTGCTGGCACCCCGGCTCAGTGTCTCGGACACGACCGGCTCCATGGATCAGGACCTCAGAGTGCAGCGCGCGCGGCAGCGTAGCCTGCGGCTGTCTTCGCTGTGGAAGGAGTTTCGTGCCTCCTCCACCTCCACGTTCACCTTTGTTGAGTCATGTGGGCTCTTCTACGCGGCACAACTGCTGCAGCAGACCCTGGGCAGGCCGACGAATGCGCACAACGATGAGCACCCAGCGCTGCGGCCACAACTCACCAGCACATGCAACAGCTCTGACTCCACACAGGACGCGCTGCATGATCTGCTGGCCGGCATCCTGACCAACATGAGCCTGACCACGGGCTTTGCACGTCTGTTGTTGCTGGTCGGCCATGGCAGTCAGACCGAGAACAATCCGCATGCTGCAGGTCTGGATTGCGGTGCCTGCGGCGGACAAACCGGAGAGGTGAACGCGCGTGTGCTGGCAGGCCTGCTCAACCAGAGCACGGTGCGGGTGGCACTCCGCAGCCGCGGCATCGACCTGCCTGACACCACCTGCGTTGTGGCCGGGCTGCACAACACCACTACCGACGAGGTCCGGCTGTTTGACACAGAGCTGGTGCCCGCCAGCCACACCGCAGAGCTTGCACAGCTGCGGCAATGGCTGCAGGATGCCGGTCACACGGCACGGCTGGAACGCGCCGAGGCACTCCGCATCCCGCAGAGCAAGGCCTCAACGCCTGCATCCCTGCTCCAACAATTCCGCACTCGCAGCCAGGACTGGTCGCAGGTGCGTCCCGAGTGGGGGCTGGCCAACAATGCGGCTTTCCTGATCGCTCCCCGCTCGCGCAGCCGGAGCAGATCCCTGCAGGGTCGCGTCTTTCTCCACGAGTACCGGTGCGACTTGGACCCCCATGGCACCGTGCTGGAGTCCATCATGACCGCACCCATGCTTGTCACCAACTGGATCAACATGCAGTACTACGCGTCCACGGTCGACAACCGTCTGTACGGCAGCGGCAACAAGGTGCTCCATAATGTCGTTGGCGGCCGGATTGGCGTCTTCGAAGGCAACGGCGGCGATCTGCGCATCGGACTCCCGCTGCAATCCCTGCACGACGGAGCAACACTACGGCACACACCGCTGCGGCTGAGCGTGCTGATCGAGGCACCGCAGGCCTCCATGGACGCAGTCCTGGGCAAACACGAGGTCGTCCGACACCTGGTCCATCATGGCTGGCTCCATCTCTTCCGTATCTGCCCGAATACAGGAGCCATCACCCAGCACGTCCGGGGCTCCTGGACCCCGGTCGCAGATGCGACTCTGCCTGCATCGGGCGGTGGCCCGCAGACGGATGGGCGACCCAAGCCTAAGTTGTTGAAAGGAATGGTGGGCACAGCAGGATTCGAACCTACGACTTCCACCGTGTGAAGGTGGCACTCTACCGCTGAGTTATGCGCCCGATTGGGGTGGCGGCTCCAGCCGCAGGTGCGGCGAACCAACCTCTTAACCATACCACTCCCCGGAGTCTATGCCAACCGCGTGATGTACCGCGGCAGGTCCCACCCCTGCCTGAGGGCCACGTTCACTACTCCCGAACCACGCTTCCTGGCGCTTACAATGCAAAGCAATGCACTCTTCCTCGCCAGTTCCTCGGCCCGATGGCATGGCTGACGCCAGTGATCTGGCCGCGCTGCAAAAAAATCCCGACGAGTTGGGTGATTCTGCGCAACCTGACGACGAGTGCCGGGTTATGGACGGTATGGCTACGCTGGCAGTCAACCCGATGCTGCTCGAAGAGCTGAAGGCGATCGAAGCCCGGCCACCGGCCACGGCGGGCGAAATGGCCCAGATGGACGACGCCGCCGTGATGCTGCAGCTGCGCGCCGGCAATATGGCGGCCTTCGATCTGCTGGTACAGAAGTACCGTAAGCCCATGGTTCACTTCATGTTTCGCATGGTGCACAACCAGGCGGTGGCAGAGGAGCTGGCCCAGGAGGTCTTCCTCCGCGTCTACCGGTCACGCGAGACCTATCGGGCGGAGGCACGCTTCAGCACCTGGCTCTACAGGATTGCAACCAACCTGGGCGTGAACTACGCCCGCGACCATAAGCAGGAGCGCACCGCCTCCACGGTTTACCTGGATGAGCCCGACACGGAAACTGGCACCACGCCAGATGTGGCCGATGGCACCCCGACCGTGGAAGCTCGGATGCTCCGCAACGAGCGACTCAATGCCATCCGTCAGCACGTGATGGCCTTGCCTGAGCGTCAGCGCATGGCGGTGCTGATGCATAAGTATGAGGAGATGGACTACCGGCAGATTGGCGACGTGCTCAAACTGAGCGAGTCTGCCACCAAGAGTCTGCTCTTTCGCGCCTATCAGACCCTGCGCGAAAGACTGAAGGAGTTCGTCTAATGGGTCAGGGGGTTTCATGTACTACCGCCTGCTGCAGAGGCAACCAACAACCGGCAGCAGGCAGGTTGAGAGAGCCAGACGTGCAACCGGACAAAGACACGTCAGCCGACTCAGGAAAGGTACCGCGATGAACTGCAAAGCTTGCCACAACTCTCTGCCTGATCTGCTGCTCGACCCGACGAGCACAGCGGCTGCTGCCGCGCGCCAGCACCTGGCAACCTGCGAGCCCTGCACACAGGAGTACGCTGCGCTGCGCTCCACGTTTGATCTGATCGGCGAGTTCGCCGCTCCGGAGCCGTCGGCTTACTTTGACCAGAAGCTTGCGGTGCGCCTGCGCGAGGAGCAGCAAGCGGCCCCGGCTGGCTGGTTGGAGCGGCTGCGCTCCCGCCTGCTCTTCAACACCGGGCGCCAGTTCCGCCCGGCGCTGGCAGGTGCCTTTGCCTTCCTGCTGGTGGTGGGTGGCACCACCGCGCTGGACCTGGCTCATATGCCAGCGCATCCTCAGGTTCAGCCATCGGCGGCAGTCAATGATCTGCAGATTCTCGACAAGAACGACCAGGCGTTGCAGACGATGGACCAGTTGCTGGATGATTCCGGCTCGGATGGCGGTTCCGCTGCCTCTCCGGCTCAGAGTTCCACCTTGTAGTCTGATGGATGTTGCAGATTTTTATCGTGGTCCGGCCAAGTTTGCGGGTAATCTCTTAAGCAATTGAGGTGTGACCACTCAGCAGGATCTTTTCCGTACCTGGCAAGAAGCGTATGACTCGGCGCGTCCCAA
This sequence comes from Acidobacteriota bacterium, assembly GCA_028872955.1. Taxonomy (GTDB): domain Bacteria; phylum Acidobacteriota; class Terriglobia; order Terriglobales; family Acidobacteriaceae; genus Edaphobacter. The sequence continues at coordinate 35,245 of JAGWNX010000002.1, forward strand.
CTCGTAGCGCATGCCCGGCAGCCATGCTGCTGCTGGCGCTGGTCACGGCGGTTCCGTCGGCTGTTGCCCAGCCGCGTCTCGTCGGGGCCCGGCCGCCCGAGGCTGCCCGCCCGCAGCCGATGCCGCGCCCTCAGATGCAGCCGCCGCGGGTGGGTCCGCGCGCCAATCAAGAGCATCTGGCGCAGTGGATGGAGCGGCATCGCGACCTGACCCCGCAGCAGCAGCAACAGCAGTTGCAGCGCGAGCCAGGATTCAGCGAACTGCCACCTGAGACGCAGCAGCGCATGCTCAACCGGCTCAACCAGCTCAACAACATGCCCGAGGAGCAGCGTCAGCGTCTGCTGGAGCGCAACGAGGTGATGGAGCGGCTAAGCCCGCAGCAGCGGCAACAGGTGCGTGGAGCCATGGAGAATCTTGGTGCGCTCCCGGTCGAGCGCCGCCGCATGGTTGCGCGCGCCTTCCGCGACCTGCGCGAGATGCCGCCCGAGCAGCGCGACTCCATCGTCAACTCGGATCGCTTCCGTTCTCAGTTCTCTGATCAGGAACGCGCTACGCTCTCCAGCCTGTTGGCCGTTGAGCCGTACCTGCCCGTGTCACGCCCGAACGATGGCACCAACGCAGGCAAATAGCTCCGCAGTCACCCTCCACAGCCGCACACGCTTGCTTGCAGTCGCACGAACGACCGTGTGACTACGGAATGTCTTTTTAAGTCTGTGATGTGGCGAGCGAGCGGCGATGGCACCCTAATCGGCAGCCGCCCCTAGGGCTGAATCACCGTACGCGTCGCCTCGGCGGCCACCTGCGCCTTGTCGACCGGCGCGGTCACCATGCCGCTAGTGTCCTTCATGGCGGCAATCGCAGCATCGTAGCGGCCAAACAGCGAGTTGATGCGGATGACCGCCATCTCCTCCAGCATCTTCATGCCGTCCTTCAGGTAGCTCATGCGGCTGCGCTCGTCGTGGCCCCAGGTTACAGGTACCTCGCGAATGCTGTACTTGAGCTTGCGGGCGATAAAGAGGATCTCCGGGTCGAACCCCCAACGCTCGATGCGCTGCAGCCGGAAGATGACCTGGGCGGCATCACGCCGAAAGGCTTTGAAGCCGCACTGCGTGTCCTTGAACGGCAGGCCCATCACGGTCCGGGTAATCCAGTTGAAGCACCGTCCAAAGAACTGCCGGTAGAGCGGCTGCTGAATCGTCTGGCGAGCTCGCTCCAGCCAACGGGAGCCGATCGCCACGTCGGCGCCCTCGCGCAGCGCCTGCATCAGTCGTTCGGCCTCTTCCATCGGGGCAGAGAGGTCGGCATCGGTAAACATCACCATCTCGCCGGCAGCCTGCAACAGCCCGTTGCGCACGGAGTAGCCTTTGCCGCGGTTGCCGGGGTTCTGGATCAGGTGCAGACGGGGATGCTGTTGCATCCAACGCTTGATAATGGCCGCCGTGTCGTCTTTGGAGCCGTCATCGACCACCAGAACCTCTGCGTCCCAGCCCTGAGCCTCAACGCAGGACAGCACTCGCTCCAGCGTCTCCTCAATGCGGGCGCTCTCGTTATACGCGGGAATTATGATGCTTAGCTGTGGATGCAACATCTGCTGCGCCTGTCATTCACCGGAGACTCCGGTCGTGTTTCCAGTATGGGAGACGGCCCAAGGCCTTTTTCATCATACTGCAACCAACTGACGTTGCCGGAGCCTTAAAGGCCTCAATTCTTTGAGGCCTCCTGACCCGTTTTGCTATGCGTCGCCTGCTGATTCCTTGCCCCCTGCCCTGCTACACTCCTGAGCATGATGGAAGACTTCACGCCGCAGCCAACTCCCCCGCCGCCCGCGCCACCAGTGGCCGCCCATGCCTATGCCGTACCGTTTGCACCAGTCCCGCAGCGGCGCTCGCCATGGTTCTACCTTGGCATTACGGCAGCATCGCTGGTGGGGCTCACTCTGTTTCTCAGCGGCATCGTTTGGCTCAGCATGCGAGCTCTCAGCGACAATAGCGAGAGCCACCTCTCCGTCTCGTCCAGCAAGATCGCCGTCATCGATATCGACGGCGTCATTATGGATGCGGAGAAGGTCGATACGCAGCTGCGCAAGTTTGGCGACGACTCCTCCGTCAAGGCGATCCTGCTGCACATCAACTCCCCGGGCGGCGGCGCTGCAGCCTCCCAGGAGATCTACCACGAGGTCCTGCGGGTGCGGACCGAGAAGCACAAGAAGATCGTCGCGTCGGTCGAGTCTGTTGGAGCCTCCGGCGCCTACTACATCGCCAGCGCCTGCGACCGCATCTACGCCAACGAAGCCTCAGTGGTCGGCTCCATTGGCGTCATCATGGAGTGGACCAACTACGGCGAGTTACTGCGCTGGGCCCGGCTCAAGAGCGTCATCATCCACGCCGGAGAGTTGAAGGATGCCGGAGATCCGACCCGGGAGCTGACCCCGCAGGAGGAGGCCTACTTCCAGTCCCTGGTGGACAACATGTACGGCCAGTTTGTGCATGACGTGGCTGAAGGGCGCCACACCTCTCAGGATAAGATTCGTCCGCTGGCCACCGGCCAGGTATGGACCGGACAGCAGGCTCTCGGGCTCGGCCTCATCGACCGCATCGGAGGCTACCGGGTAGCACTGATGGATACGGCTACGGACGTCGGCATCTCCGGGGAACCCAGCATCGTGCGCCCCTCCAGCCCCAAACGCGGGCTGCTTTCCATCCTGACCAGCGACGGAGAGGATATCTTCCCCAACCCGGCCGATTATCTCAACCACGCCCCGGGGTTCTACTTTATGTGGAAGTAGCTTGCAGCCGCAAAGCTCTAGACAGACATGAAGTAGCAGGGCAGATTCCCGGGAGTAGCCCGGGATCTGCCCTCACCTGCGCGGCGCGCATCCTGAGAGGCACGGATTTATTCGGACAAATCGTGTCGCAATTTGAAGCTTTTAGCGATACCATCCGTCATATCTATCAACATCATAAGAGCCAAACTACTCTTAAAGATGCAAGAGTCTCGGCTCTCTGCTTCTGAAAGGACCATGCGCATGACCAAAGCTGATCTTGTCGACAAGGTAACTTCGCTGGGAGATCTTACCCGGCGCGATGGAGAGATCATCGTGGACACGCTCTTCGAGTCCGTGATTGGCGCCCTGAAGGCCGGGGACAAGATCGAGATCCGCGGCTTCGGTAGCTTCCGCACGCGCCAGCGGAACTCGCGCATCGGCCGCAACCCGAAGACCGGCGAGAAGGTTGAAGTTCCAGCCAAGCGCGTGCCCTTCTTCAAGCCCTCAAAGGAACTACGCGACTCCGTCAACCCTGACGGCGTGCGTCATGAGGCGATCTCCTCATAGATCTGTGGCTGGCCCGGGTAAGTTCCTCCGGGCCGCCTTAGCCCTTATTCCCGCTACGTTCATGATTCTGCCCGTCTTACCCCTCTCCATCCGGTGGGAGAAGTAGAGCGGCCATGCATCCGGCTGCCTCCTGCATCCAGTGCAGTGGCCCAAAACGGTTATTTTGTCGTCCGCAAGGCCAGCCTCCAGCAGCTGACACCGGTTCGCCTCCCATAGGTCCAGGTGCAACTGCCCCTCGCGTTGTGGAAAGAGTGACGCGCCCTCGGCAAACCGGGCGCAAAACTCCGCACGAACGGAATCGCCAACGGCGTAGCAGCAGGGGCCAATGCTGGGGCCAATCGCGGCCAGCATCTGCTCGCGCGCGCCCGCTCCGGCGGCTGCCGCCATCAGCGCCACTCCGCGACCCGCGATACCTGCCACAGTGCCGCGCCAGCCGGCGTGGAAGACTCCGACCCTGCGGCAGACCGGGTCAACCACGATCACCGGCACGCAATCCGCCGTCTGGATCCCCAGCAGGATGCCGGGCTGATCCGTAATCAGCCCGTCGGCCTCGACTACAGCTCGACCGTCCGCGGTCTGCAGTCGGCCTTCCAGCACATCCTCAGCCCGGTCCACGGTGTACACACCGTCGGCGTGCACCTGCCGCACGGTCACCAGGGCCATGCCCTCGCCACCTGCCGCACGGATCAGTCGCGCACGATTCTCACGCACATGGGCGTCGCCATCCTCTGGTGTCCAGCTCAGGTTCAGCTCTCCTGGGCGACCATAGGCCTCCGTCAGCCCTCCGTTGCGGGTGCTGAAGCCGTGACAGAGCCACTCCAACGACTGCCACTCCGGCACCTGCGTTACCTCGACCACGCTTCCTCCCCTGCCTGAGAGACGTGGCTGGCATTCACCTGTCGGATGCCTTGGGACAACACCAGCAATACCTCATTCTTTTTTGTCGTATCCACCGTGCCCCTCTGGTATACCTTATCTCTGTTTCCGGTGCGGCTTGCCGGCCGTGTACGGCATCAATTGATAAACTCAACGTTTTGCGGTCGTTACCGTCTTACGTTGTAACTGCCTCCGGGATGCGGAATCAGCCCGGTATCCGATAACTACGATCTTGATCGCCTGCCGAGGGCGCTGCGGAGACCAATAGCGTGCCACCGGCCACAGTCTCAAACTCCATGAACACGAACGCACCTACCGTTATCCCCCAGTTTTTGCGCCCGCGCATCGGCAAGATCTGCGTTGCCATCATCGGCACCTCGGCCTCCGAGATGCTGGAGAAGGCCAACGCCGTCGTCAAAGAGTTCCCCTTCCTCGAGTTCCGGCTGGACTACCTCGAGAAGCCGCTGCTCGCCCTGCCGAAGCTCAAGCAGTTTCTGGCGGAGAACACGGCCGCCACGGCGATCGCCACCTGCCGCCGCACACCCAATGGAGGCAAGTTCGCTGGCAACGCCGCCGCGCAGGTGGAGGTTTTGACCAAGGCCGCTGCCTCCGGCTTTCAGATCGCCGATCTGGAGATTGAAACGGTCGAAGAACTGAAGAAGGCGGAGCTGGATAAGTTTCGCAGCACTGGCATCGCGCTCATCGTCAGCTACCATGACTTTCACGCGACGCGGGATCTGGACGCGGTGTTTGAGCGGATGCGCCCCTTCGCGCCGGACTTCTACAAGATTGTGCCAACCGCACGTCGCCTGGCCGACAACGTGGAGCTGCTGCGCTTTCTGGAGCGCAAGCAGGAGTACACCAACATCATCGCCATCTGCATGGGTGAAGCGGGCATCATCTCGCGCGTTCTGGCGGTGCGGGCTGGCAGCGCCTTCACCTTTGCCGCAGCAACACCCGGGGAAGAGACGGGCCCCGGCCAGATTGCCGCGCGCACACTGATGGAGACCTATCGCATTGACCAGGTGGACACCGCAACCAAGGTCTACGGCGTTGCGGGCAACCCCATCCGCAGCTCGCTCTCGCCGATCATGCTCAACACGGCCTTCCGCCGTGAGACCGTCAACGCGGTCTACCTGGCACTACAGACCAACGAACTGTCTGACCTGCTGGAGCTGGTGCATGCGATTCCCCTGCAGGGCTTGAGCGTGACCATGCCGCTGAAGCAGGAGATTCTGCCCCACCTGGAGCGCACCGACCCGCTCTCGGCCCGTATTGGCGCATGCAACACCGTGCTGCGACAAGACGGCAAGCTCTACGGCTTCAACACAGACGTCTCCGGCATTTCTCTGCCGCTGGAGAAGCGGATGAGCCTGCGAGGTGCCCGCGTGCTGGTGCTGGGAGCAGGTGGTGCTGCCCGCGCCGCGGTCTTCGGGCTGGTGGACAAGGGCGCCGAGGTCTTCCTCCTGAACCGCACGCCCGAGACGGCGCAGAAGCTTGCCAAGCAGGCCGGCGCCAAGGTCATCAAGAAAGAGGCCGTCGCCAAGTCAACCTTTGATGCCGTGGTCAACGCTACCCCCATCGGAATGGCCGGCAACAAAGCACCGCAGATGCTCGATGCCAAAGACCTGGCGAATGTGAAGCTGGTCTTTGATCTGGTCTACAACCCCCTGGAGACGCCATTGATCCGCATGGCCCGCCAACTCAATATCCCAATCATCACCGGGGTGGAGATGTTTGTGCAGCAAGGTGCGCGCCAGTTTGAGATCTTTACCGGCAAGCCGGCACCCGAGGAAGAGATGCTACGCGTCGTCATCCACGCGCTGCGCCAGCAGGCGGAGGCCACAGCAGAGGCTGCGCCCCGGCCCATGCGCCCGGCTACGCCGAGCAAGGCCACGCCAAGCAAGGCCTCTCCAACCCAGGAGACGCCCGCCGCGGCACCTAAATCCCCCACCAAGGCCGCTGGGAAAGCACCTGTCAAGGCTGCGACAAAGGTTGTGGCCAAGACACCGGCGAAGGCTGCAGCCAAACCTGCAACCAAATCAGCAGCTAAACCCGCCGCAAAGACTGTTGCCAAGTCTCCCTCCAAGCCAGCAGCTAAACCGAAGAAGAAGTAGGACAGCACAACGCAGAACAGCCCGGCGCGTGCCGGGCTGTTCTGTCATGCGAGTGACTTGATGTTAGGGCTGGTTCCGGCTACTTGGACTCTGCCGAGGCGATCTTCTCCGCAGCCTCACGCACCACGGCATTGGCCTCGTCGTACCTGGCACCGTCATCGCCAGCCTCTGCCCACAGAGCCTCGCCCTGCTGCAGCTCCTGCCGCGCCTGTGCCACGTCGATCTGCTCCGGGTGCAGTGCCGTCTCCGCCAGAATGGTCACCCGCTCCGGCAGAACCTCCACAAACCCCCAGGCCACGAAGTAACGCTGCTCCCCCGCGGAGCCGCCGTGCAGGCGAACCTCGCCTGCGCCAAGCTCGGCCAGCAGCGGTGCCGCGCCGTACAGTGCCTCCAGATAGCCAGAGGTGGAGGGCAGCTCGACCGCTTCCGCCGTAGCCTCCAGCAACAGCTTGTCTGGCGTCACCAGCCGTACGTTCAACAATCCCGAATCTGTCTGCGATTCAGCCATCCATCCCATCCCTGCTACGGCGCTTAGGCCGTCTGCTTCATCTTCTCGGCGGCCGCCAACACGTCTTCAATGCCACCCTTCAGGTAGAACGCCTGCTCCGGAATATCATCGTGCTTGCCTTCGATGATCTCCTTGAAGCTGCGCACCGTATCCGCGACCTTCACGTAGGCTCCGGGGATACCCGTGAAGATCTCGGCGACGTGGAAGGGCTGCGACAGGAAGCGCTGCACCTTGCGGGCGCGGGCCACCGTCAGCTTGTCCTCTTCCGACAGTTCGTCGATGCCAAGGATGGCGATGATGTCCTGCAGGTCCTTATAGCGCTGCAGAATCCGCTTCACACCCTGGGCCACGTCATAGTGCTCCTGGCCCACGACGCGCGCCGTCAGGATGCGCGAGGTCGAGGTAAGCGGATCGACGGCCGGGTAGATGCCCAGCTCCGACAGAGGACGCGACAGCAACATGGTCGCATCCAGGTGGGCAAAGGTCGTCGCCGGGGCCGGGTCCGTAATGTCGTCGGCCGGCACATAGACGGCCTGCACCGAGGTGACCGAGCCCTTCTTGGTGGAGGTGATGCGCTCCTGCAGCTGCCCCATCTCCGTGGCCAGGTTGGGCTGGTAGCCCACGGCCGAAGGCATACGACCCAGCAGCGTGGAGACCTCAGAGCCTGCCTGCGTGAAGCGGAAGATGTTGTCGATGAAGAGCAGCGTGTCCGCACCCTCTTCGTCGCGGAAGTGCTCGGCGACGGTCAGGCCGGTCAGCGCCACGCGCAGACGCGCCCCTGGCGGCTCGGTCATCTGGCCGTAGATCAACGCCGCTTTGCTCTTGGTGTAGTCGTGCGGATCAATCACGCCCGACTCCTGGAACTCGTGCCACAGGTCGTTGCCCTCGCGGGTGCGCTCGCCGACTCCGGCGAACACAGAGAATCCGCCGTGCTTCGAGGCAACGTTGTTGATCAGCTCCTGAATCACGACGGTCTTGCCGACGCCGGCACCACCGAACAGGCCGATCTTGCCACCCTTCAAGAAGGGCAGAATCAGGTCAACGACCTTGATGCCCGTCTCAAACATCTCTTCGCTGGTCGACTGCTCGTCGAAGGCGGGGGCCTGGCGATGGATGGGCATGAACGTCTTGGCAGGCACCGGGCCCAGTTCATCGACGGGCTGGCCCAGCACGTTGAGCACGCGACCCAGCGTCTCGCGGCCCACAGGAACCGTGATCGGCGCGCCGGTATCGATCGCCTTCATGCCGCGCACCAGACCCTCGGTGGCCACCATGGCGACGCAGCGCACACGGCCCTCGCCCAGGTGCTGCTGCACTTCGACCACGACGTCCATCGGCTCCGGAACGTTGAAGCCTTCGCTGACCACGCGCAGCGCCTGGTAGATCGCTGGCATGTGGCCTTCTTCGAACTGAATGTCAACGGCCGGGCCGCTGACGGAGATTACTTTGCCAATGTTCTCTGCCATAACTCTCTTTCACTCCGCTGCTGCCCTTTACCTACAGGGCGGCTGCGCCACTCACAATCTCAATGATTTCCTTGGTAATCGCAGCCTGACGCACACGGTTCATGGTGAGCGAGAGGGCGTCGATCATGTCGCCTGCGTTGTTGGTTGCTGCGTCCATCGCTGTCATACGCGCGGCATGCTCTGCGGCAACACTCTCCAGCATTGCGTGCAGAATCTGCGTCGTCACATAACGCGGCATCAGGTCGCGGAACAGATGCTCCGGTGCCTGATCGTACAGATAATCCACGTCTGCCGTGCCGAACTTACGTGCCTCGGCCTCAATCTCCAGCGCCTCCGGCTCCTCCAGGCTCACGCCAGAAGACAGCGCGGCACGGCCTGCCGCCTCGCGCTCCTCTTCCGTCATCTCCTCGGCGGCCGTAATCTCGTGCGTGCCCAGCTTGCGGATCGGCAGCAACTTCTCTACAACCAGCCGCTGCGCAATCACCGACTTGAACTCGTTGTAGACCACGTAGACCGCGTCGATCTCTTCCCGCTCGTAGCGCTCGATCACCGAGCGGCTAAGCGCCGAGACGTCGTCGATGTCCAGCTTCAGCAGCAGATTCTGGTGCTCGCCCAGAACCTCCACCGGACTCTGGCGACGGCGCAGCGTCTCGTGGTGCGTGGAGAGGTCGTTGTCGTAGTGCTCCGTCGTCCGCTCGTAGACTGCCTCAGGGTAGCGCTTGCGGAAGGAGTCCCGCGCCTTGCGCCCAACAGACTCCACGTCCACCGTCTGCCCCAGGGCGCGACGCTGGTCGATGAAGCTCTGGGCAGCCTTCAGGATGTTCGAGTTGAAGGCCCCGGCGAAGCCCTTGTCACCTGCCACCACCAGAACCAGAACGTTCTTCTCGTCGCGCTCCATCAGCAGCGGATGCAGCAGCGTGCCATTGGCTCCGCCGTAGAGGTCGGCGCGGCGCACCAGGCTCTCCAGCACGCTGGTCAGCATCTGCGCGTAGGGCCTGGCCTGCAGGGCGCGCTCCTGCGCACGACGCAGCTTAGCCGCCGAGACCATCTTCATGGCCTTGGTGATCTGCCGCGTGTTCTTCACACTCCGGATACGGCGCCGTAAATCGAGTACGTTTGCCATGGTTTACTTCGCTGCTGCCGCTTCCTTGTTAGCGTTCTTGCCGGCCAGGAACTCCGCCTTGTAGTCCTTGATTGCCCCGGTGAGACGGGTCTTCAGGTCATCATCGAGCGACTTCTTGGCGGTGATATCCGCCAGAATCGACGCGTGCACCGACTCCATGTACGGGTGGAACCCATCCTCGAAAGCACGCAGATCCTTCACCTCAACCTCGTCGAGCAGACCGTTGACGCCGGCGTAGATGATCGTCACCTGCTGCACCCAGTTCAGCGGCTGGAACTGCGGCTGCTTGAGCAGTTCCGACAGGCGCTGGCCACGGCTCAACTGCTGCTGCGTTGCCTTGTCCAGGTCGCTGCCGAACTGCGAGAAGGCCGCCAGCTCACGATACTGAGCCAGGTCCAGCTTCATGGTTGCGCCCACCTGCTTGGTTGCCTTGATGGCGGCCGAGAAGCCGACGCGCGACACGGAGAGTCCGACGTTCACGGCCGGACGAACGCCCGAGTTGAACAGGTCCGTCTCCAGGAAGATCTGGCCGTCCGTGATCGAGATGACGTTGGTCGGAATGTAGGCCGAGACGTCGCCCGCCTGCGTTTCGATGATCGGCAGGGCCGTCAGCGAGCCGCCGCCGAGCGCATCCGACACCTTGGCCGAACGCTCGAGCAGGCGCGAGTGCAGGTAGAACACGTCGCCCGGGTACGCCTCACGGCCTGGCGGACGGCGAAGCAGCAGTGAGATCTCGCGGTAGCTGGCCGCGTGCTTCGACAGATCGTCGTAGATCACCAGGGCGTGCTTGCCGTTGTCGCGGAAGTACTCGCCCATGGCGGTGGCGGCGAACGGAGCAAGATACTGCATCGGCGAGGGCTCGGATGCCGTGGCAGCGACCACGATGGTGTAGGCCATCGCGCCGTACTCCTCGAGCGTCTGCACCACCTGGGCCACCGACGAGCGCTTCTGCCCGATGGCGCAGTAGATGCAGATCAGGTCGTTCTTCGCCGAGTTGATGATGGTGTCGAGCGCGATCGCGGTCTTACCCGTCTGGCGGTCGCCGATCAGCAGCTCGCGCTGGCCACGGCCAATCGGAATCATGGTGTCAATCGCCTTGATACCGGTCGCCATCGGCTCACGCACCGACTGACGCGCAATCACACCGGGAGCGATGCGCTCCACCGGCAGAGAGTGCGGCGTATTGATGGGTCCCTTGTCATCAATGGGCTGGCCAAGCGAGTTCACCACGCGGCCGATCATCGCCTCGCCCACCGGCACCGACATGATCTTGCCCGTGCGCTTGACCTCGTCGCCTTCCTTCAGCACCGTGTAATCACCCAGCAGCACCGCGCCCACCTGGTCTTCGTCCAGGTTCATTGCCAGCCCGGCCACGCCGTGCGGAAACTCGATCAGCTCACCCGCCATGACCTTGTCCAGGCCCTGCACGCGCGCGATACCGTCGCCGAGAGACACGATGGTGCCAACCTCGTCCACCTGGATGCGCTGTTCGTAGTTCTCAATCTGCTGGCGTAGCAGCTCGGTTATCTCATCTGCCTTAATCTGTGCCATCTGTTCCTCGGTCTCGTTCCTGTCAATCTCTGGTACTGCTCGTTCCCTGTAAACCTGTTACCAGCTGCTGCGGCACTAAGCCGTCACCAGCTTCTCCTTCAGCTGCGCAAGCTGTGTCCGGATCGAACCGTCATACACCGTTGAGCCGACCCGCACGACCGCACCGCCCAACAGCGACGCATCCTGCCGATAGGTGGCGCGCACCTGGCCACCGGCCAGCTTCACCACCTGCGCCTCCAGCTCAGCGCGATCCTGCTCTCCCAACTCGTGGGCGGTTACGATCTCCGCTTCGAAGATGCCGGCGCGCTGATCCGCAACCGTGGCATACTCGTCGACGATCTCGGCAAACTCGTGCAGTCTGCCATGGTCCAGCACGACGGCCACAAAGTTACGCACCTGTGAGCCGGCACCGATCCGGCCAGCGATAGCATCCAGAACCTTCAACTTCTGATCATGCGGCACGGCCGGGCTGGCCAGCACCTCGCGCAGCTCGCGGCTACCCGCAAGGGTCGCAGCAAAGTCATCCAGCTGCTGCTTCACAATCTCTACCTGAAGCCCGGCCGAGGCCGTCACCGTTGCCAGGGCATTCGCATAGCGAAGAGCGATCACGGACATTAGTTTTGCCCTTCCTTCGAGCCGTCGCCGGCCAGCTTGCGCGCAAAGCCCTGCACCAGCAAGCGGTCGGTCTCCGCCGTCACCACCAGCTTACGCGCTGCCTGCTCGACAGCGAGCTCTGCAGCATAGCGCTGCAGCTGGCGCTGGGCCTGTGCGGAGGCAGCAGCGATCTCCTGCTCCGCAACCTCGAGAATCTTCTTCTGCTCAGCCTCTGCCGACGCCTTGATGCGCAACTCCTCGGCAGCAGCGTCCTTCTCAGCCTGGGCGCGCATCGCTGCAATCTGCTCATCGAGCTTGGCCAGCCTCGCCTCGACATTACCCAGTCGCGACTTCGCCTCGTCCGTGGCGGCCTTCGCGCTCACCAGGTCCCGCTGAATCGCCTCGTTGCGGCTGCGGAAGATCTTCGGCAGCGCCTTGATGAGCGCGCCCCCCAGCAGCACAGCGAGAATCGCAAAGTTCACCACCTGGAATGCGGTCGCCGCCTGCTCGGAGTTCATCCCCAGCTTGGCACCTAACGCCTTCACTGAGGCCGAGTGCAGATAGGCATCATCCTCGTCCTGCTCCGGCTTGCTCTCTGCCTTGCCCTCGCCCGCCTTGCCGGTCTCTGCGGCTGTGCTTTTCACAACCGGAGCGGGGCTTGCCACATCCTGCGCGCGCAACGCCGTGGGAGCCGCCAGGCCAACCAGCAACAGCAGTGGCAACATCGTCCTCATCCAACCCTGCTTCACTGGGCAGCCTCCGTCACAGTTACGCCGGCGGGCAGAACTGCCTTCAATACCTGAGCGCTCAACTCTGCGCTCATGCCCTCAATCTGCGCCTTGGCCGCCACAGCGCTCTGCTCAATCTCCTGCTTGGCAGCCTTCACCCGCTCCTGGGCCACCTGGCGAACCTGCTCGAGCGCTGCGTCGCGCTCGGCGTTCCACAGCTTCAGCTTCTGCTCGCGGGCGTGGAAGATCTCCGCCTTCGCGGCGCGCAGCCTCTGCTCGTAGGAGGAGGTATCCGCCTCAGCCGCGGCAATCGCCAGCTTCGCCTCTTCCATGGCGCCACTGGTGCGGGCGCGGCGCTCTGCCAGCACCTTGTCCAGGGGACGGCGCACCAGAAAGCCGTAAGCCATCACCAGCAGAATGAAGAAGATCATCGTCGGCACAGAGCCGAGCACAAGTTCGCCGAGTTGGTTGAGTATCTGATCCATTGCTCTGATGAGGGTCCGGTCCCTGCTCCGCCCCGAGGATTACCTACGAACTGCCGACCGGTAGAGGAAGGCGGGCATGCTTCGGTAGAAGGGTGTGGCAGGTTTTTGCAGTACACCCTTTTGTAGCAAAGGGTTCGCAGGGGTGTCAAACCGCAATGCACTCATAATCGCCCATCGTGGGCGTTTATCGCGCAGACCTGTCCCTTCCAGATTTTCGTTGAGCTGACTCCCCCGCGGGTGTAGCCTCTTCCTATCACCTGGACCCTGTTCTGGGTCACACAGGCCGCGTGGATTGGGACACTACCTCCGCTCCCTTCCAGGCGGCCTGTGCTGGTTAATTCCCCTGCCAGTGAAAGCGGCGATACCGGCCCAGCAGGCTGGCCGGGCCGCGCACGCGCATCCATACGCGGTTGTCCTGGTAGCGGGTCTCTTCGATGATTGCGCCGGACTCCAGCGCAGCCAGCACCCGGCCTTCGGTTTGAGGAATGCGAAAGGTCTCGCGAACCAGCGGATCGTCAACCAGTGCGGCGTCGATCGCGGTGAGCAGATGCTGCAGGCCGGTCCGCTGCAGGCCGCTGACGGCGATGCACCCCGGCGCGCCCATGGGCAGCTCGGCCAGGCCGTCCGGCCCCTGCAGCAGGTCAATCTTGTTCAGCACCTCCAGCACGGGCTTCCCTGCTACATCCAATTCGCTCAGTACGTGCTCCACCTGCAGCTTCTGCTCCTCTGCCATGGGGCTGGAGGCGTCACGCACGTGCAGCAGCAGCGCCGCCCGCTCCACCTCTTCCAGCGTTGCGCGAAAGCTGGTGACCAGGCCATGCGGCAGGTTGCGGATGAAGCCGACCGTGTCGGAGAGCAGCACCTTCCGCCGCGACGGGAGCTGCAGCATCTTCAGCTTCGGGTCGAGCGTGGCAAACATACGCGACGACTCCAGCACGCCTTGCTCGTCGGGTGCTCCCGTGAGGGTGAGCGCGTTGAACAAGGTGCTCTTACCGGCGTTGGTATAGCCCACCAGTGCTACCACCGGCACGGGCACCGCCTCGCGCCGCTGCCGCTGCTGGCGACGTATGCGGCGCACGGACTCGAGTTGTTCCTTCAAGTGGTCGATCCGCTGATTGATCCGGCGGCGGTCGGTCTCGAGTTGCGTCTCGCCCGGGCCACGGGTCCCGATACCGCCACCCAACTGGCTCATCGATTTGCCTCGGCCCGCCAGACGGGGCAACTGGTACTCCAGTTGCGCCAGCTCCACCTGCAACTGCCCCTCGCGGGTGCGGGCATGGCGGGCGAAGATGTCCAGGATGAGCTGCGTGCGGTCGATCACACGACAAGGTAGCCTCGCCTCAAGATTGCGCAGCTGAGAGGGCGTCAGATCGTGGTCGAAGAGGACGACCTCGGCACCGGTCGAGGCTACGATGCCCTCGATCTCCTCCAGCTTGCCCTGTCCGACCAGGGTGGCCGCATCCGGCTTAGGACGTCGCTGCAGCACGGTGGCAGCGATCTCGGCTCCGGCGCTGCGGGCCAGCTCCTCAAACTCCGCAAGCGAGGCGGCAAAGTCGAGATCGTCGACGGGAGTGTCCCCCTCGGGAGGACTCTCCACCTCAGGCCCGGACGGAGACGCCGGCAGGCCATCGTCGCGATAGACGGTCGCGTTGCGCCGCTGCGCCACTGCCGCCAGACGCGCCTGCTGGGCCACGCCGCTGATGCGCTTGCGCCGTGCCGTGAACTCCACCGCCACCAGCACGGCACGCTCTGCGGAGCGGTGCAGCGCAGCACCGGGTACCGCCTGGCTGGCGGCACCGGCACTGCGCTGCTTTCGCCTTTCGTCGTTCGATGCTGTCAAAGTCTACTGACCACTGACGGCAGCGGCTGCAGAAGGGGCTGCAACGCTGCCCATGCCGCGGCTCTCGGACTTCATCTCTGACCGCAGATCGCCATGCGCTGCGCGGCCGCTGACCACCGTCGAGATGGCGTGCTTGAAGATGAGCTGCTCCTGGCTGTTGTTCTCCAGCAGCACAGAGTACTTGTCAAACGAGCGAATGCGGCCCGTCAGCTTCACGCCGCTCACCAGATAGATCGTGATCGGGCTCTTGTCCTTGCGGACGGTGTTGAGAAACGTATCCTGGATGTTCTGTGCCGGCTTGGATTCCATGGTGCCGATCTCCTTCGTCTTTTCGTTGATTCAGTCAGAGTGCGTTAAAAAAAGATGCTGCGAGTCGATCCTGCCGCAAGTTACCGGGCGACAGTGTGCGCACCGGCAACCAAACTCTACAAGACCGTTGATAATTCGGGCAAATCCACCCATCGGCCCACAGCCACAGGCATGCTGCAGCTACGGCTGGGCCACACAACGGCGTGACACCTCCGGGTATACCATACAGACGTGTCAGCCAGAGTTTCGCAACCCGTCCCGATGCTTGATTTCTCCCGCTCGTACGCCGCTATCCGGCCGCAGGTGCTGGAGGCCATTGCCGCCGTGTGCGATACGCAGCAGTTCATCCTGGGGCCGGCAGTGCAGGAGTTTGAAGCCGCAGCCGCACGGTCGTGTGCCGCAGCCCACGGCATCGGCTGCGCCAGCGGGACGGACGCCCTGTGGCTGGCGATGGCGGCAGCGGGCATCGGCGAGGGCCACGCCGTCATCACCACTCCGTTCAGCTTCTTTGCCACGGTCAGCGCGATTCTGCGTTGTGGAGCTAACCCGATCCTGGCCGATATTGACCCGGTCACCTTCAACTTGAGCCCCCTTGCCGTCGCGCAGGTGTTGGAGGATCCCTCCAGCGAGTACGTTCGCGCCCTCCTGCCGGTGCACCTGTACGGCCAGTGCGCGGACCTCGACGCCTTCGATGCGATCAAGCAGCAGTACAACCTGATGCTGATCGAGGACGCGGCCCAGGCCTTCGGGGCACAGTGGAACGGCCGCCCCGCCGGCTCGCTCGGCGAGGCCGCTGCCTTCTCGTTCTATCCCACCAAGAACCTGAGCGCCTTTGGCGATGCCGGACTGGTCACCACCAGCTCGGCAGCAATCGACGAGCGCGCACGCAGCCTGCGTGCCCACGGCATGCGCCGCCGCTACTACCACGACGAGATCGGCTGGAACTCGCGGCTGGACTCCATCCAGGCCGCCGTGCTGCAGGTCAAGCTGCAACATCTGCCGTTGTGGAACGACGAGCGCCGTACGCTTGCCGCGCGCTACGATGCCCTGTTTCGCGAAGCCGGGCTGGCAGTGCTGGACACCGGTGACAGCGCAGACCCGGCCCCTTTGCAGGGTGTGGTATTGCCCTACACCGATCCCCGCGCCCGGCACGTCTACCACCAGTACGTGCTGCGTGTGCCACGGCGCGACCAACTGCGGGAGTACCTGTCGGCGCGCCGGATTGGCAGTGAGATCTACTACCCCCTGCCGCTGCACCTGCAGGCCAGCCTGCGACACCTCGGCTACAAGACTGGAGACTTCCCGCATAGCGAGCGTGCCGCCGCTGAGGTGCTTGCGCTCCCCATCTTTCCTGGTCTGCGCGAGGACGAGCAGCAAACGGTCGTCGAGGCGATTCGCAGCTTCTATACGCAGCAGCCTGCTTAGCGACGCCGCCTGCCGGCTGGCTTCTTCTTCTCGGCCGGGGGCTCTGGGTGAGCCTCAGCCGGAGCAGGTGTTCCGGGCTGCAGCAGGCGACGCGTGACGTTGCCTTCCAGACGATAGGTCTTCTCCACGGTCCGGGCAGGAATCACCGCACCGGTCACAGGATCCGGCACGGCCGTGGGCGCGTCGGCGGCCAACACGCGGTAGGTGAAGGTGGGCGCCGGCATTGAGGCCTGTGGTACTTTGGCATACGCATCCCGTGCCTGCTCGATCTTGACCGGCAGAAAGCCCTCGATGTTCTTGTCGCGGAAGGCAGTCTCGTAGCGGTGCTTCTTGATGTTCCAGGTGAAGACGCGCACCTGGTCAAAGTCATAGGGCAGACCGGCCTTGTACGGCGACAGCACCGTCAGGTAGATGGGGATGTTCTTATCCGCCTGCTCCGCGTCCGGGTCATACACCGTGGTGAGCACATAGGCGCCGACAAATCGCTGGCCCTCGGCGTAGCGACCTACGGCGTCCGGCACATCCACGTCGATCATGCGGCTGTAGATCCAGCCGGTGTCGCCCTTCGCATCACGAACCAGCCACCAGTCCTCCATCACCGGAGCGGCGGACTGGTCCTCGCCAGCGGCAGCAGGCTTGCCCGCGGCAGCCGGGGTGGCCGGTGCGGGCGGTCGCTGTCCCTTAGGCAGAGCCTTGGGCAAGGTGGCGCGTGCCAGCAGCTTCAGCTTCTCGTTCTCCTGCAGCAGGAAGAAGCGGTCTGTTTCGCGACCGGGTTTGACGTGCAGGTAGACCTCGTCGCGCACCACGGCGGTCGCTACGGTGGAGTCCTTCTGGTGCTGTGCAGCGAGCGCGCGAAAGCCATCGACTATCTCTTGTGTCGCCACGGCCTTCTCGTCGATCCAGCCGACCTCGCCGTTCGCAGTCTGCACCTTCAGGAAGCGCCGCCCCTTCTCCAGCACCTTGAGTTCCTGCCCATTGGTCACGGTTGCGGTGCGATTCGAGACGGCGGCGACGCGGTCGCGCAAGAAGGTCTGCTTGTAGACAACATAGACCGAGGGGTAGACCGGCTTGGGGCGAAATCGCGAACACCCGTTCAGCGCGAGCAACGTGCACGCTGCCAGCATCAGCAGAAAGCGCACCCCTGCACCCTGTCTGCGCCGCACCGCGCACTGCCTCATCCACTTCATGCCACTGCTGCCTGTCGCTGCTGCTGCCATGGTCTCTACTTCTCTCAGCCTAGCATCGCCGGGCAGGATGTTTGCCGATGGGGTTCCCGGCGCGACACCCCCGGCGCGTCGGCTGTCATGGAGCGCACGCCCTCTAGTTGCCGCTGACCACGGCGATCGAGCCCGCAGGGTCTGTTCCCGATGCGGCGGTGGCCACCGGGTCCAGCTTGCCGCCAGAGGTGGCATCGAAGCTGTACAGGGTCAGGTCAGGCGCGCCGCCCTGCGCAACCGCAAGCAGGTACTTCCCGGTCGCATCCAGGGCCAGCGACCGCACTTCGACTCCGCTGGCGAAGGGAGAGCTGGCCAGCGCCGTCGGCTTGCCACTCGCCAGAGCGTAGCCGGAGATGGTGCCGTCGCTGCCGTTTGCCACGTAGGCATAGCTGCCCGTGCTATCCAGCAATACGGCCAGCGGCTGCGTGCCCGCGGCAAAGGGCGACCCCGCAAGGGCGGTGAGCGCGCCGGCGTTGCCAATGCTGTACACCGCCAGACCTCCGCTGGTGCCACTGCGCGCCACGTACAGGTGGGTGGAGGTGCTGTCGACGGCCAGCGCATTGTCGCTGGTCTGGGCGTTGGGCGCAGCCAGCGTTCCACTCAGCACCGTGGCCCCGGTTGCGGTGTTGAAGGTAAAGATCGCGTCTCCGCCCGCGCCCAGCGCGGCAAACACCAGAGCGCCGTTGGGTGCGAACTTGACCGCTTTCGGCGAGAGCGCTGTGCCAGAGGCTCCATACGCTACCGTGCCCGCCAGCGCCGCGGCACCCGTGGAGGAGTTCAGCGAGAGGATGTCGACCTGCGTGTTGATGGCATCCAGTGCAGCGATCCAATTGCCGTCTGGCGAGACGTCCATCGCAACGGCGTTCACCAGCACGGCTCCGGCTACAGCCGTCAAGGAGCCGTCGGATGCGATGGCATACGGATAGATGGCACCCGGCACCGCAACGTACAGATAGCCGTTGGCCATGGCCAGGGCCTGTGGGGCGTAGGTCACATCCTGGGGCATGTTGCCGGCGCTGGTAAGCGTGCCCGTACCCACGGCAAAGCCACTCACCGTGCGCGTTGCGGTGTTTGCCACATAGGCCCAGTTTGCGCTGCTGCTCGTATTGCCGCCGCCGTTTGTGGTGGTGACCGGCACAAAGAAGCCGGTACAGCCACAGAGCGCCAGCAGACCTGCCAGCACCGCAACGGCTCCACCACGGACCACCGAAACTCTCATGCGCAACTCCAGCTCCTGCGTCTCATCATCGCAAATCTTCCGGACTGCGTGGTTAGACGCACGCCGCGGCCTTCCTGCTGGCTGGCCTCGTTATAATCCGGAATATGTCTCGTAACCGCTGGTGGCTCCAGCGTGGCGCGCTGTTGCTGTTCGCAGTGGTCAGCGGCCTGCAGGCTCAAGCCCCGGCTGGCAGTCTGGTCACCGCTATCCGTTCTGACATGGAGCATCTGGCCGGCAGCGAACTGCGCGGACGCGGCTCCGCGACCCACGACGAGTACCTTGCCGCCAGCTATGTCGCCGCACAGTTGCACGCCATCGGGCTGCGCCCCGGCGCCCCGGACGGCACCTACCTGCAGCAGGTCGCGCTCCCAGATCCCCTGCCCGCGGCTATTCAGCAGAGGCTTGCCGCGTTCGAGGCGGTGCCGCGCACAGTGACGTGGAACGCCATCGGCATCCTGCCCGGTGCAGACCCCGAACTGGCCCATCAGGTAGTGCTGCTGACCGCGCACCTTGACCACCTAGGTGTGTCGCGCGCAACGGTCACGCAACCTTCTCATGTCTACTACGGAGCCGACGATGACGCCTCGGGCGTTACGGCCGTGCTGGCGCTGGCGCGGAACCTGGCCAGCGGCCAGCGACCGGCGCGAACCGTGGTGGTTGCCTGCTTCGGCTCCGAGGAGTTGGGCAGCTACGGCGCGCGCGGCTTTCTGCGCCAGCCTCCCGTGCCCTTGCAGTCGATTGTGGCCAACCTGGAGTTTGAGATGCTCGGTCGGCCGGACCCCGCACTTGCCCCGGGCATGCTGTGGCTCACCGGATTTGAGCGCACCAACCTGGGAGCGACCCTGGCTGCACACGGAGCCCCACTGGTCGCCGATCCGCATCCGCAGCAGGGCTTCTTCCAGCGATCCGACAACCTGACCCTGGCGCGCGACGGCATCGTGGCTCAGACCATCTCGTCGTTCGGCCTGCACACGGACTACCACCAGCCGACCGACACCGTGGCTAGGATTGATATGAATCACCTGATCCAGGCAATTACGGCCCTGGCACCACCCATTCGCTGGCTGGCCAACACCAGCTGGCGGCCGCAGTGGAACCCCAACGGCAAACCCTAGCCGCGCCCCCAGGCTCCGGGCAGACGTGTCGCGTCAGTTCAGGCGCTCGCGCTCACCGCGATGGAACCGGCCATCCAGCGGGCGGCGCTCGCCCACCGCATCGTCGGCCTCGCGCCAGTGCTCAATGGCCGGCTGTCCTATCGTCCAGCACAACAGAATCGTGCGCCCCTCAAGCAGGCTGGGGAACTCGAGATGACCGGCCTGTAGATCCTGCACCATCACGCCGATGGACTCGATCTCGGCCAGGGTGTCCTTAGCCTCCTGGGCCAGCTTCTCCCGCTCGGCACGACGGTGGGCCGCAGCGGTGACATCGACACGGGTTCCGCCGGCCAGAAAGATGCGCTGCGTCAGCTCGCGCATCGCCAGCTCCAGCTCTGCGCCACGCAGTGCGGCCGCACGGGCTTTGCTCAGCAGAGCCTCCAGCACCGGCAGCAAGGTCTGTGCCTCGTGCAGCGTGAACGTTTTGCTCATGCTTAGCCCTTGACCTCCAGCATGCGATCCAGCGCGACACGCGCCCAGTGCTTCACCTCGTCGTTGACCTGGATGCGGTTCACCACGCGACCCTCGACAAGGTTCTCCAGCGCCCAGGCCAGGTGCTGCGGCGAGATGCGGTACATCGTCGTGCACAGGCAGCCTGATTCGTCCAGGGTGCGCACCTGCTTGCCCAGCGGCGCATAGCGTTGCGCCAGTCGATTCACCAGATGAATCTCGGTCCCCACGGCGAAGCTGGTGCCAGCCGGCGCCTGGTCAATGTACTGACTAATGCGCTCGGTGGAGCCGGTGGCGTCGGCCTTCTGGCAGACCTCCCAGCGGCACTCCGGATGCACAATCACTTTGGTCTCCGGAGAGCTGGCACGGATGTTGTCCACGTGCTCTGGCAGAAAGCGCTGATGCACGCTGCAGTGCCCCTTCCACAGAATCACCTTCGCCGCGCGCAGCCGTTCGGGCGACAGGCCGCCGTTCAGCTGCCAGGGGTCCCACACCACCATCTGTTCGCGCGGAATACCCAGCTCATATGCGGTGTTGCGGCCCAGGTGCTGGTCCGGCAGGAACAGAATCTTCTCCGCACGCGCAAACGCCCACTGGAAGGCAGCCGGAGCGTTGGACGACGTGCAGACCAGGCCGCCACGCTCGCCGCAGAAGGCTTTGATCGCCGCGGTCGAGTTCATGTAGGTCATCGGTACCAGGCCGCTACCCTGGGTAAGCCCGGTGCGCTCCAGCACGTCCCAGCAATCCTCAACCTGTCCAATTTCGGCCATGTCGGCCATGGAGCACCCGGCGTTCAAGTCTGGCAGAATCACCTGCTGCCAGTCGCGGCCCAGCACATCGGCAGTCTCTGCCATAAAGTGCACGCCGCAGAACACCATGTACTTGGCGCTGGACTCGGCTGCCGCCTTGCTGAGCTTGTAGCTGTCGCCGGTGAAGTCCGCAAAGCGGATGACCTCATCCCGCTGATAGTGGTGGCCCAGCAGCACCACATCGGTGCCCAGCCGGGCGCGTGCCGCTGCAATGCGGGCGTCCATCGTGTGATCCGGTTGCACCAGGTAGTTGTCGAGCGAGCAGGTGTCTGCAACCGCTGCTGCCGAGGCGGACTCCGCCGCCGGGGTCTCCGTCGCATCCAATAAGCCGTTCAAAGTCATCCGCCTTCAGTCTCGCCAGGTCGTTGTCGCGAGCCTCCTAAGAGGAGGACCCGGCGATCTTCGCCTGCGAAACGGGGTTGTTGAAAGCATCTACTGCACTGGCTGCAGCGGACTCGCCGTACCGATCCTCAGGATCGTTACCCCGTCCGCGGGGCTGTTGCAACCATGGTTCCTGCACTGCATTGCCGACGCGATCCGCCGGCCTAAGCATTGGACGCTGCATCCACGTTGCGCGATGCATGGCGACCAGGTTGGCACCCGGAGCCGGGTTGCCTGCCACACTCAGTTTACAACAGCATAAAGAAATCCCATCCATTTGTCCCGCTTCAACGTAAGCCTTATCATGGACTTTACGTATGCCGAGCTTCGGCGATAGCGCCTTTATCTTCATCCTTGCCCTGCTGCTCTTCGGTCCGAAGAAGCTGCCCGAGCTCGCCCGCCAGTTGGGCAAGCTGATGGCGGAGTTTCGCCGCGCCTCACCCGAGTTCCGCGTGCAGATGGAAGAGGAGTTGCGCCTGGCCGATCAGGCTGAGCAGCAGAAGAAGCTGGCTGCGCTGCAGGCTGCGGCCCCCCAGTCCCCGGCACTGGAGACGCCCGCAGCACCAGCCGAGGCCGCTGAGTCATCCTCTCCGCTGGCGCCTGCAGAGGAGATTGCCCTGCCTGCCGCCGAGGTCGCCGAAACCTACCCCGACCCACGCGCCAGCAACCCGCCGGCAGCCGCGCCCATCGCGATCGCGACCGAGGGCGAGTTGAGCATACTGCCGCCCGCCACCGGACTGCCCACCGCGCGTGGCAGCGCGCCTACCGATGAGATTGCGCTGGCACAGCGGCCGGAGCGCCATACGCAAGACCCCGAATCCCCCGTTGAGGCCCCGAAGCAGCATGCCTGATCTTGACCCTATCGAACGCGCACGCGCCGCCATCAGCGACCGCGCCGAGCTGCCTGGCATGAGCCTGATGGAGCACCTGGAGGAGCTGCGCAAGCGTCTGCTGCACTCCATCTACTACCTCATCGCCGGGTTCTTTGTGGCGTACGGCTTCCATGAGCGTCTGTACGGCATCATTCAGAAGCCGCTCGATGACCTGCACATCCCGCTCAACTTCACGCATCCGACGGATGGCCTGAACCTGTATCTGAAGACCGCCCTGCTTGGCGGTGCCATCATCGCCGCGCCGTTCATTCTGTACCAGGTCTGGCTGTTCATCTCGCCGGGCATGTACCAGCATGAGAAGCGCTTCGTCATCCCCTTCATGACCGCAACGGTTGGCCTGTTTCTGTGCGGGGCATGGTTTGGATACCACTGGGTGCTGCCCGGCGCCATCAAGGTGCTGGTGCTGGACTTCGGCAAGCGCTTCCACCCCATCCTGACGATTGAGGACTACACGCAGTTCTTCCTCGCCGTCATCCTGGGCCTCGGCATATGTTTTGAGCTGCCGATCCTCATCTTTTTTCTGGCGCTGTTCGGCATTGTGGACGCCAAGTTTCTGCTGCGTCACATTCGCTACGCCATTCTGATTATCTTCCTCGTCGCGGCGATCATTTGCCCGCTGCCAGACCCCTTCAGCATGTGCCTGTTCGCCAGCCCGATGCTGGTGCTCTACATCATCGGCGTACTGGTTGCGTACTGGGTGCACCCTAGCCGCCGCAAAGCGAAGGAGGCTAATGCCGCATGATCGCCCTTAGCGTGAGTCTTCGCACCCGCCTGATGCCGCTGCTTACTCTGTTGCTGTGCAGTGTCGTGCCGGCCACGGCGCAAAAATCGGCACCCGCCCGCTACAACGGCCAGGCCGCGTTTGCCTTGACCCAGCAGTTTCTGGCGGCCGCGCCCAAGCGCTGGATCGGCTCGCCGGGGCATGCGAAGGCCGAGGACTTCATCAAGGCACACTTTGCGCCGGAGATTGCGCACGGCAACTTTGAGACCGACAGCTTCACCGCCAGCACCCCGGCCGGCATGATGCCGATGCGCAACTTCATCGTGCGCTACCCGGGCAAGAAGAGTGGCGTCATTGTGCTGGCCTCGCACTACGAGACCAACTACCCGCTGCGCGACATCAACTTCGTCGGAGCCAATGACGGAGCCTGCACCTCAGCCTTTCTGATGGAGCTGGGCAACTACCTGCGCACCCATCCGCCGCAGGGCGCGTCCATCTGGCTGGTCTTCGACGACGGCGAAGAGGCCATCAACGAGTGGAGTGAGCGCGACTCGCTGTACGGCACGCGCCATCTGGCTGCCAAATGGTCGCAGGATGGAACCATCACCCGCATCAAGGCGTTCCTGGTGCTGGACATGATCGGCTACAAGAATCTGAACATCGATCGCGACCAGAACTCCACACCGTGGTTGCAGGACCTGCTGGTGACGGCGGCGCGCAACACCGGCCACTCCGGCTCCATCTTCAAGCAGACCCAGTACGTTGAAGACGACCATGTGCCGTTCAAACAACGTGGGGTGCCGGTGCTGGACATTATCGACCTGGACTACGGCCCACCCTCGATGCAGCACCCTGAGGGAAGCTACCACCACACCGAGCAGGATACGATCGACAAGCTGAGCCCGCATGCGCTGCAGATAACCGGGGATCTGGTGCTGGAGCTGATCCGGCTGATCGACCTGCGCGGCTGAACCCAGGCGAGCGACCGCAGCAGCCCGGCGCTGACCTCAAGCCTTCCGCCTGCGATGCATGCCAAAGCCGCCAAGCGCATGCCGTCTGCGCCTCGAAACCGCGATAGCATCTAAAGTGCATGCCCGGCGCTACTCCTCTTCGATATTGGATCGGCTTTCACCTGCTGGTACTGCTGCTGCTGGCCGTCGAGCACATCCGGGCACGGCGAAGCGCGCATCGCAAGGCGGAGAGCCTGCTGCGCTCCGCCTTGCAGGCGACGATGCTTTGGGTCGCCGCAGCCGTGGCCGTTGGCGCACTGGTGCTGCACGTTGCAGGCATCTCGGCAGCCACCCAGTACTTCGCCGGATATGCCCTTGAGCAGTCGCTCTCCATCGACAACCTCTTTGTCTTCCTGCTGCTGTTTCAGCACTTTCGCATCGCGCCATCGCATCAGCCGCGCATTCTGTACTGGGGCGTTGTCGGGGCCATCGTGCTGCGCGGACTCTTCATCGGGCTTGGTCTGGCCCTGCTGGAGCGGTTCCACTGGGTGGAATATCTCTTTGCTGTGGTCCTGCTGGTGGCCGCCGTGCGGTTGCTGCGGTCTCAGCAACACGAAGCCGACGACGCAAGCCCGGTGTGGATACGCGCGCTGGAGCGGCTGCGGCCGATCAGCCTGCGGCAGGATCGTTTTCTCGTGCGTGAGAACGGACGCACCATGGCCACCGTGCTGCTGCTGGCGCTGCTGGCCATCGAGCTGACGGATGTCATCTTCGCGCTGGACTCCATCCCGGCCGTGCTCGCCATAACGCGGCACCCTTTCGTGGCCTACGCCTCCAACATCATGGCGGTGATGGCTCTGCGCTCTCTGTACTTTCTGCTGGCCCACCTGCTCACCCGGCTGCGCTTTCTGCACTACGGGCTGGCGGCGGTGCTTGGCTTTGCTGCGTTCAAGGTGCTGACGGCCTCGTGGCTCGCCATCGGACCGCTGCTTTCGCTGGGCATCATTCTGCTGCTGGTGGGCACAACGGTCGTCACCTCGCTGGCCGTACCCGTCCGGCGAGATCCGGCTTAGCCGCGATTTGCACAGCGTTCTACACACTCGGGTAAAATTCTCGACCATGTCCACTTCGCCTGCTTTTTTGAAAGCTGTTCGCCTGACGCATCTTTACCTGGGTGTGTTCCTCGCCCCATCCATCCTCTTCTTCGCCTTTACCGGCGCACTGCAGACCGCTGGACTGCATGAGAGCATCCGCGGCACCAACTACAAGCCAGCTGCCTGGATTGTGACCCTCGCCCAGTTGCACAAGAAGCAGACCACCGAGGTGCCCACCCACAAGTTCGGCCCTGGTGGCCCACCAGCCCCACAGCCTGCAACCGCCAAGGCAGAGCCAGCGCCCGCAGCCGGAACACCTGCCGCCTTGCCCGCGGCACCGGCCGGCGAAGCCCGCGAGAGCCATGGCCACGATGGCCCCTCCGGACCGAAGCACAGCACTGTGCCCATGAAGGCCTTCTTCCTGCTGGTCAGCCTGGGCCTGGCACTCTCCACAGTGCTGGGTGTGTATATGTCGTACAAGTTCAACCGCAACAAGACTCTGGTTACCTGGCTGCTGATCGCGGGCGTCGTGGTGCCGTTGCTGTTGCTGCTGGTCTAGCGGAGCTTGATGTCTGCACTCACCCGTACGGTCCGCAAGCTGCGCTGGTCGCTCATCCATCGCGGCACCCGCCAGACGCTGCAGCTGCCCCTGCAGCGTCTGCGCGAGAGCCCTGGGCCACGCATCGCCCAGCTGCGGCACCCGTTTGATGATCGCTATGGCACGGAGACCAGCGGCGTCATCGGCGGCGTCACACTGGCCTCTGCGCACCCCAACAGCCTGCATGCCACGGCGTACCACGGAGTTCCGCCCTCGCGATTGCACGTCATTCTGGAGAGCTGGCGCGCCACGCCACCGGCGCTGCCGCTTACGCAGTACACGTTCCTGGATCTGGGCTGCGGCAAAGGGCGCGCCATCATGCTGGCCTCGCAGCTCCCGTTTCGCGAGTGCATTGGCGTAGAGCTGAACGCCGATCTGGCTGCCGTGGCCGCCGCAAACCTCAAGACGTTTCAGCGCACCGGAGCGCCGCTCTCCCCATCGAGAATCGTTCACGGGGACGCGGCGACCTTTGCACTGCCCATGGGCCCCTGCCTCCTCTTCCTCTACAATCCGTTCTCCACACGGGTGGCCGCACAGCTGCTGGGGCACCTGCAGCGCTCGCTGGCCGCCGCACCGCGTCCGCTGGACGTGCTGTACTTCACGCCGCACGCGCATGCGCTGTTTTGCTCGCATCCGCAGGTCGAGCTCCTGTGGCAGCGGCCTGTGGCCATCTCGCCGGAGGAAGCCGCCGCCGAGCCCGTGCGCGACGTGGAAGACCTGTGCGCGGCGTACCGCTTCCGCAGCTAGTCGCTGCTCTCCGCCTCAAACCACAGTCTGCCGCGCTGTTGTACGGAGTGACGCGCCACGGCGTTGCGATCAGGAAAGTCCATGCGCGCGTGCGCGCCCCGGCTCTCCTCGCGCGCCAACGCGGCGGCCACCATCAGCCTGGCAATCTCCAGCAGGTTGCGCGCCTCAATGGCGCCACGCGACAGGCCACTGGGCTGGGCCTGCTCCAGCGCCTGCAGTCCGCGTTGCGCACGCTCCAGACCCGCGCGATCGCGCAGGAGTCCGGCATCGCGCCACATCAACTGGCGCAGCTCTGCCACCCAGCGGCCGGTGTGCTCTTCGCGTGTCATCACACCGTGCTGAGCGGCGGTGCGCTGCAGCGCATCAGCAGCCAGGTGCCAGCCCGGACACTCCGGCTCTGCCACCATCGCCTCAGCCGCCAGGGCACCAAAGACCAGCCCCTCCAGCAGCGAGTTGCTGGCCAGCCGATTCGCACCGTGTACCCCGGTGCAGGCCACCTCGCCTGCGGCATACAGCCCGGCCACCGAGGTGCGGCCATGCACATCGGTCTGCACTCCGCCCATCAGGTAGTGCGCCGCGGGACGCACGGGAATCAGATCGCGCTGCAGCGAGAGGCTGTAGCGCTCCAGAAAGGCCGAGATGCCCGGAAAGCGCGCCGCTAGATCATGCCTGGCATGGCGCATGTCCAGATAGACCGGCCCATCCATGCCCTCCATCGTGATGGCGCGCGCAACCACGTCGCGCGGGGCCAGCTCCAGTTGCGGATGGTAGCGCTGCATGAAGCGCTCTCCGCGCGCGTTGATCAGCCAGGCCCCTTCGCCGCGCAGTGCCTCACTCAGCAGAAAGCGCGGTGCGCCGGGCAGTGCAAAGGCCGTCGGGTGGAACTGGTAGAACTCCATGTCACTGACGGCTGCGCCTGCGCGATAGGCCATGGCGATGCCGTCGCCGGTGGCGACCTCCGGGTTGGTGGTCTCGGCATACACCTGCCCCGCTCCGCCGCTGGCCAGCAGCACCGCGCGAGCAGCCACCGTGCGCAGCCCGCCCTCTCCATCCACCAGCAGCGCGCCTGCCACGCGATCACCTTCCAGCAGCAGCTCCGCCGTCACAGCCCACTCCATGAGCCTGACCTGCTCCAGGCTGCGTACCCGCTCCACCAGCGAGCGCGCGATCTCGCGGCCGGTGGCGTCGCCGTTGGCGTGCAGAATTCGCGAGCGGCTGTGCGCGGCCTCGCGCGTCCACATCAGCTCACCGGCCTTGTAGCCCTGCCCCTGCGGATAGCGATCGAAGCCTGTGCCCCAGGCCAGCAGCTCCTCCACACGTTGCGGTCCCTGCTGCACCAGCACCCGTGCAGCAGCGCGATTCACCAGGCCATCGCCCGCCTGCAGGGTATCCTCCAGGTGCAGCGCAACGTCTTCGTCTCCGCCCATGGCCACGGCAATGCCGCCCTGCGCGTACGCTGTGTTGGACTCCGCCAGCGCCTCCTTGGTGACCACCAGCACGGTTCCCCTGGCGGCCAGTCGAACCGCCGCGCTAAGGCCCGCGACACCGCCACCAATCACCAGATAGTCCACATCAACCATCTCTTCATGCTACTCGTTTGACCGGACGAAGTGCGGTTGCAGCTGCGGCTCCAGTGCCCTGCATGCTGCGATACCATAAGAAGTACTGTGCCTGTTCTCTCTGTCAACACGCCCTCTGCTGCCTACGACGTCACCATCGGCTCTGGCCTGCTGCGCACGCTTTCGCAACGGATTGCGCGGCTGCAGCCGGGCAAGGCCTATCGCCCGTTTGTCGTCACTTCGCCGGAGATCTGGCGACACTGGTCCAAGGCCTTCCTGGCGTCGTTTCCCAAGCAGGGTCCCGGCGCGCCAACCGTGCTGTTTCATCCTGCGGGCGAGCGCTTCAAGCGCATGGCGGCAGTCGAGTCTCTGGCCCAGCAGATGGCGCTGGCCGGTGCGGATCGCGACGCGTTGCTCATCGCCTTTGGCGGCGGCGTTATCGGCGATATCACCGGCTTCCTGGCAGCCATCTACATGCGTGGTGTGCGCTACGTGCAACTGCCCAGCACCTTTCTGGCGCAGGTGGACTCGTCCGTGGGCGGCAAGACCGGCGTCAATCTGCAGGCCGGCAAAAATCTGATCGGCTCCTTCAACCAGCCCGAAGCCGTCTTCATCGATACCGACCTGCTGCGGACGCTGCCGCCGGCTGAGCTGCGCGCCGGGCTCCAGGAGTCCATCAAAGCCGGCATCATCTACGATGCGCGCCTCTTCTCATACCTTGAGAAGCACGCGGCCACCGTGCTGGCCAGCCGGTTTACGCCGCAGCGCCAGCGGGCGTTGCAGCATGTCATCACGGCCAGCGTGCGCGTAAAGGCCGAGGTCGTAAGCCAGGACGAGAAGGAGTCCGGCCTGCGCATGATCCTGAACTTCGGCCACACGCTGGGCCACGCCATTGAGGCGGCAACCCACTATAAGCAACTGCTGCATGGCGAGGCCGTCGGCTGGGGCTCCATTGCAGCGCTGCACGTAGCCCTGGAGCGCGGCACCATTACGCCTGCACAGTTTGCCCGCATGGCCAACCTCATCCTGCGCTACGGCCCGCTCTCGCCGTTCCGCGCGACGGCGGCCAAGCTGGTGGCCTTGACCTATAGCGACAAGAAGAAGCGGAGCGGAAGACGCGCCTATGTGCTGCCCACGGCCATCGGCGCGACGGCGACCGTCTTCGACGTGACGGACGACGAGTTGCAGCGTGCCGCCGAGGCGATGCTGCAACTGATGCGTACAAGCACGGCGAGCTGACGATGAACACCTCTCCCGCACTCCCGGAGCATGAACGTACCACTGGTGCGAGGCCGACAGGCGCGACCGATGAGGCCACCGCGGCGGCCCGCGTGCAGCAGATGTTCGACACCATCGCGCCGACCTACGACCTCTCCAACCACACTCTCTCCGCCGGTATCGACCGCTACTGGTGGAGCCGGGCGGCCCGCAGCTTTCGCAGCACTCTGGCACGGCCAGAGGCACGCGTGCTGGATCTGTGCTGCGGCACCGGAGATATGACGCTCTCGCTGCTGAAGCATCGGCCACGAACGCCGGATGCGGCCCCCATGCTGGCCGTGGACTTCTCGCACCAGATGCTGGCGCGAGGCGCGGAGAAGTTCCGCGGCCTGCCTGTGCTGCCCATCGAGGCAGACGCACTGCACCTGCCCATCGCGACCGCTTCGCTGGATCTGGTGACAGCGGCGTTCGGCTTCCGCAACCTGGCCAACTACGAGGACGGCCTGGCCGAGCTCTTCCGCGTTCTGCGCCCCGGCGGACAGATCGGAATCCTGGAGTGTAATCAGCCCGAGGGCCTGACCGGCGCGCTCTACAACCTCTACTTCAGGCAGGTGCTGCCTCGGCTTGGCGGACTGCTGAGCGGGCAGCCCGCGGCGTATCGCTATCTGCC
Source organism: Acidobacteriota bacterium (assembly GCA_028872955.1). Lineage (GTDB taxonomy): Bacteria > Acidobacteriota > Terriglobia > Terriglobales > Acidobacteriaceae > Edaphobacter. The sequence continues at coordinate 65,278 of JAGWNX010000002.1, forward strand.
GGCCTCGGTGGAGCGCTTTCCGCGCCCACCACGCATGCTGCAGCTCATCCGCAACGCAGGCTTTCAGGATGCGACGTGGACAGGCTACACCTTCGGCACGGCCGGCCTGTACCGCGCTACCAAACCATGACGCGGGGCACACGTGCGGCGGGCACGCCGCAAATCCCCAAGCCGTTCGACGCGGTACCATAATCTCTCCATGAGCATGACGGCCACACCGGCACACGCCCCAGCCTCCAAGCGCTCCGTCGCGCTGTGGTCTGTGCTGGCTGCGCTGGTCGTTACCACGCTTAAGCTCGTCACCGGCATCCTCACCGGCTCGCTGGGTATGTTGTCTGAGGCCGCCCACTCTGCGGTTGATCTGCTGGCCGCGACCATCACCCTGCTCTCCGTCCGGGTATCGGATCGGCCAGCCGACGACGTTCACAACTACGGCCACGGCAAGGTTGAGGCGCTCTCGGCTTTTGTCGAGACCGTCATCATGCTGGCCTCGTCGTTCTGGATCATTACCGAGGCTCTGCGGCGCATTCTCTTTCGCCAGCACCTGATTCTGCCGCTGACGATCTGGCCGTTTCTCGTGCTGTTGCTCTCTATCGTGGTGGATTATTCGCGTTCGCGCGCGCTTCACCGTGCCGCACAACACCACGCCAGCGATGCGCTGGAGGCGGACGCCATCCACTTCAGCACCGATATATGGTCTTCCACAGCCGTCTTACTGGGCCTTGCAGCCACCTTTGCCGGTCAGCACTGGCACCTGGCAGCGCTGGAGCTGGCAGACCCGCTTGCGGCGATTGTGGTGTCCATCCTGATCGTGCGCATCTCGCTCGCGCTGGGGCGTCGCACCGTTCATACCCTGATCGACGCCTCGCCTGCGCAGACCGCAGACGGGCTGAAGCTGCGCCGCGCGATGATCAGCGACCTGGCCGCGATCCCCGGGGTGCTGGCCGTCAATCGGTTGCGCATTCGCCGCTCTGGCCCCAGCTACTTTGCAGACGTTACGCTAAGTCTGCCACGTAACTTTACCTTCCAGCGTACGGAGCAGCTGACGCTTGCGGCCTCGCTCACCGTTCAGCGTCACCTGACCGGGGCCGATGTGATCGTCCACACCATCCCTACGGCCTACCTGGCCGAGAGCGTCCATGATCGCATCCGCGCGGTGGCAGCACGCGTTAACCTCGCCATCCACGACGTGACCGTGCAGCAGTTTGATGATGGTCTGCACGTAGAGCTCCACCTGGAGGTGACCGAGTCGATGCCGCTGCGTGAGGCGCATGCCCTGGTCACGCTGCTGGAGACGGACATCCGCGAGGAAGTGCCCGAGATCACCAACATCCTGACCCATATCGAGTCCGAGCCGGCGACCATTGAACGGCCAAGTTCGCTGGATCGCGATCGCCAGCTCGAGGAACGCCTGCGACGCACAGCAGCCGCCTTTCCGCTGGTGCTGGACATCCATGAGGTGCTGGTGACCAGGCATGGCGGCACAGTCAACGATCACGCGAGCGGTCGCATCCAGGTCTCCTGCCACTGCACCCTGCCGGATGATCTGCCCATGGCGGAGGTCCACGCCGTCATCTCCGCACTGGAGGACGCCTTCAAGGTCGATTCGCCCGAGGTCTCGCGACTGCTGATTCATCCTGAGCCCTCTACGGACAACCGGCGTTGACGATATCCTAGGACCACGCGCATGCGAGTCTCCAGCATCAATCGCTTCTTCAACATCCTCTTCGGGGCTCTGGCCATGCTGGTGGTTGCGCTGGTCTGCGCCTATCTGGCCATGCGGGTCACAATCCACGGTCGCGAGGTGGAGGTTCCCAGCCTGGCCGGGATGACCTATACCCAGGCCGCTCAGGCTACGCGTGTGCGCGGGCTGCGCATGCGGGTTGAAAACCGCTTCTACTCGCCAGACGTGCCCGCCGGGCAGGTGCTGTCGCAGTCGCCTGCACCGGGCTCCGTGGTGCGGCGCGAGTGGGCGGTGCGCGTAACCACCAGCCTGGGGCCACAACTCGCAACCATTCCCGACCTGACCGGCCAGACCGAGCGACCCGCGATCATCACCGTGCGGCAGCTCGGACTACTGCTCGGCTCCGAGGCACACCTCTACCCCACCAGCGACGCCGAGTCCGTGGTGGCGCAGTCGCCCTCGCCCAGTGCGCAGGGCGTGGACAGGCCCTATGTCAGCATCCTGCTGGCTCCGCTCACGCCGCATCCTGCGCCTGCGGCCTACGTCATGCCAGAGTTGACTGGACTGACGCTGACGGCAGCCGCGGCCCGCCTTACGGCAGCAGGACTGCATCTCGTTCCGCAGAGTGAGGCACCGCAGGACGTGCCGCAACCCGCAGCAGGCGCACCCGCTGCAGGCACACCAGCAGCGCCGCCCGTGGTGTCACTTCGCACGGTCACAGCCCAGTCGCCACCGGCCGGCTATCGCGTCACGCCGGACGACCCGATCCGCCTGAGCCTGGGCTACTGACGACATCCGCAAGTCTCGCCTGCGACCTAGGGCCGGGGCTGTTCCAGCACCGCCGCGTAGAAGCCGTCGCAGCCGTCCACGCCGGGCAGGGTGCGCAGGGCACCCTCACGCACAGCGGTGCGCATCTCCCGCAGCAGCACGCCTGCGTCGCGCAGCTCATCCAGCAGGCCCTGTACGGGAACCTTCGCCAGGCCCGAGGCCTCGACCACCTGCTCGCACTCCTCCGGCTCCAGTGAGCAGGTAGCGTACACCAGCCGCCCACCGGGTGCCAGCCTGCGCGCGGCGGCACGCAGAATGCCAAGCTGGCGCTCTGCCTGCCGCACCAGCTCGCCGGGCTGTAGCCGATGGCGAATCTCAGGGTTTGCCGCCAGCGTGCCGGTGCCGCTGCAGGGCACGTCGCACAGAATCAGATCAAAGCTGCCATTCGCCTCCGGCAGTGCCGTGGCGTCGGCAACGGCGGTCGCGACGCGCTGGGCATACGGGTACCGCCGCAGGCGTGCCTGCATCTGGGTCACACGATGCGAACTCACGTCGGTGGCCAGCAACTCCGCCTGCGCCAGCCGATTGGCCAGGATCAGCGTCTTGCCGCCCGGTGCAGCACAGGCATCCCACACGCGCCTAGCCCCGGGGGCGCAGGCGGCGGCCAGCTCCGCGACCAGCCGCGAGCCATCGTCCATCACAGGCAGTTCTGGGTTACGGGCAAAGAGTGTGCTCTCCGCCGGCTCCTGCTGGTCGGCCTCGCAGATGTGCCGTGCCGCTTCGACACCGTAGAAGCGCACCCATCGCTCCACCATCCACAACGGATGCCCCAGGCGCTCGGCAAACGCCGCCGGGGTCTCATAGATCTTGTTGCCGGGACGCCCTGCGGCAGCGACCTTACGCAGGATTGCGTTCACCATGCCAGCGGCCTGGGGTTCTCCGGCTGCGCGGCACAGCTCCACACTCTCGCTCAGCGCCGCGTGGGCTGGAATCCGATCCAGATGCAGCAACTGCAGTGCCCCCAGACGCAGCACAACTGCGACCGGCTCTGCCAGGCGCTGCTGCGGACGCTCCAGCCAGCGCCGCACCTGGGTGTCCAGTGCCGTCTGCCAGCGCAGCACGCCCATCACCAGTGCAGTCACCAAGCCGCGATCCTCCGGCGACAGCCCTTCAGTCAGCGCAGAGTGCAGCAGCACATCACTGTGTCCCTTGCCCTGCCCAACGCGCAGCAGTACCTGCAGCGCAGCCATGCGGGCCGGACTGACCCGGGCTGCAGCTTGAGCCGCCTGCGAAGCAGGGGACGCGCCTGCCGCCGCCCGGCTCAGCCCTGTCCGCTGCGATGCGCCCGCGCCTCTCCGCACCTGCTTCTGCGGCGGACGCGGTCTGCCACCCTCACGCGGTGCTGTCATGCGCCCAGCCTCTCTCCGCTCCGGAGCTGGAAGCCGCGCAGGAACTCGTCCGCGGGCATACGCTTCTTGCCCTCCAGCTGCACCTCATCCAGTTGCAGCAGCGAGCCCATCCCACACACCACGCGTATGGTTCCGCCCTCTACCAGCAACGTGCCCGGGGCCAGCGTGCTGCTGCCCTCGGCCACCTGCATCCTGTGGACGATTAACTTTTTGCCGCGCAGTACGGTGTGCGCTCCCGGCCATGGCTGAAAGCCGCGCCAGCGGTCGTAGAGCTGCCCGGCCGTGCGGGTAAACAGCATGGCCCCGTCTTCGCGCGTCAGGATGGGTGCGTGAGTGGCCAGCGCATGGTCTTGCGGGCGGGGCGTCAGGGTTCCGTCAGCCAGACCGGCCAAGGTATCCAGCAGCAGCGAGGCACCCGCCTCCGCCAGCCGGGGATACAGCTCCGCCGAGGTCTCCTGCGGCCCAACTTCGACCGAGCGCTCCAGCAGAATATCGCCCGTATCCAGCCCTGCGTCCAGCAGCATGGTGGTCACACCGGTCGTGGTCTCGCCGTTGGCCACGGCCCACTGGATCGGCGCCGCACCACGGTAGCGCGGCAACAGACTGCCATGCACGTTGATGTTGCCAAAGCGGGGCAGAGCCAGCATCCAGTCCGGGATCAGCCGGCCATACGCCACCACCACGATCACGTCCGGCGCAATCGCCTCCAACTGCGCCCGCAGCTCCTGATTGTGACGAATCTTCTCCGGTTGCACGACCGGCAGATGATGCTCCATTGCCAGACGCTTGACCGGCGGTGCCTGCAGCTCCATGCCGCGTCCGGCGGCGCGATCGGGCTGCGTCACCACCAGCGCAACCTTGTGCCCGGCCGCCAGCAACGCTTGCAGGCACGGCACGGCAAACTGCGGCGTTCCGCAAAAGACCACCTTCATGGCATGTCACCGCTCACAGCGCTACCACTCGCCGTTCTTGATCATCTTCCGGATGCGGCGCATCACCAGGTCCCGCTTCAGGCGACTCAGGCGATCAATAAACAACACGCCGTCCAGGTGGTCCAGTTCGTGCTGAATCGCTCTGGCCAGCAGCTCATCGCCCTCAATCTCAAACCAGTTGCCATGCACATCCTGGGCGCGCGCCTTCACCCAGGCGGCCCGCTCCACCTTCTCGCGAATCTCGGGCAGGCTCAGGCAGCCTTCTTCCTCCACCTGCTTGCCCTTGCGAGCAATGATCTCCGGATTGATGAACACCAGCCGGTCGTCCGGGTTCTTCTTGAAGCTGACATCGATGACAAACATCCGCTGCGAGAGCGCGATCTGCGGCGCTGCCAGGCCAATGCCCTGCGCCACATACATGCTCTCGAACATCTCTTCGGCCAGCTGCTTCAGCTTGGAGTCAAACACCGTCACAGGCGCAGCCTTTTGCGCCAGTACGGGCTCCGGCCACTTCACGACCTCGTGGATCTTTCCCATCAGAACGCCTTTATCTGCTCGCAGTACCCGCGGAAGTTGTGCTCCAGCTCGCGCAGCGAGTCGCCACCAAACTTCTCCACCACCAGCCGCGCTACGGTCAGCGCCACCATCGCCTCTGCCGCCACACCAGCCGCCGGCACCACACACACGTCGCTGCGCTCATAGGCAGCCTTCACCGGCTCACGCGTTGCAAAGCTCACGCTACCCAGCGGGCGACGCAGCGTTGAGATGGGCTTGAGGTAGCCACGCACGACGACGTCCTCGCCGTTGGAGATGCCGCCCTCCAGACCGCCCGCATTATTGTGCTCGCGCGAGAACTTCGTGTACGCCTCCTCACCGCCGTTGTACGCAATCTCATCGTGCACCGTGGAACCCAGCGACTCCGCTGCCGTGACGCCGCGTCCGATCTCAACGGCCTTTACCGCCTGCAGGCTCATCACCGCCTGGGCCAGCAGACCATCCATGCGCTCGTCCCAGTTAACGTGGGTGCCCACGCCCGGAGGCAGACCGTGGACCACCACCTCAAACACACCGCCGATGGTGTCGCCGGTACGCAGCACGGCGTCCACCTCCGCCTTCATTGCGGCCTCGCTCTCCGGGTCCACGCAGTTCAGCAGCACGCTCTCCTTCAGCTGCAGCGCGGCGATCTCCTCCCAGGTAGCGGGACGGCGCAGCTCTGCCTTGCCCACACGGATGACGTGGCTGGCCACCTCGATGCCCAGCGGACGCAGCAGCAGCTTGGCGATGGCACCTGCGGCCACGCGCGCCGCCGTCTCGCGGGCGCTGGCACGCTCCAGCACATAGCGCGCGTCAGGAAAGTCGTACTTCAGGCTGCCGGGCAGGTCCGCATGCCCCGGCCGTGGCGAGGCGACCGGCTTGTGCTTCGCCGCGTCGCCCTCTTCCACCGGCAGAATCTCGCCCCAGTTCTTCCAGTCCTTGTTGGCCAGCACCATGGCAATCGGCGAGCCGATCGTCTTGCCGTGCCGCACACCGCTCAGGATGTGTGCGCCGTCGCGCTCAATGCGCATGCGGCCGCCCCGGCCATAGCCCTGTTGCCGCCGCCAAAGCTCACGGCTGATCAGTTCCTGGTCGACCGGCACACCCGCCGGAACTCCGCTTACCATGGCCACCAGGCTCTCGCCGTGGCTCTCTCCTGCTGTCGAAAAACGCAACATCGCTACTCTCTTACAGAATCCGGCTCTGCCAGTTCAGTCACTCTCGATTGTATCAACCTGCGCCCCGTTACTCCTCGCCCAGCCAGGCGCGGCTGTTCAGCACCGGCCGCTCCAGACTGCGCACCCAGTCGGTCATCTCACCGGCAGACTTGCCGTTCGCCGTGGCGCGCGCAAACTCGTTGCGCATGGCCTGCATCTTGGCCTCCAGATCATCCAGCACGTTCAGCAGCATCGCCTCCGGGGTCATGGGCAGCTTGGGCGAGCCGAACTCATACTTGCCGTGGTGGCTCAGGATCATGTGCTCCACCAGCACCCGCAGCTTCTCAGGGAACGGCTGCAGCGCCCGCACCTTCTCCACCAGCATGCCCTGCGCAATGCTGATGTGGCCGATCATCTGACCCTCCAGCGTGTAGCTGAACGCGCTCTTCCAGCTCAGCTCGCGCGTCTTGCCAATATCGTGCAGAATCGCGCCCGTCACCAGCAGGTCGGCGTCCACCTCCGGGTAGAACGGTGCCGTGGCGCGGCACACCCGCACCAGCGTCAGCACATGCTCCAGCAGACCGCCCAGCCAGGCGTGGTGCAGCGTCTTGGCCGCCGGCGCCACCTTGTAGGCCTGCGCCACCTCCGCATCGTCCAGAAAGGCGAAGACCAGCCGCCGCAGGTCCGCATTGGCGAAGCCCTCCACGTAGCTGCGCAACTCGGCCCACATGGCCTCCACATCCAGCTGCGTGGCAGGCATATAGTCCCCGGCATCAATCTCGCTGTCTGCGGCGCGGCGCAGTTTGCTGAGCGTGATCTGGAACTTGCCCTGGTACTTCGAGATCTGGCCCTGCGCCTTGACGAAGCTCCCCTCACCGCAGGTGGTCAACACATCCTCAAAGTCGTCCCACATGCGCGCTTCCAGCGAGCCGGTCTTGTCGGCCAGCGTCAGCGCCAGATAGTTGCCGCCATTCTTACGATCGCGCACCTGCAGGCTTGAGACCACAAAGTAGGTTGTGACCACTGCGTTCTCAAACTTCGACGCGTCTACGACAAAGAAATCTTTCATCGAGAAAGCATACCCTCCCCAGCCCCATCCCATCGCAACAAGCAAATGCGGGAGCCGAAGCTCCCGCACGAGTGCCCGGAACGGAACTGCCGCTTACTGCTGCGTGCCGCCTGCCGGAGCCTGCGTGCCAGCCGCTGCCCCCGCCGGGGTGTCCGTGTGGCGGTACGGTGTAGGCTCCTGCGGCGGCGGAGGCGGCTGCTGGGGCTGCGTCTGCAGCCGCTGCTTCTTCTCGCCCTTGGCCCGCTTCTTCTTGGTCTTCTTGGCAGTGTCGCCATTCAGGCCCAGAGGTGCGGCCTGGGTCTGCTGCGTGGCCTTCTCGTCTGCCGAGATCGGGGCCGGCGTCTCGATCGCCTTCTCCCGTGCCCGGGCGGCGAGCTTTGCCTTCTTCTCTGCCTGGATCTGCTGCTCGCGATCACTGAAGCGGCGCTTGCCGGTCAGGGTGGGCTTCGGCGCCAGCGGGTCCGCGTCCACGTCGTTCGCCGAGACCACCTGGTTCTCACCCTGCACGGGAGCAATCTGCGTACCCGGCGCGGCCGCGTTCCCCGGAGTACCCTCCGTGGTCGCGACGCTCCCGGAGTCACCCGGCAGCGAGTTGCGCGGAGCCTGGCCGAAGCGAATCTTCTCGCGGTGCACCTTCTTCTTCTTGCCCGTCTCAGCCACTGCTGTCGCTGCTTCGGCTTTGCCCTTCTTGGACTTGGTCTCAACCGGAGCGGCGTTGGAGAAGGCCCCGGCGCGCTCGAAGCGCTTCTTCTCCGTTACCTTTTTCTTCTTGGCCACCGGAGCCGCATAGGCCGTGAACACCGGCTTGGTCTCCTTGCCACTTGCGCCCGTATCCACAAAACCAGGCTTCAGATCGATGTAGGCATCGTTGCGCAGATTGGTGAGATAGGCACGCAGTGCAGGCTGCATCTGCGCCATATACATCTCTTCCTGCACCTGCGGCTCAACCTCCTTCAGCGGAGGAACTCCAGCGTTGTGATGCTCCGTCACCTTCAGGATGACGAATCCCTGGCGGGTGCGGATCGGTGCCGTCCACTGGCCCTCCGGCAGGCTGAAGGTCTGATCCTCCAGCACCTTGGCCAGGGCACCGCGCTTGAACAGTCCCAGGTCGCCACCTGTGGCTGCCGTCTGCCCGCCCGAGTTCTGCTTGGCCAGATCCTCAAACTTGGCACCGGCCTTCAGCTGGTCGGCGATACCATCGGCCTTCGCCTTCGCCTTGGCCACATCGTCGTCCTTGGCATCGGCCGCGATAGGCACCAGAATCTCACTCAGCCGCACCTGCTCCGGCTGCACATACTCGTTCTTGTGCGCTTCGTAGAAAGCCCGCTCCTGCGCCTCGGTCACCTGCAGCTTGCGTCCCACCTCGTCCCGCACCACCTGCTGGGTCAGAATCGAGTCGCGGATGTTCGCCTTGAAGTCCTCAAACTGCACGCCCTGCTGGCGGGCGGCCTTTTCCAGATCTTCCATCGAATCCAGATGGTTCTGCTTGCGGATCTCGTCGAGCCGACGGATCACCTCGGCGTCTGCGTTGAGCCCCAGTTCCTTGGCTCGCGAGAGCAACAGCTGCTGGTCGATCTTGTCGCGCAGCAGGTCGCGTTCGCGCTGGTCGATCTCCGCTTCCGGGGTGTTCTGTTGCTGCAGCTCCTGCAGCAGCTCCTTCTGGCTCCGCTCAAAGTCAGTACGGGTGATGATCTGGTCATTGATGCGCGCAATTACGTCCTCGACCACCGTGCCATTGGGCGTAATCGCGGTGGTGGGGGGAAGCGTGATCTGCGGCTTTGGCGCCGAAGGCATCGTGAAGGGGCTCTGATACCGCGGAGCCTGGGCCATCAATACTCCGGACAGTGCCACCAGGCCAAGCCCACACACCGCTGCGTACTTCGTTTGTCTCAAGGTCATCTTCACTCGTATCTGTCGATTCATCCGCTTCGCGGCGCCTTACCGCATTGGCAGAGGGCGTGTTCCGGGTCTGCGGAGACACACGATCTGCTCGGCAAGGTCTTCCCGCCATTTTACCTGTCCTTGCGGTATCCTGCGAATCCCTCTGCCGTGGCGGTCTGTGCTTACCTTGCGATGCTATACTCCGTCCTAATCAGGACTGTATGTATGCGGCTTGGTTGCACTCCGGCCGCCTCCTGGTCTGTGAGGTCTCACCTGATGATGGCTCCCCGCTCCCGCCGCGCGATGCTCTCGGTCGTACTCTTCCTGGGCACCAGTGCCCTTGCCGGCTCGCTGATCAACCAGAAGGTGGCGGCACAGTCGGCTACCGACGAGTCCACCCTGCGCGACAGCCTGCACAGCTTTACCGATGTCTACTCGCTGGTGGAGCAGAACTACGCCGACAAGCTGGACGGCGACAAGATCGACAAAGCCATCTACGACGGTGCCATTCCGGGCATGCTCCATACCCTGGACCCTCACTCCAACTTCTACGATCCCAAGGCCTTCGCCCAGATGCGCGAGGACCAGCATGGCAAGTACTACGGCGTCGGCATGAGCATCCAGCCGCAGCCCACCGCCGACGGCAAGACGAAGATCGTTGTGCTGGCTCCGTTCGAGGGCACGCCCTCGTTCCGCGCAGGCATCAAGCCGGGCGACCAGATTGAGTCTATCGACGGCAAGTCGACCGACGGGCTGGACTCGGCAGCCGTAGCCTCCCTGCTGAAAGGGCCGCGCGGCACGCACGTCTCCGTAACCATGTTGCGCGAGGGCGCACCCAAGCCACTCGTATTCGACCTCATCCGCGACGAGATTCCCCGGTACTCCGTCGATCTCGCCTTCCTGATCCGGCCCGGCATCGGTTACATCCACGTGACCAACTTTATGGAGACCACCAGCCGCGAGGTGGGCGACGCCCTGAACCGCCTGAACCAGAACGGCGAGATGAAGGGCCTGGTGATTGACCTGCGCGGCAACCCCGGCGGCCTGCTGAACGAGGCCGTAAACATGGCCGACAAGTTCCTGGACAAGGGCCAGATCGTCGTCTCGCAGCACGGTCGCGCCTTCCCGGATCAGGTGTATCGTGCTTCGCACGGCGAAGAGGGGCCGCGCTACCCGATCGTGGTGCTGGTCAATCGCAACACTGCGTCGGCGGCCGAGATTGTCTCCGGCGCGCTGCAGGACCACGACCGCGCGCTGATCGTCGGCGAGACCACCTTCGGCAAGGGTCTGGTGCAGACCGTCTTCCAGACCGCCGAGAACACCGGCCTTGCCTTGACCACCTACCACTACTACACACCCTCAGGCCGACTCATCCAGCGCAACTACGACAACGTCTCGCTCTACGACTACTACTACGTGCGTGACGACGCTGCCCCGGCCAACAGCACCAATCAGGAGGTGAAGCTCACCGACTCCGGCCGTACGGTCTACGGCGGTGGTGGCATCACCCCCGATGAGAAGATCGACAACCTCAAGTCCAACCATTTTGAGGACACGCTCTTCCAGCACTATGCCTTCTTCAACTTCAGCAAACACTACCTCGCCGGCCACACCGTTACCCACGACTTCCAGGTCGATGATGCTGTCATGGCGCAGTTCAAGGACTTTCTGAAGGCCAACCAGATCGAGTACACCGACGCCGACCTGAACGGTTCCCTGGACTGGGTGAAAGCGAACATCAAGAGCGAGCTGTTTACCTCGCAGTTCGGCCAGTTGGAGGGCCTTAAAGTTCGTGCCGAGTGGGACCCCCAGATCGCCAAAGCGATCAGCTATATGCCCCAGGCCCAGGCGCTGGAAGATCACCTGAAGACTACAGAGAAAGGCACCACCACCGCCAGCCGCTAGCCAGAGTGATTCCAGACGCAAACGCTGAAGGCCGCCCACCCGGGCGGCCGTTCTGTTCGTACTGTAATTTCGTGGAGCGGGAGACCGGGATCGAACCGGCGACATTCAGCTTGGGAAGCTGACGTTCTGCCACTGAACTACTCCCGCTCGGTCTAGCGAGTATAGCGCATTGTCAGACGATACGGAGACTCGTCCCGAGCGAGCTCGCGCCCTGATCGGCGTGCCCGGCCCTTCCTGTGCCGGAGTGCAAGCAGGAGTCAACTTGGCCGTATCCAGTGCAGCACCTTCGCTAGCCATGGTGCAATCAGAACGTTTGACAGACCGACCAGAACCATCACCAGCCCGGCGCTCGATGCCTCCTCTGAGCCCAGGTGCTGGGCCTTGGCCACACCGGCACCGTGGGCACCCATGCCAAACAGCGCACCGCGCGCAAAGGTGGAGCGAATGGGAAGCCAGTACAGCAGCCCCTCACCTACAGCTACGCCCAGCACCCCGGTCATCGCGGTAAAGACAGCCGTAAGGTCTGGCGCACCGCCGATGCTGCGCGAGACCGCCATCGCAAAGGGTGTACTCATCGAACGCGGCAGCAAGCTCAGTTTGATGCTTTCATTCAAATGGAAGAGGTCGGCCAGCAACCAGGAGGACACTACGGACACTATGCAGCCGACCACAATTCCCGCGGCCAGCAGCTTCCAGCTCTCGCGAATCAGCCTGCGATGCTCATAGATTGGAATCGCGAAGGCGACTGTCACTGGCCCCAGCAGCGCCACCAGCCAGTGCGTGCCATACAGGTAGCTGCGGTAGCTGGTTCGCAGCGCAACCGCCAGCAGGCACAGCAGCGCCGGGCCAGCAAGAATCGGCGAGAGCCACCACGCCCGGTGGCGCCGATACAATGCGCGGTTGCCTGCGTAGATGGCGATGGTAAGCGTGGCCCACAGAGCCGCACGCGGAAGCGGGTCAGTGGGATGCATTGGTCGACGCTCTGCGGTGTTGACGGTCCGATAACCACTGCACGGTCATTCCGGTGGAAGCCATCACGAGCATGGTGCTGACCAGCACCAGAATCAGGATCTTCAGCCCCGTGATGCCGAGGAACTCACCATGATCCAGAACCACCAGCACCGCCGGAATGAAGAAGAGCAACATCTCCGCGAGCAGCAGATACGCGCCGCCCTTGACCGCGCGCAACGGAACCGCCCCGAAGAGCAGCCCCCCCAGCAGCAGGAACATGCCAACGATCGACCCCGGCAAAGGCAGATGCGTCAGTCGCACGACTCCCTCGCCAACCAGCCAGAAGAGTGCCAGCAGCAGCACCTGCGGCAGCAGCTTGAGATGTGTTCGATAACGCATAGACTGCGCCCTCCACTTGCTCGTACAGGTTTACACACGGAACCTGTGCCCCAGCCATTGGAGCACGGCTGCGACCTGTTCTGAAGTGAGAAAGTACTTCGAGGAACCTCGGCGTTGTCACTTGGTGGAGCTGAGCGGGATCGAACCGCTGACCTCCTCGTTGCGAACGAGGCGCTCTCCCAACTGAGCTACAGCCCCTCACCAGATGCGCACGCCACGCCATGAGCGCGGGCCAGCATCAAGACAACTTGCTTAGTGTAGCAGCAACTCCGGGAATCGCAAAGTCTGCAACGGAGCCTCCGCTAGCCCTGCGCGACCATGCCAGTCACGCGGGTGCCTGCGGCCAACGGCTTCTCTGCGATGTGCCACAACTCGCCTGCGTCCTCCTGCACGTCCAGCACGGGCACCTGCAAGGTCGCTCCGCTGGGGGCGACGGCCTGCAGCATGCCGGTGCTGCCCGGATGAAAGTCCGTCTGCCCCAGCAGAATCTGCCAGCGCGTCACGCCTGCCCGGCGGCTCTCCATACGGATATCCACGACCTCGCTCACAAACTGCTTCACAGCTTCACCGCCTGCACCAGTGCCTCCATCTCGCGCCTGCTGCCAATGCAGAACGGGGTGCGCTGGTGAATCACCTCGGGCCTGATATCCAGCACGCGCTCCGCACCATAGGTCGCCACGCCACCGGCCTGCTCTGCAATAAACGCCAGCGGATTCGCCTCATACAGCAGGCGCAGCTTGCCCTTGGGCTGTTGCAGGGTGGGCGGATACAGAAAGACGCCCCCCTTCAGCAGCGTACGGTGGAAGTCCGCAACCAGGCTGCCGATGTAGCGTGAGCTGTAGGTCTTGCCCAGCCCGCCCGCGCGCAGCATGTCGATGTAGCTGCGGTAGGCGGCGGGCCAGCCGTCGGCGTTGGCCTCATTCACGCTGTAGTAGCTGCCCTGCTCTGGCATGCGCATACGCTCATTGCTCAACACAAAAGCGCCAATGGTGTGGTCGAGCGTAAAGCCATGCACGCCGCTGCCGGTGGTGTACACCAGCACCGTGGATGGCCCATAGACGACGTAGCCCGCGGCAACCTGCTCGTAGCCCGGCTGCAAAATCGACTGCTCCAGTGTGCCCTGCTCCAGCGGCAGACGACGCAGCACGCTGAAGATGGTGCCCACGTTGACGTTCACGTCGATGTTTGACGAGCCGTCCAGCGGGTCAAAGATGATGATGTACTTGCCCGTCTCCGGATCGCGGTTGAAGGTGACCGGCTGCTCGTCCTCTTCGCTCACCAGCGCGGCCACACTGTCGCGCAGGCCCAGGCAGTGCAGCAGCGCCTGGTTGGCGTAGACGTCCAGCTTCTGCTGCTGCTCGCCCTGCACATTCTCCGCACCGAAGGCACCGTAGATGTCGCTGAGCCCGGCCGAGCGAATCTTTGCCTCTACCATCTTGGCGGCCAGCGTAATGCCGCTCAGCAGCCAGCTGAAGGTGCCCGTAGGCTCGCGGCCTGTCGTCTTCATCTGCTCGCGCTGCTGCTGCAGAATATGCTGCTGGACGGTGGTAATCATGGGCATGCAGAGGGTCCTCGCTGGGTCGCTGGCACTTTCGGCGTCGAAGTCAACACTAGCACTCGACCGGGAGCAGCAACAATGCGCAGATGACGATAACCGGCCAATGCCGGCCGGTTATCGATCCCATCATGGATTTCTATTGTGTGGATTACGCCAGCATGGAGCAGCTTCAGGTCAGGTCGTCGGTGTCGTACGGAGGCACCTTGCGTCCCAGTGCCGAGGTATCCCGGCTGTCCGCCACCAGAATCTCGACCACCGCGTTGACATCTTCCTCAGTGGTGGCACTCATCGAGCGCAGCGGCTCAGCCTCCTCCAGGCTCTCCAGCAACACGGTCGCATACGCTACGGCGACGCCATCCTGATTGAGGCCCTCGGGGGTCTTGGCCTTGATGCCTACCTGGCTGGGCTTCACCCCCAACAGATTGGCGACACTCTCTCGCAGTTCGCCGGCGATCGGAACGATCTTCGGGCGCATCATCACCAGCACGGTATCAAGGTTGGCGATGCGGTAGCCGGCAGTGGCGATCTCTTCGAGTGCCGTCTCCAGAAAAATGTGCGAGGCTGCACCTTTCCACCGTGGATCGCTGGGTGGGAAGAAGGTGCCAATGTCGCCTGCCGAGACCGCGCCCAGCAGCGCATCGGTAATGGCGTGCAACAGCACGTCGCCGTCCGAGTGGCCGGCCAGGCCCTCGGTGTGCTCTATCTTCATGCCGCCGATCACCAGCGGAACGCCTGGCTTGAAGGCGTGCGAGTCAAACCCGAATCCGATTCTCATTCCCACGTCGAACCGCCTGCATAGAACTCTGCCAGCTCCAGATCGCCGGGCTGGGTGACTTTGAAGTTGCGTGCGGACCCCGGCACCACGGCGACCTGAATGCCTGCCCGCTCCATCAGGCTGGCCTCGTCAGTTCCCGAGAAGCCATCGGCCTCCGCCTCGGCAAAGGCGCGATAGATGAGGCTGAAGTGGGCTCCCTGGGGGGTCTGGGCGTGCACCACACGCTCGCGCGGAATGGTAGCGGTGATGATGGCACCGTCGGCGGTGCGCTCCACCTGCTTGATGGTATCCACGGCGGGCATGCCCACGATGGCCGCACCGTGCGACTCGATCGCGTCGATGGTGCGCTCAATGGTCTTCGCGTCGATCAGCGGGCGCACGGCATCGTGCACCAGCACCACGTCGTCGTCCTCGCACTCCAGGGCCGAGAGCGCATTCCACACCGACTGCTGCCGATTCTCGCCGCCCTCCACCATGTGGACGCGCGCACCCAGCTTATAGGCGGCAATCTGCGCCTCGACCCGTTCCCGCTCCGAGGCCCTGACGGCAACGCAGACGGCATCGACACGGGGCACGCTGAGAAACGTGCGCAGCGAACGAATCAGGATCGGAACTCCGCCAACCTCAAGGAACTGCTTCGGCGCGGCGGTCGACATACCGCCAGCCGCCATCCGCGTTCCAATGCCCGCTGCAGGAATAATGACAAACACTCGCATGACCACCGGAGTATACAGGACGGGCAACCGTAAACCGCACGCGCGGACGCAGACTGGTACACACTCCTTTACCCCGGCAGGGTGGCAGCCGCGCGCTACCATAGCAACTGGCATGGCCAGCCCCGCTCACAACGCGCTTCCCTTCTCGCGCCAGCACATGCAGCCCGGCGACCGCATCTGCGTGGCCGTCTCTGGCGGTGCCGACTCTGTCGCCCTGCTGCTGGCGGTTCACGAGGCAAACCACGCCCGGCACGACGCCCTCGGCGTGGGGCTGAGCGTTGCCCACGTCCATCACGGCCTGCGCGGCGAGGAGTCCGACGCCGATGAGGAGTTTGTGCGGCAGCTTTGCCTGCAGCTTGACGTGCCGCTCCACCTGCATCGGGCCAGCGTGCCAGACCGGGTCAAGGCGACGCGCGAGTCGATCGAAGAGGCTGCCCGCAACACGCGGTATCAGTACTTCCTGGAGTTACTGCAGCGCGGCGAAGCCAACGCCGTGCTGACCGCGCACACCCTGGACGACCAGGCCGAGACCGTGCTGATGAAGCTTCTGCGCGGAGCCTGGACCGAGGGCATCGCGGCGATCCATCCGGTCGTGACGGCTGCCGAATTTGGCCGCCTGGGCACGCCGCCCAGCCCAGCGGCCATGCCGCAACCGGTGCAGCACCGGCCCGCAGGGCTTATCCTCCGGCCTCTGCTGTCGGTTCGGCACGCGCAGGCAGAGAGCTATCTGCGCCAGCGGCATCAACCGTGGCGGCACGACGCCTCCAACGACGAACCGGTCTACACCCGAAACCGCATCCGCCACCAGGTGTTGCCGCTGCTGCGCGAGCTGAACCCCTCCCTGGACGAGACCCTGGCTAACCTGGCCGAACTGGCGCGCGACGAAGAGGCGCACTGGCAGGCAGAGCTTGCCCGCATACTGCCGCAGCTGCTGCTGCCCGGCAAGCCGGTGCGTGGCGGAGGCAGAGCCGTTGCCACCACTCCGGACTCCCCCAGCGTGGCCCTGGAGGTGGAGCGCCTGCGCAGCCTGAGTGCAGCACTGCGCAGGCGGGTGGTGCGTGCCGCAGCCCGGCAACTGGGCGTGCGCCTTAGCTTCCATGAAACGGCAAGGTTACTGGCGCTCTGCGGCCTGGCCAGCGACCCCACCGTGGCCGCGCGACCGGGAGCCAGGCTGCAGCTTGCAAATCACCTGCTGGCCGAACGATCGGCACGCGAACTGCGCCTGACGCGGACGCCGCAACCGCCGGTAACTGCATGAAAGCAGACCACTCCCCCCGAAGTTGCACATGCTTGCATCTTTCCTCGGCATGAATCCTTTCGGCTGAGAGTAGAATCGAACGTGATTGATGGCGTGGAAGTCTCTGGCAGAGTCTTTGGAGCGCGCTCTGAAACCCTCTGGAACCTTCCCTGGTCAGCGCCGTCTAATGGGTAAGTCGGCTGCCACGTGCAGTCGGCCGGGCCGGGCAGCGGAGCGCACTGTTGCTGCAACGGACTAGAAAGTTAGAGGGAATGAGCTTGAACTCGACCGTAAAACAAGTACTGATCTGGGTCTTCATGATCGCCTGCCTGGTAGTGTTGTGGCAGTTTGTGGTCAAGGGCTCCCCTGCCAGCCAGGATAAGGGCATCAGCCTGACTGAGCTGCTGAACGACGCCGACCAGGGCAAGATCGCCGACGTCACGGTGAACGGCTCTGAGGTGACGGGCAAGTACCGCGGCGATGACAAGACCGTCTTCCACACCACCATTCCGGCCAACTACCCGGATATGTACAAGACGCTGCGCGACCACGGCGTCAACATCAACATCAAGGATCAGAACTCCAACGCCTGGGTCGGGCTGCTCATCCAGTTTGCGCCTATTGCGCTGCTGGTTGGCCTGTGGTTCCTCTTTATGCGGCAGATGCAGTCCGGCGGCAATAAGGCGATGAGCTTTGGCAAATCGCGCGCCCGGCTGCTCTCCATGCAGCAGAAAAAGATCACCTTCAAGGATGTGGCTGGTGTCGATGAGGCCAAAGAAGAGCTGAAGGAGATCATCGAGTTCCTGCGCGAGGCACAGAAGTTCCAGCGCCTGGGCGGCCGCATCCCCAAGGGCGTACTGCTCGTCGGGCCTCCGGGTACGGGCAAGACGTTGCTGGCTCGCGCCGTAGCGGGCGAGGCCAACGTGCCGTTCTTCTCCATCTCCGGCTCGGACTTCGTCGAGATGTTTGTCGGCGTGGGCGCGTCACGTGTTCGCGACCTGTTTGAGCAGGGCAAGAAGAACGCCCCTTGCATCATCTTTATCGATGAGATTGACGCCGTGGGACGTCACCGTGGCGCTGGCCTGGGCGGCGGACACGACGAGCGTGAGCAGACCCTGAACCAGTTGCTGGTGGAGATGGACGGCTTCGAGTCGAACGATGGCGTCATCCTGGTGGCAGCCACCAACCGGCCCGATGTGCTGGATCCGGCCCTGCTGCGCCCCGGCCGCTTTGACCGCCGCGTGATCGTAGACCGCCCAGACATTAAGGGCCGCGAAGAGGTGCTGAAGGTACACGCCAAGAAGGTGCCCATGGCAGAAGACGTGAACCTGAATGTCCTGGCTCGCGGCACACCGGGCTTCTCTGGCGCGGACCTGGCGAACATGGTGAACGAGGCTGCCTTGACCGCCGCCCGCAACAATCGCAAGTCGGTCCACATGTACGACTTTGAGGTTGCCAAGGATAAGGTCATGATGGGTGCCGAGCGCAAGTCCATGCTGCTGTCTGACGAGGACAAGCGCGACACGGCCTACCACGAGGCAGGGCACGTGCTGGTTGCTGCCATGCGCAAGCACTCTGACCCGCTGCACAAGGTCACCATTATTCCGCGTGGCATGGCGCTGGGTGTCACCATGCACCTGCCGGAAGAGGACAAGCACACCGTCACGAAGGATTATCTGGAGACGCAGCTGGCCGTGCTGATGGGTGGCCGTTGCGCCGAAGAGATCTTCATGAATCGGCAGACGACCGGAGCCGGCAATGACATTGTGCGGGCTACGGAGCTGGCGCGCCGCATGGTCTGCGAGTTTGGCATGTCTGAGATGGGACCACTGACCTATGGCAAGAAGGAGCAGGAGGTCTTCCTCGGTCGCGACCTGGCGCAGGCCCGCGACTACTCGGACGACACAGCCCGCAAGATTGACGCGGAGGTTCGCCGGTTCGTGGACTCGGCGTACCAGTCAGCGTATGCCATTCTCGACTCGCACAAGGACATCATGCACCGCATGGCTACGGCCCTGCTGGAGCGTGAGACTCTGGACGCGGCCGAGATCAAGCTGATCATCGAGGGGAAAGACCTTCCGCCGTTGCGCTCTGCCCTGGCAGGCGTTGACTCCGGCCCGGGTGGCGACACGCAGAAGATTCTGAAGCCTGAGGGCGGACGCACTCCGGGCTTCGGCGAAGGTCAGCCTTCTCCGGCGTAATCCCCTCTTCACCCCCGGCAAGTCCAACGAGGCAACCAGCACTGGTTGCCTCGTTTGCGTGTGCGGCTCGGAACACTTTCTCCACATCTTCGCCTGCCTCCTGCGGTTACACCCGGCTGATCCTCATCGCGCGATGCGACAATAGAGCGACGACCCATGCGCCGCACTCTCCTTACGCTGGCCACTCCCATGCTTTGTCTGCTGCCGCTCGCCGGATGCGACTACCACGCTGCAGGTGCGGCCACGCATCTGCCAGCTGATGTGCGCACGCTGGCGGTACCCATGTTCGTCACGCATGTGCAGGCCTACCACACGGAGCTGGCCTTTACGCAGGCCCTGGTTCGCGAACTCAACACGCGCACGCGCTATCGCATTCTGCCCGACGACCACGACGATGCCGATGCCACGCTGCGTGGGACGATTCTGACGCAGACCGTTGCTCCGCTTACCTACGATGCCACCAGCGGCCAGACCTCCAGCTATCTCATCACCATCACCGCTCGCGTTGTCCTCACCGCGCACGACGGCCGCATCCTGTATGCCAATGACAATCTGCTCTTCCGCGAGCAGTACCAGTCCACGCAGGATCTGAACGGATTTATTCAGGAAGATTCCCCCGCCGTTGGTCGCATTGCACGAGGCTTTGCCAACGCCATCGTGAGCGATATGCTGGAGTCCTTCTAATGTCCGCGCCCACAGCCAGTCTGCGCAGCTTCGCCTCAGCCGACCGCTTTCTTGCGGAGATCGCCTCGCCCGCTACTCTGCGTGCGGGCTACGTGTTGCTGGGCGACGAGATCTTCCTCTTCGACCGCTGCCGCCGCGCCGTGCTGGAGACGCTGGCCCCCGAGGAGACACGCGACTTCTGCCTCCACGACCTGGACCTGGCCGAGACCTCGCTGTTTGACATTCTGGATCGCGCGCAGACGCCATCGCTAATGGCTCCGTTCCAGGTCTTCTTCATCCGCGGAGTCAAAGGGCTGTACACACGCGGCAGCAAGAAGGCCGAGTTCGAAGCGCTGGAGAGCTACTTCCGCTCGCCCAACCCCTCTGCACTGCTGCTCTTTGTCGCCGATCATCTGCGCATCCCCACCGACCTGCGCAAGATGGACTACCAGGACAAAGAGCGTTACGAGAAGATTCGCGAGACGCTGGGCGAGTGGTGCGGCATGGTGGAGCTGGCGCGCGTGGATGAGAACGACGCCGTGAAGTGGGTGACGCAGGCGGCCGAGTCCGCTTCGCCCCCAGTGCGCTTTGACGCCGACGCCGCGCGCGAGCTGGTGGACGCGCTGGGTGCCGATATGATGCTGATCGCCAGCGAACTGGAGAAGCTGCTGCTCTACGTCACCGCACCGCTGTCTCCGGCTGCGACGGCCGATGGAAGCTCTGCGCGCATCTCGCTGGGCGATGTGGAGACCATGGTGCTGGCCGCCAAGCAGCGCTCGCTCTACGAGCTGACCGACGCCATCTCGGCTCGCGACCGCGCGCGCGCGCTGGCGCTGCTGCACGGGCTGCTCAACGCCTCAGACGGTGGCGAGGACGCGGCCATCGGCCACCTGTACATGCTGGCCCGCACCTTCCGCCAGATGCTCATCATCCTGGAGAAGAACGTGCGCGACTCGCGTGCCATCTGGCAGGCGCTCTGGCAGGGCTTCCGCATGCCGCCGTTTGCCGCAGACGATCTGATCCGTCAGGCTCGCCGCTACAAGTCGCGCCGCGACCTGACCCGCGCCCTGCGCCTGGTGGCCCGCGCCGACCTCGAACTCCGCTCCAGCCCCGCGAACAAACTCCTCGTGCTCGAACGCCTCATCCTGGACCTGACCGCCGAACCACGCGCCTCGCGACTGGACCACTCGCTGCAGTTTGCGATGGAGCTGTAGGACACACGCGGCACAGCGCAGGCACACAAAGCCACGCCTCGCGTCATCGTTTGCGGCCCGCCAGCATATAATTCGTGCGATCTCGCAGGAGACCATTATGGTGCGCTTCAAGCTCTCGCTCTCCGTTGCCCTGGCCGTGCTGACGGCCTCGTGTGTGGCCCAGAACAGCGCGGCGTTTCCTGATCTGACCCAGCAGCAGACCTACACGCTGCACCGCGCCAGCAGCCGCGAGGCGACGGGCGCAAACGCCGACTACCAGAGGCTGACGCCGGGCACGACGCTGACCGTGCTGGATGTCGATGGCCCCGGAGAGATCTCGCACCTCTGGTTCACCATCGCCAGCAACGAGCCCTACCACCTCAAGCGCAACATCCTGCGCATCTACTGGGACAACGAGTCCACCCCCAGCGTGGAGACGCCGCTGGGCGACTTCTTCGGCCTGGGGCTGGGCACCTACCACACGTGGCAGTCTGCGCTGCTCTCGGTGGGGGCCAGCAAGGCGATGAACTCCTTCTTCCCGATGCCCTACCAGCATCACGCGCGCATCACCATAACCAACGAGGGCAAGCAGCCGGTCGATGCGCTGTACTACAACATTGACTACCGTACGGAGGCCCACCCGCTGCCGCCGCACACCCTCTACTTCCACGCGCAATACCGGCAGGCCCAGCCCAACCACGGCTGGACGACCAACTGGTATGAGAATGGCGACCCCGATGTGAACTACAAGCGCAACCTGGACGGTAAAGACAACTACGTGTGGATGGAGGCCAAAGGCCACGGCCAGTACGTCGGCGTCACCATGTCGATTCTGCAGAATCAGGATGGCTGGTGGGGCGAGGGCAACGACATGTTCTTCCTGGACGGAGCCACCACGCCCAGCATCTCAGGGACCGGCTCTGAGGACTATTTTCTGGGCGCGTGGGCCTTTGGCATGCCATTCTCCTACCAGTTGTACGGCGCGCCGGTCGTGGGCCGCGAGCTGGCCGGCGAGCGCACCAGCGTCTATCGCTTCCACCTGGACGCGCCAATCCCGTTCCAGCAGTCCTTCCGCGCCACCATTGAGCATGGCCATGCGAACCATCGCTCGGACAACTTCTACTCCGTGGCGTACTGGTACCAGGAGGAACCACACATGCCATTTCCTCCGCTGCCGACGGCCGACGACCGCATCCCCACGCTGCAGGTGGTGGGTGGGCCGGGCAACCACTGGGTCAACCAGCCCTCAGACAGTCTGACGCCACGCTAGGCTGCTCTACACGTCAGGCCGGTCAAAGTTGCGGAAGAAGAGCGACTGCTTCGCAACCGGCGCGGTCTTCTCGTGGAGTGCGGCCATCTGCTGCGAGCTCAAGGGTGTGAACTCGCGAGCCAGCGCGATATTCTCCTCCAACTGCGCGATGGAGTCGCAGCCGATGATGACCGTGCTGACCGGATGGGTGAGCGTGTAGTACATCGCCTCGCGCATCTGCAGCGTACCTGGCCCGGTGGAGAGGACCGCCTGTCCCTCCCAGGAGTGCTGCTGGGCCGCCAGCGTCGGCGGAGTCCACGACGAAAGAATACGACCGCGCGCCGGCACCTTCATGCCGATGATGCCCATGCGGCGCTCCACTGCCAGCGGCAGCAGCTCCGCCGCAAAGCTGTGCTGGTGCGGGTCAGCGGCGTTCAGTGCCATCAGAATCGTGTCGAACGGAAAGCGGCGGATGCCCTCCATGAGCGCCGCTGGCCGGTGATGGCCGGTAAGGCCCAGGTTCTTCACCACGCCCTGCTCCTTCATGGCGATCAGCGCCTCCATGGCGCCGCCCTTGGCAAAGCACTGGTTCACATCGTCAAGCGTGCCAATGTCGTGCAGCTGCCACAGGTCCACATGGTCGGTCTGCAACAGCTCCAGCGAGCGTTCGATCATGCGCATGGAGCCCTCGCGGGTGCGCTCCTTGGTCTTGGTGGCAAGAAACGTATCTGCTCGCCGGTGCTTCATCACCTTGCCGAAGTACTGCTCGCTCCAGCGCTCGGGCCCGCCGTAGATGGACGAGGTGTCGCAATAGTTCACGCCCAGGTCCAGCGCACGCTCAATCAGCGGCACAGCCACGTCCTCATTGTGCGGCTTCTCCAGCGCGGCCTGGCCGCCAAGGCTGAAGATGCCGACACGGTGGCCGGTTCGTCCCAGGTTGCGGGTGGGCATCGTGTTGGTGGACTGGCCTGCGGTGCTCTCAGCCCGCGCGCTTGCCGGGGCAGCGGCCGGTGCCAGCAGCCCCGCAGCAATGGCTCCGCCTGCCTTCAAAAAGCTGCGCCGTCCCTGCTGTGTCTCCTCGTTCATCTCAGCCTCCACGCTGCCGCAGCTCGGTGCGACCGTGCGCAACATAGTACCTGCACGCGAGGATGCTTGACACCGGGAGGGCGCGGGCGGCATGATCACGCAGTGGTCCTACCAATAAACAGCCTCCGGAGATCCGCCCTGCTCATGCGCCTTGCTCCTACCGTCCTGTCCTCCGCCGCTCTGGCCTCCGCGGTTCTGGCACTCCTCAGCATGTCGGCACGTGCGCAGGACACACGCTCCGTCGCCGAGCCGGTGGTACCAGCCGTGTGCGCGGTGGTGCCGGCGCTGCTGCGAGCCCCGCTCTCCGCAGCCGAGGAGTCTCGGCTGGACACGGACCGCATCCAGCAGGCGCTTGACCACTGTCCGCGCGGACAAGCCGTGGCGCTGCGCGCCGTGGGCGGCAACAATGCTCTGCTGACCGGCCCGCTGCAGCTGCGCACCGGTGTCACCCTCCTGGTGGATCGCGGTGTGACTCTCTTTGCCTCGCGCGACGCCGCGCTGTACGCTACCGTGCCGGGCGGCTGCGGCGTGGTGACCCAGCAGCGCGCGCACAACTGCCGTCCGCTGATCGCAGCAGACCACGTAGAGGGCGCAGCGATCATGGGCGAGGGCGCCATCGACGGCCGGGGCGGCGCAACGATTCTCGGCAAGGACGTCTCCTGGTGGCAACTGGCGGAACAGGCCCGCGCGGGCGGATCGCAGCAGGTGCCACGCATCCTGGTGGCGGAGCACGCCAACAACCTGACGCTCTATCGCATCACGCTGCGCAACTCGCCAAACTTCCACGTCGTCTTCAACCACGGCGACGGCCTGACCGTGTGGGGCGTCACGATCGACACGCCGCAGCGGCTGGCGCGCAACACCGATGGCATCGACCCTGGCGGCTCACGCAACATCACCATCACGCACTCCTATATCCGCACCGGCGACGACAATGTGGCCATCAAGGGCGGCGACCCTATCACCAACGTGACCATCAGCCATAACCACTTCTATTGGGGACATGGCATGAGCATCGGGTCCGAGACCAATGGCGGCGTCAGCAAAGTGCGCGTCTACGATCTCTCGCTGGACGGGCCAGACTCCGGCATACGCATCAAGTCCATGGGCACGCGCGGCGGCATAGTGCAGGACGTAGTGTACGACGACGTGTGTGTGCGCAACTCGCCGCGCCCCATCGACCTCTCCGCAGCGTACGCGGCCAATGGCGCGGTGCTGGGCAACTCGCCACCGACCTTTCGAGACATCACGCTGCACAACGTGCGCGTCAGCGGCGGAGGTCGCATCCTGTTTGACGGCTACGACGCAACGCATCGTGTGAGCGTGCGGCTGGATGGGGTGCAGCTGACGGACGCCGCCAGTGCCCGCTATAGCTTCACGGTCAACCATGCGGATCTGGTGCTTGGTCCCGGTGCCAGCAACCTGGTACTGCCGGCGGGCACAGACTCTACGCGTGTCGGCAGCCCGGTCGAGGCTGTGGAGGAGAGTTGCGCTGCCAAGTTTTTGGCCTTCCCCGTGGATTAGGCTGTACGGCGCATATCGTCGATCACAGGCAAGGCGGCCATCAGCAGTAGACCCATGGCAAGCGGCAAGGTGAATAGAAAGCCGACGTGCTTGAAGCCCAGGGCGCCGATGACGCCACCCACGAAGAACAGCGCCACCAGCGAGGCAAGCAGACGCAGCTTCGCCAGTTCTTCATGCAGGATCGTGGTACCCCGTTCCACCTGCAGGTAAGCCAGCCTGCCCAGCGCAATGCCGATATCGGTGACCATGCCGGTCAGGTGGGTGGTGCGGATGACAGCGTTGGAGAGCTTGGTGATGATCGCGTTCTGCAAGCCCATGGTGAAGCAGAGCAGCAGCACCGTACCCAGCACGTTTCCACCTGCAAACCTGCGACCGATCAGGCCGAAGAGCACCAGCAGCATCGCCTCCGCCACCAGCGGCAGCGCGTAGAGGCTCTCCAGGCGTCGGCCATGCGCCCAGCGGACAAAGAGAGTGGTGAGAAAAGCACCGCCAAGAAACGCAAGCGCCGCAGCCAATCCATCGAGAGCGAGCCGCACGCTGCCGACGGCCAGGTTATCGGCCATGGCCGAGACGATGCCGGACATGTGCGAGGTGTACTGGCGCACGGCCAGAAATCCCCCGGCGTTGGCCGAGCCTGCCACGAAGGCCAGGTAGCGAGCCAGATGCCGATTGCCCCGCTCCGTTCTCTGGCTACCCGTGAGTCCCCGAAGATAAAAGAGTGGCATCGCTCTATCATCGCAGCACTAGGGACTGCGCGCCACGCCTTGTGTGTATCGCAACGCGGGCAGAATGCGGTACGCTACGGTGCGACGCCGATGCCTGCCCGAGGCGCGGCCTACGACTTCACACTCCGGGGAGTACCGTCTCCATGGCTCATCTTCGCACCTGCAGCAGCCTGTTTGCCACGCTTGTCCTGGCCACCGCCACCCTGGGAGCACACGCCCAGGTAGCCCCCACTCCGCCCATGGGCTGGAACAGCTGGAACCACTTTGCCGGCAAGGTGACCGACGCCGATGTGCGCGCTGCCGCTGACCAACTGGTCTCCACGGGGATGCGCGATGCCGGCTACATCTACGTGAACGTGGACGACACCTGGCAGGGCACGCGCGACGCCAGTGGCGTGCTGCATCCGAACAGCCGCTTCCCTGACATGAAGGCACTGGCCGACTACGTGCATGCGCGCGGGCTGAAGTTTGGCATCTACTCCTCGCCCGGGGCCAAGACCTGTGGCGGCTATGCGGGCAGCCTGGGCCACGAGCAGCAGGACGCGCAGATGTATGCCGCCTGGGGTGTGGACTTTCTGAAGTACGACCTCTGCTCCTTTGCCGACAACATGGACGAGGCGCGCAAAGCGCATCCGGAGGACCCCGAGACCGCAGCCGCTACGCTCATGATCGATGCCTATCGCAAGATGGGCGATGCGCTGCGGGCAACAGGGCGCCCCATCGTCTATAGCCTTTGCCAGTACGGCCTGTTTGAGCCCTGGAAGTGGGGGCCTTCCGTTGGCGCACAGATGTGGCGCACGACCGACGACATCAATGACACCTACCTGCGCATGATCGTCATCGGCCAGTCGCAGGCAAACCTGGCGCCCTATGCCGGGCCCGGCCGCTGGAACGACCCCGACATGCTGGAGATTGGCAACGGCGGCATGAGCGAAGAGGAGTACCGCGCCCACATGAGCCTGTGGGTGCTGCTGGCCTCGCCCCTGCTGGCCGGCAACGACCTGAGCCGCATGAGCGCGCAGGACAAGGCGATCCTGATGAACAAGGAGGCGATCGCCATTGACCAGGATGCGCTGGGCAAGCAGGCCGTGCGCGTCTCGCAGGTGGGCGACTACTCCGTGTGGATGAAGCCGCTGACCGGCGGCCGTTACGCGGTGGGCGTCTTCAACGGCTCGCGCGACTGGCGCTACACGGCCATGGACCTGCGCCAACTGGGCTTCCCCGCCGGGGCCAGCCTGTACGACGTGTGGCAGCACAAGGACCTGGGCCACGTCAGCGGCGTGTATGCACGGCGTATTCCGCACTACAGTGCGATGCTGCTGATTGTGACGCCCTAGCCGCATCACAGGCCCTGCCCTTTACGAGATGGCGCAACTTAGGTTGCGGAAAGGATGCCCATGCGAGGTGTGCTGCTTGCGCTGGGGTTGATTGCATGCACGGCTACGCTGCCTGCCCAGCAGTCGTGGCAACTCGGACCCTTCACGCGTCCGACCGATGCGCCGGTGATTACGCCGGACCCGGCGTCCATCTTCACTGATCCGGTGCTGCACAAGCCCGTCCATTGGGAGGCGCTGCACACCTTTAACCCGGCGGCCATTGTGCGCGACAATCGCATCTACGTGCTGTATCGCGCCGAGGACGACTCGGGCACCATGCAGATCGGCATGCATACCTCGCGGCTGGGATTGGCCTCGTCGACCGACGGCATTCACTTTACACGGCTTCCGCAGCCGGTCTTCTACCCCGCGGCGGATAGCCAACAAGCGCGTGAGTGGCCTGGCGGAGTCGAAGATCCGCGCATTGTAGAGAGCCCGGACCACACCTACGTGCTGACCTACACGCAGTGGAACCGTAAAACCTACTCCATTGGCATTGCCACCTCGCGCGACCTGCTGCATTGGCAGAAGCATGGCCCGGCCTTCCTGCACGATCGCAACGGCAAGTATGACCACCTGCAGTACAAGTCCGGTGGCATTGTGACGCAGTTGGTGCAGGGGCGGCTGCTGGCAGCGCGCATCCACGACAGGTACTGGATGTACTGGGGCGAGGGTGCCATTCATCTGGCCAAGTCAGAGGATCTGATTCACTGGTCGCCCGTGGAAGACTCCACCAATGCACCGCTAGAGGTGCTCCATCGGCGCGAGGGTCACTTCGACAGCGGTTTCCCTGAGGTGGGTCCGCCGCCGCTGCTGACGGAGAGTGGAGTCGTGATGCTGTACAACGGCAAGAACGATGCCGAGCACGGCGACCCCGCGCTGGGGGCCAACGCCTACGCTGCCGGACAAGTGCTCTTCAGCAAGGAGCTGGCCGTTATTGCAGACCGCGACAGCGATCCCACGCTACGGCCCGAGCAGCCGTTTGAGAAGACCGGCCAGTATGCCGCCGGAACCACGTTTGCCGAGGGGTTGGTGTACTTTCACAATCGCTGGTTCCTGTACTACGGCTGTGCAGACTCCGCCGTGGGCGTAGCCGTCTCTGCGGAGCAACCGCGCTGATACCATAGTGGTTGACACCCATGAGCACAGTGACCGCAGCAACCGCCTCCGCAGCGCCCGTACGCGTCCGCATCGCACCCTCCCCAACCGGCGACCCGCATGTGGGCACCGCCTACATCGGCCTCATCAACTTCCTCTACGCGCGGCAGCGTGGCGGCCAGTTCATCCTGCGGATTGAGGACACGGATCGCACACGGTTTGTCCCCACCTCGGAGCAGATGATCTTCGATGCCTTGCGTTGGCTGGGACTCACCTGGGATGAGGGCCCGGACTGCGGCGGCCCATTTGGTCCCTATCGGCAGTCCGAGCGCACGGAGATCTATCGCGAGCACGCGCAGATGCTGATCGACAACGGCACCGCGTACCGCTGCTTCTGCACTGCGGAAGAGTTGGAGGCCGTGCGCAAGCAGCAGACTGCGGCCAAGCTGCCGCCGCGCTACCCCGGCACCTGCCGCCACCTGAGCGCTGCGCAGAGTGCGGAGAACCTGGCCGCCGGCAAGCCCTTCGTGGTGCGCATGGTGGTGCCAGCGGGCAGCACCACCTTCCGCGACGAACTACGCGGCGACATCACCTTTGAGCACTCCAATGTTGACGACCAGGTGCTGCTGAAGAGCGATGGCTTCCCCACCTATCACCTGGCCAACGTCGTCGACGATCACCTGATGCAGATCACCGACGTAATTCGCGCCGAGGAGTGGATCTCCTCCACGCCCAAGCACGTGTTGCTGTACCAGTCCTTTGGCTGGCAGGCGCCGCGCTTCTGGCACATGCCGCTGCTGCGCAACATTGACAAGTCGAAGATCTCCAAGCGCAAGAACCCGGTCTCGCTGGTGTACTACCGCGACAGCGGCTTTCTGCCCCAGGCGGTCATCAACTTCCTGGGTCTGATGGGCGGCGGCATGCCCTCGCCCACGCCGATCGAGATTGTGAACGGCGCCAAGGAGAATGAGGTCTTCTCCCTCCAGCAGATGATTGAGCGCTTCGAGGTGCCCAACATCCGGCTCGGCGGCCCGGTGTTTGACCTGACCAAGCTACGCTGGCTCAACAGCGAGTACATTCGCGCGCTCTCGCCGGAGCAGTTCTACGCAGCGCTGCGCGAGACGGTGCTCTCGGATCGCTACCTGAGCCAGATCGCTCCGCTCATCCAGAGCCGCGTGGATACCCTGGGCCAGTTCGGCGACCTCACCAGCTTCCTGCTGCGCGACGACGTGATGCCGCCCGCCGAGGTGTGGGTGCCCAAGAAGCGCACGCCCGAGGAGACGCTGCTGTTTGCTGCCGAGCAACTGGCCGTGCTGGAGGCTACGGACTGGACGCTGGAGGCATTGGAGCCGGCGCTGAAGCAGCTCGGCGAGTCGCGAGCGTGGTCAGTGAAGGAGAACTTCATGCTGCTGCGCGCCATCCTGACCGGCAGCACCATGTCGCCCCCGCTGCTGGAGAGCATGGTCGTCTTTGGCAAGGCGCGC
The DNA here is from genome assembly GCA_028872955.1 of Acidobacteriota bacterium. Classification (GTDB taxonomy): domain Bacteria; phylum Acidobacteriota; class Terriglobia; order Terriglobales; family Acidobacteriaceae; genus Edaphobacter. The sequence goes on from JAGWNX010000002.1 coordinate 94,852, forward strand.
ACGCTTGACCGCATGCGCCGCTTCCTGGAGACGCAGAAGAAGCTGGCGGCCCAGAACCAGCCAAAGAAATAGCCCCCGTGACGAGGCAGGCACATCGCGGCGTCAAGCAGCGCGACGCCGCGCGTCCACACTCTAGAATCCGGAGCAGATGCGCAGGAGCAGACTCATGAGACCTCGTCCCTTTGCCCTACTCACCCTGGCCGTGTTGCTGGCAGCCTGCAGCCTGGTCGCCCATGCCTCCACCTCCAGCGAACGAAGCCAGAAGGCCTACCAGAAGCACCAGCAGAAGGCAGCCCGCCAGGCGCAGAAGCAGCAGGAGAAGAATGTAAGGAAGTGGCGCAAGCAGCACCACGTGCAGCACTAGCCGAGGTACCGATGCAGCCCGCACTACGGAATGCACGGTTCCAGAACTGACGGCACATCCGCACGCTGCTCCTCGGATTGGCTATTATGGTCGTCCGGAGCGTAGCCCATCCATGACCTTTCGCCTCATGCGGCAACTTGCCACCCTAGCCTTCGTCCTCGCCCTGACTCCTGCTGCTGCCTGGACACAGGCACCACCCCAACGATGGCACGCGCTCTGGATCAGTGCGCCGAACGGGCCGGCACGCGACTTTGATGTGCTGTACTTTCGCAAGACACTCACGCTGCAGACGGTGCCGCAACATCTGGTGGTGCGGGTAAGCGCAGACACGCGCTTTGAGCTGCACGTGAACGGCCAGCGCGCGGGTGCCGGCCCTGCGTTGAGCGACGTACAACACTGGCACTACGAGACACTGGACCTGGCTCCGCTGCTGCACACCGGCGACAACTGGATCGCCGCGGAGGTATGGAACTTCGGCACGGCGGCAGCAGTGGCGCAGATGAGTTCGCAGACGGCGTTCCTGTTGTCGGCAGAGAACGCACAGTTCGCCGCTCTGGACAGCGGCCCCGACTGGCAGGTGGCGCGCGAGCAAGGCCGCTCCGTAGACCAGGACCCCCAGGGCAACTACTACGCCGCCGGTGCAGAAGAGGTGATGGACGGCCGCAAGACACGCTGGGACTGGGACACCGCCAAGCCCAACCCCGAGGGCTGGGCCGCGGCACGCTCGCTGGGCAACGCAGCGCCAGCCGGAGCGCAGGACAGTCCAACGCGCTGGATTCTGGAGCCGGACACCCTGCCGCAGATGCAATATGAGCCGGTCACGGCAGGGCACGTGGTGCGCGTCGCCGGAGTGCCCGCCGGCACCTCGCTGGATAAGCCGGTGGTGGTTCCGCCGCACACCCACGCCACCCTGCTGTTGGACCGCGATACGCTCACCACCGCCTTCCCTGCACTGCACCTGCAGGGTGGCAAAGATGCGGCCTTGCGACTGACCTATGCCGAGGCCCTGTACGACGAGCATGGCCAGAAGGGGAATCGCAACCTGGTGGAAGGTCGACAGATTCACGGCATCCACGACCGCATTCTGGCCGATGGCGAGGACCGCACGTATCGCAGCCTGTGGTGGCGCACCTGGCGGTATCTGCAGATTGATGTCGACACCGCCAACGCGCCGCTGACACTGGCCGGATTGACGGCCTACTACACCGCCTACCCCTTCCAGCAGGTGGGCAGCTTTGCCAGCAACGACCGCTCGCTTGCCCGCATCTGGCAGGTAGGCTGGCGCACCGCACAACTCTGCGCGCACGAGACCTACATGGACACGCCCTACTGGGAGCAGCTGCAGTACGTGGGCGATACCCGCATCCAGGCGATGATCTCCTACGGTGTGACCGGAGACGACCGCCTGGCGCGGCAGGCCATGCTGGCCTATCGCAACTCGCTGCTGACAGAGGGCATCACACAGAGCCGCTACCCCTCCAACCTGACGCAGGTGATTCCACCGTTCTCCTTGCTCTGGGTCGGCATGCTGCATGACTTCTACCTCTACCGCGACGACCCGGCCTTCGTGGCCTCGCTGCTGCCCTCCACACGCGGCACGCTGGACTGGTTCTCTGCCCGTCAGCGGCCGGATGGGCTGCTGGCTCGCATCGAGTGGTGGCCCTTCCTCGACTGGAGCCCGCCGGTCTACAACGGTGGTGTGCCGCCGCAGGAGGCCGACGGCGGCTCCTCTGCGCTCACGCTGCAGTACATTGAGGCGCTGCAGAATGCCGCCGAGATGGAAGATCGCTTTGGCGAGCCTGAGCGCGCCGCACGCTACCGCGAGCACAGCAGGCGTGCCGCAGACGCACTGCTGCGACTGAACTGGGATGCAACCTCCGGCTTGCTGGCCGACACGCCAACGCACAAGACCTATAGCCAGCAGGCCAACGCGCTGGCCGTGTTGCTCGACGTCATTCCGCACGATCAGCAGATGGCTGTGATGCGACGCACCATGGCTGCGGAGCACTCTGCTCTCTCCCCGGCCAGCTACTACTTCCGCTACTACGTCGCGCGCGCGCTGGTGCACGCCGGCCTGGGCGACAAGTACATCGCCGAGTTACAGCCCTGGCGCGATATGCTGGCCCTGGGCCTCTCCACCTGGGCAGAGAATCCGGAGCCGACCCGCTCCGACTCGCATGCCTGGAGCGCGCATCCGACGCTGGACCTGATCGGCATCGTCGCGGGCATCGGCCCCGGCTCTCCCGGCTTCCACACCGTTCGTATTGAGCCGCATCTGGGCCCGCTGCACCAGGCTGCAGCCACCATGGCCACGCCGCAGGGCAAGGTGCAGGTGGAGTACACCCAGAGCGATGCCGGCTGGAGCGCAACCATCACCCTGCCGGACCACGTAACCGGCGAGTTGGTGTGGCGCGGCAACTCCACACCGCTGCACGGCGGCACGCAGACGCTGACCCTGGCGCCATAGCCAGCAGCGACCACCAGGACGCTATGAAAAAACGGCCGGACCACGCAAACCACTGCGGTTGGTCCGGCCGTTGTTGGGATGATCCCGAGTTAGCTGTTGCGAAACATCTGCTTGATGCCGCGCAGCGCCTGACGCGTGCGCTCTTCGTTCTCGATCAGAGAGAAGCGAACGTGGCCGTCGCCGTACTCTCCAAAGCCGACGCCGGGGCTGACTGCGACCTTCGCCTCTGCGAGCAGCTTCTTTGAGAACTCGACCGAGCCCAGCGCACGATACTGCTCCGGGACGCGCGCCCAGGCAAACATGGTCGCCTTCGGCAACTCCACGGGCCAGCCCAGCTTGTTCAGACCGGGCACCAGCACGTCGCGGCGATGCCGGTAGGTCTCGCAGATCTCATGCACGCACTCCTGGGGGCCTTCCAGCGCGGCGATAGAAGCCACCTGGATGGGCGTGAACGTCCCATAGTCAAAGTAGCTTTTAATGCGGGCCAGAGCAGCGACCAGCTTCTTGTTGCCCACCATGAAGCCGACGCGCCAGCCAGGCATGTTGTAGCTCTTCGAGAGGGTGAAGAACTCGACGGCGATGTCCTTGGCGCCGGGAACCTCCAGCACGCTGGGGGCGCGGTAGCCGTCAAACACGATATCGGCATAGGCAAGGTCGTGGATGATGTAGATCCCCAGCTCCTTGCACAAGGCCACCACCCGCTCAAAGAACGGCAGCGTGACGCACTGTGCCGTAGGGTTGGAGGGGAAGTTGAGGATAAGCATCTTCGGCCGCGGCGTCATGCGCGGCAGTTCGTGCTCCAGCTGCGCCAGCAGCGTGCTCTCATCCCCACCCTCGAACGGAATGCTCTGAATCTTCGAGCCCGCGATGACGGGACCAAAGATGTGGATCGGGTAGCTTGGGTTGGCCACGGCCACCGTGTCGGCCTCGTCCAGCATAGCCAGGCAGAGGTGCGCGATGCCCTCCTTGGAGCCGATGGTCACAATGGCCTCGGACTCGGGATCCAGGTCCACGTCGTAGCGGCTCTTGTACCAGGTGCAGATGGCCTTGCGCAGACGCGGAATGCCCCGCGACAGCGAGTAGCGGTGCGTGGCCGTCTTCTGCGCGGCCTCGATCAGCTTATCGACAATGTGCTTCGGCGTTGCGCCATCCGGATTGCCCATTCCGAAGTCAATGATGTCCTCGCCACGCTTGCGCGCTGCAGCCTTCAACTCTCCGGTTATGTTGAACACGTATGCGGGCAGCCGCTTCAGCCTTCTAAACTCGTCCATGCCGTCCTACTTTGCTCCAATTCTTTGTACAAACCCTTATTCGAACACGCTCGCTGCCTGTGACAATCCCCGCTTCGTAGCAGGGCCGCGCGGCGTATCTCTCTAATCACTGCGAGCCCTGCAGATACTCCTCAATTCCGCGCCTGGAAGGGGACCTGCACTGCCAGTTGCTGCGGCGGATAGCACGACGCGCGATCGCATGCCTGGTAGCGGAGCGTGCCATGCAGTACATGCTCGCCCGCACTGGCCTGCACCGGTAGAGTGATGCTGAATCTGCCCGCGTAGACGTCCAGCTTCTCCTGCGGGGCAGAGGCGAAGCTGTAAGGCGCGCCAGCGGGATAGGCAGCGGCGCCAGGCTTCACCCCATCCGCCGGCTGCAGGCGCAGCTCCGTGGGGATAAGGAACTGCGAACGCGGCGTATGAGAGTTGACGTGGTAGCCGGCGGCGACCTGAAAGCGCAGCGTAAGCTGCTGCATGCGTCCGGCCAGAATCACCTGGGGCTCGGCCGCGTAGCTTACCCAGGCACCTGCGCGAGCGGTCGGCCCGGGCTCTGGCCCCAGCGGCACGTCGAGGCTCTGCCCTGTGCTCGGCAACGGCCCTGCCACCATCCACGCCAGCAGCAGGCCGGGCAGCGCCCTCACTGCGCCCCTGCCGCAGACGGCGCAGCAACTGCCGCCGTGGCGGTGCCACCGGACTGCGCCGGAGTGGCCACTACCTTACGGATGTTTGCCTCAATCTCATCCTTGCCCCCCAGCCCGGCGGTCTGCTCCACAATCACACCGTTCCGGTCGATGTAGAACGACATGGGCAGCACGTCCACGCCACCATAGGCCGGTGCCACCTTGCCATCGGTCAACAGCACCGGGTAGGTCACGCCTGCCTGCCGGGCGACCTTGGCAATCTCATCCTTACCGGCGTCGTCCTCGGCGATGCCCAGAATCTCAAAGCCCTGCGGCGCATACTGCGTGCGGAACTCCTCAAACCACGGCATCTCCAGCTTGCAGGGCGCACACCAGGTGGCCCAGAAGTTGATGAGCAGCGGACGCCCCTTGTACTCGGCCAGCGTGACCCGCTTGCCCTCCAGGGTGACCAGCGAGAAGGCCGGCGCGGGCTTGCCCACCAGGCTCGGCAACTGCTCGTCGCCCCCGCCCTGGGCGCTGCCATTGGAGCCCCCGGGGACCAGATCAATGTGACGCTGGGCCTGTTGCTGCTGCTCCAGACGGCGCTCGCGCAGGTTATGCCAGCCTGCCCACAGCATCAGCGAGATTCCGCTGACCATCAACGCAACTACCAGCACCATCCGCTTCACAGCCACTATCCCTCCGGGCCTTGCTGCAACCTCCCCTCTAGTTTACCGCCTTTGCACGGGCCGCTTCCGCTGCCGAGCGGATATGATGCAGGAAGCATCGCAGCCCTGCCCCAAGGGGATACGCCAAGATGTACACCCCCAAAGACTTCCGCGTAGACGACCTCGCCGAGTGCCAGCAGCTGATGGCGCAGTTCCCGTTCGCCACCCTGGTCACCCCTACCCCAGACGGCCTGGTTGCCACGCATCTGCCGCTGTATCTGGAGCCCCAGCACGGCCCCTGTGGCACGCTTTATGGCCACGTCTCACGGGCTAACCTGCAGTGGCAGCGCAGTGATTCCGAGAGCGAGGCCCTGGCGATCTTCGCCGGGCTGGATAGCTACATCTCGCCAAGCTGGTATGCCGCCAAGCAGCAGACTGGCCGCGTAGTGCCGACCTGGAACTACACCGCAGTCCACGTCTACGGCAAACCGCGCTTCTTCGATGACCCCGCCCAACTACGCACCGTCGTCACCCACCTTACCGAGAGGCATGAGCAAACGATGCCGACTCCGTGGCAGGTTGCGGATGCACCGGAGAGTTACGTGGAGGCACAGCTGAAGGCGATCATCGGGGTGGAGCTGCCGATCGCTCGCCTGGAGGCCAAGCGCAAGTACAACCAGAACCGCTCTGCCGAGGACCGCGCAGGCGTGATCGCCGGGTTGCGGGCCAGCGACGACCCGGCCAAGGCCGCAGTCGCAAGCCTGATGCAGCAGCTGGACGACCGCCGCCAGCGCTGAAGCTACGTCAGCAGCATTTCTTCAGCGTGCTCTGCTAGCATCGTTCTGCCGACACCTGTATGCCGCACGACGCCCCTTCCCACTTCGTCCGCATGGAAGCCGCAGCTCTTACCGAGCTGGCGGAGCGCCTTGACACCTCACTGCGAGAGACGTTCGCGGCGGTGATTGACGAGCTGGCGGCAGCGCCGCGCCCGGTCGTCGTTACCGGCATCGGCAAGAGCGGCATCATTGCCCGCAAGATTGCGGCCACCCTGCGCTCTACCGGAACTCCGGCCCACTTTCTCCATCCAGCCGAGGCTATCCACGGCGACCTGGGCATGTTGCAGGCAGGCGACGTCGTGCTGGCGCTCTCATACTCGGGCGAGACCGAGGAGCTGGTTCGCCTGCTGCCGACGCTGCAGCGGCTCAATGTCCGGTTGATCTCACTGTGCGGCGCAACCGCCTCCACGCTGGCGCAGTCCAGCCAATGGGTACTGGATATCAGCGTCTCTGCCGAGGCTTGCCCGCTGAACCTTGCGCCGACGGCTTCCACAACGGTGATGCTCGGTCTGGGAGATGCGATTGCGCTGGAGCTGAGCCGCCGCCGCAACTGGAAGCCCGAGGACTTTGCTGACCTGCACCCGGGCGGCAAGCTGGGCAAGCGGCTCTCGCGAGTGCGCGACCTGATCCATACCGGGGACGCCATTCCGGCCGTGACGGCAACCACCCCCATGCCGCAGGTGATCTATGAGATGTCGCGCAAGAAGCTGGGCATGACCACCGTGCTGGACCCCGCAGGCAAGCTGCTGGGCATGATCTCTGACGGCGACCTGCGCCGCCTGCTGGAGCGCGACGGCAACCACGCGCTGGACCATACCGCAGGCGAGATTATGAACACGACGCCGCTGACAGTCTCTCCCGGCACCTTCGCCGCTGCCGCTCTGGCGCTGATGGAGGAACGAAAGATTACGTCGCTGATTGTGACCTCGCCGGAGCAGGACGTGCTGGGCGTGCTGCACCTGCACGATCTATGGCGTCTGGAACTTCCCTAGGGCAGCAGGTAGCCGGCGCTGGCCGGGGGCTGCATCCGCAGCATACGGTCATACGCGCTCTGGACGATGCCATAGCACTCACACGCCAGAGTGCGCAACCGCCGCCGGTCGAGAATCTCAATGCGTCCGCGACTGTAGCCGATGACGCCCTGCCGTTGCAGCTCTCCGGCGGTCACCGTCACCGTGGAGCGCTGCACGCCGAGCATCTGCCCCAGGAACTCGTGGGTCAGGTAAAGCGCCTCGGACTCAGTGCGGTCTGCCGAGGCCAGCAGCCAGCGCGCCATGCGCTGCTCCACCGAGTGCATCCGGTTGCACAGTACGGACTGCGAGACCTGCACCATCTGCAGGTAGGCAAAGGCATGCACCACGCGCTGCAGCATGCCACCACGCAGAAACTGGTCGCGCACGACTGCCGAGCGGATCCGCAGCCCCTCGCCCGCCTCCTGCATCATCACCTGGTGTGACATCTGCGGCTGATCCAGCAGCGCGGGCAGACCCGAAAACCCCTCGCGACCGATGATGCCCACTTCCACCATCTCGCCCTTTGCCGTCGTTGCATCGGTGGAGATGAGGCCGCTGTTGGGGAAGTAGAGGTACTCAATCGGCTGACTCGGCGTAGACAGGGATCTGCCGATCGGCAGGTCTACCGCAACCAGGTGCCGCGACAATGCCTCGAATTCGTTCTCTGGGAGGGAAGATAAAACAAGATTCCGCAAATGCGGCAGGTGTTCTTGCATATACGTCGTAGACTCCAATACTTCTCTGCGGCAAAGCCTTCCGCGTGTCTGCAAAGAGCCGCCACGTTACTCAGAGAACTTCGGGCGGGACGCAACACGTTAACATGCTCGAATCTAACGTTTTTTACAGAAAAGTCTGTCGTATGTTCGACATAATCGACATTATTCTGCAGCACGTGAGTACCGAGTGCGATACCTCCCGGCTAATTGAGCCCGAACGAGGAACAATTAGCCGGGCATCGATCGCAACCGGCGACGTGGCTTGAGATGCCGCCCTCCCCCGCCCTACAGGGTAGAATGGAGGTTCAATCCCG
>JAGWNX010000199.1 GCA_028872955.1 Acidobacteriota bacterium
CAGGGCGGCCCCCGCATCAAAGCTGACCCCGAGCGGATCCCCGCCGGCGGCCACGACCTGCATCTGCTGCAGCAGCATCCGTCGCAGCATCATGATACCCCGATCCGAACTCACCAGATGTTCCTCGGAATGCAGCGTGATCGGGCCCTGTCCGGCCTGGGCCTCGTAGTCCCCGGGCGTATTACGGTGTTCGCCCTCACTCATCTGGCCCCAGGTCTTGCCGTTGAAGAGCATTTTGCGCAACGGCGCATCCCGGGGCACGCGCGCGACCATGGCCTGCACGTAGTGGCTGTCATCGACCGGCACCACCCACGACATGCCCGAGGACGGACCGGCCTTCAGCGTCACATCGGGCACGCTCATGATGTTCGGCAGCAGCCACGAGGAAATCCGGTCCACCTCGCGGCCGTCGGGAAGCCGGCGGATGGCCGAATAGCACACACCGGCCTCGGTTTCGAAGAAATCCACCCGCGGCATCACGGCGAATTGCGGTACGAACTGCACGGTGCTGAACGTGGAGTGCAGGACCTGCACGTGGAACGGATCCATCACATTGTCGTTCATGTGCAGCCAGCTGTACGGCACCACCGGCAGTGAATCATCGCCCGTCGCACCGAACCCGCCGAAGCTGCGCCACAGGGTTTCGCCCGGTGCGAGCGTCTCCAGATTGTCGTAGCTCGGCAGCACCGGCCGCTTGTGCGGCGGCCCGAGATAGGCGAACACCAGTCCGTAGCGCTCCTCGAGCGGATACCACGGCTGTCGCGCCGATTCACGGTGGCGGCCATGATCCGGCTCGCACGGCTGATCCAGGCAGTTGCCCTGGACGTCAAACAGCCAGCCGTGGTAGCAGCAGCGAATGCCATCGTGTTCGACCCGACCGTAGTACAGCGAGGTTCCGCGATGCATGCAGCGCGGATACAGCAGTCCGGCGCGGCCCTGGCGGTCCCGGAACAGCACCAGATCCTCGCCCAGAATCCGCACCTTGCGCGGCTCCGACCTGACGCTGTCGCTCAGCGCCACCGGATGCCAGTAGCGGCGCAGCAGTTCGCCGCAC